>VGYC01000066.1 GCA_016873095.1 Planctomycetota bacterium | reverse complement strand
CAGCTCGCACCCGTACATCAAGGGTCGAGTACCTTCCTTGGTTACTGCTTTCCATAACCGCAAACTAGACAATAGACAGGCTCTATGTGTCAATAGAGATGTTGCAGATTTATTGCGACGGGCCATACTTGCTAAACACGGCGCGTGGCGGCATCGTCGATGAGGACGCGCTCCACGCCGCTTTGCTTGCCAGGCGCATTGCCGGTGCCGCGCTCGACTGCTTCGCCGGCGAGCCGATCGGCGCCGACCATCGCTTCACCAGGCTGGACAACGTGCTGCTGGCGCCGCACAGCATCGCCTGGACTCACGAGCTCTTTCGCGACATCGGCCGGGCCGTCTGCCAGGGCATGGTGGATGTGTCCCAGGGGCGACAGCCGGCCGGCGTCGTCAATCGCGACGTGTTCGCCCGGCCGACCTTTCAGCACAAGTGGCGGCGGTTGACGAGCACCCTCGGAGTTGCGGCCCCGGGAAATGTCTCGCAGCGTGAATGTCAGGCCTAGCGAAACGAAGCTCATGTCCCACGATCAACTTCTTCGCTGGCGTCTCATCCTTGGCAAGTCTGCCGATGACGAGCTGTGCGCGCTGGGCCGGCTCGCCGGCTGGCTGCGCGACGCCAGCCTGCTCGACGGCGACGGCACGGCCATCGACGAGGCACTCGAACTGGTTTACCCCGGCGCGGGCGAGGCCGACGACAGCGGCGAATTGACGCGCGAGGAGTGGGAGCGCGACCCCGGCAGCAAGCACAGTCCCGTGAAGGGACGCGGCCTGCCGAAGGTGGCACGCTGGCTGGGCGAGGTTCGCCGGCTGTTTCCCAAGGACGTCGTCGTCCTGGTACAGAGAGACGCCATCGAGCGGCGCGGGCTCAAGCAGCTGCTCTTCGAGCCGGAGATACTCTCGCAAGTCGAGCCGTCCGTCGATCTGGCGTCGATGATCCTGTCGCTGAAGAGCCTGGTTCCCGAAAAGGCCAAGGCCGCCGCCCGCGAGGTCGTCCGCAAGGTTGTCGAGGAGCTGCGCAAGCGGCTCGAATCGCGCATGCGGCAGGCCATCCGCGGCGCCCTCAACCGCAACCAGCACACGTCGTTTCGCAGTCTCGCCAACCTCGACTGGCAGCGCGTCATCCGCCGCAATCTCAAGAATTATCTGCCCGAACTGAAGACGATCATCCCGGAACACCTGTCGTTTTTCAGCCGGCATCAGCGCCGCAACGAATGGAACGTCATCATCGCCATGGATCAATCAGGATCGATGGCGCCGTCGCTGATCTACGGCGGCGTGATGGGGGCAATCCTGGCCAGCATGCCAGCCGTCGAGACGCACGTCGTCGCCTTCAACGAACAGGATGTCGTGGACCTCACCGCCCAGTGCGACGATCCGGTCGATCTCCTGTTCGGCATCCAGCTGGGCGGAGCGGAGGATTACTGGATGGCCACGCGCTACTGTGAGCAGTTCATGCACACGCCGGCGCGAACGCTGTACATCCTTCTCGCCGACCTTTACGACACCAGCCCCAACGAGAAAAAGTTCGTGCAGAAGATGGCGGAGATCCTCGCCAGCGGCGTCAAGGCGATGACACTGCTCGCCATCACCGACCATGGCAAGCCATCGTACAACCACGACCTCGCGCAGAAACTTTCGAACATGGGCATGCCCTGCTTCGGTTGCGTGCCGGATCGGTTGCCCGACCTGCTGGCTGCCGTGCTCAAGGGGCAGGACTTGAAGGCGTTCGCGGCCCAGGCAGAGACGCCATTGGCGGCGCACCAAGCGTAGGGAACGCTATAATGTGCGGCACAGGTTGAAGCATCGTCACCGCGGCGCTCATGGCCTCAGGAGCCGGAGAGTAGTCACCATGCACACTCGCCTCGGAGTCCCGCAAAGACGAGATTTCCTCCGAGCAGGCTTGCTCGGCCTGGCGGGGCTAGGACTGAGCGACTTGCTGCGGCTTCGCGCTGGCGCCGTGGCGCAGGGTCGTCCCGTGCAGGATACTGCCTGCATCCTCGTCTGGCTGGGCGGTGGACCAAGTCACCTCGAAACCTATGACATGAAGCCCGAGGCGCCTGCGGAGTATCGTGGCGCCTTCCGGCCGATTCGCACCTGCGTCCCTGGCCTGGACGTCTGCGAGTTGCTGCCACGCCACGCGCGCATTGCCGACCGACTGACGTTGATCCGATCGTTGACACACGAGTTCACCGGCCATCAGGACGGTGCACAGCACGTGCTGACCGGCTGGCCGGCCGTGTTGACGGGGGGCGGCACCACCACCTCGGTTCATCCCGAGGTGGGCTCGGTGATCAAGCGGATGCGCCCCTCGTCACTCGAAGGGCAGCTTTCCTATGTCGCAATCTCGCACCCGATAGGCTTCGTTGGGCCTGCTTACCTGGGTCGCGGGTATGAGCCGTTCGTAGCGGCTGGCGACCCCAGCAGCCCTACCTTTCGCGTCCCCAACATCGCAGTGGCCGCCGACGTGGTCGCGCGGCTGGACGACCGCCGCGCGCTGTTGCACGGCTTCGATGGCATGCGCAGGGATCTGGACGCGCGCGGCACAATGGCGGCGATGGATCGCTACGAGCGCGAAGCGGTGGCACTGCTCACGGGCGAGGCCGCCAGGCGCGCCTTCGACCTCAGCGCCGTGGATACACGCTTGCGCGACCGTTACGGCCGCAGCAACGCCGGCCAGAAACTACTACTCGCGCGCCAGCTCGTGGAAGCCGGTGTGAGCTTCGTCACGGCGGAGATCGCCAGCTACGAGGGGGTGGATGGCGGCTGGGACGATCACTCGACTGCCCGTGATATCTTCGACGCCATGCGGCGGCGCTTGCCGGTTTACGACCAGGCGCTGACTGCCCTGGTGGAAGACATCTACGATCGTGGCCTCGGCGAACGCGTCCTGGTGATCGTCATGGGTGAGTTTGGTCGAACGCCGCGGCTGGACACCCGCGACGGCCGGCCGGGGCGCGACCACTGGCCATACGCGATGTCGGTGCTGGTGTTCGGCGGCGGCATGCGCGTCGGCCAGGTCATCGGCGCGACCGATAGCCGGGCTGAGCGGCCCCGCGAGCGACAGCTTCACCCGACCGATCTCCTGGCGACTCTGTATCACTTCCTGGGCATCGACCGACGCCACGAGTTTCGCAACCACGCGGGCCGCCCGCTGCCCATCCTGCCCGGCGGCAACCCAATCTCCGAATTGCTTGGCTAACCCACGTTTTGAACTGGACGAGGCCGAACGCGGCACGGCGTGGAGCTGAACAGGAGGTTGGCGACAGGGCTGCGACGCGGATCGCCATGCCGCAGATTTCACGGAATGGTCGGAATGCCCTTACCGTCTCGGCGTAGTTGCTCCGGCAGCGCTACCGCTTCCCATCCCGATGTTGGAGCCGATGCCCGTGCCGGCGCCGCTGCCGTAACCGCCCCCGCCGGCGGTGCCGCCTTGCCTGCTGAGTCGGTTTTGCACTCCGCGCGAAAAGGTGTTGCCGCCGCTCGGACCACCAAGCGTCATGAAATACCTTGACTGCGTCATGTAGCCGGAGCGAATGCCGGTGGCAGGCATGGCGATTTCCTTGCCGGCCATGGATGCATCCTGGAGATTGCTGACGCCCTGCTGCAACTGACCGATGGCGGCTTGCGCCTGGAATTGCGGCTCCACAAGACCATAGTAGTTGAGAAACAGCGGCGCGTCGTTGCGAAACAGGTTCAGGTACGGACTGAACATTGGACGGGGCATGTACGATTGCCGGTACATGCCGAACCCGCCGGGATACTGAGCATGGCCTGGCGCGGCACTTGTCGCCAACAGCACCAGGGACAAGCCCCAGAGACAGGTTGCTTGTTTCATGGTCAGCACCTCGGGAATTGCTTTGAGCGGTACAGAACCCGTTGTCGGCCTGCTGTGGAGTTATTCTACACGACTTTCTCTCAAATGCCACCACCGAACCCGCCCAGTCCGCCTGCGCCTCCTCTGCCAGCGAATTTGACGACGTTGCCGGTTCCGACGGCTAGAATCGTCGCACCCATCAGGCGCTGCAAGGGCGCCAAATACAGGGCGATGTTCTCGTCAATGCAGATGATCGGCCGGGCTTCAACGAACAGACGATCCCCTGGCACAATCTCGTAGTTGGCGGCCGACGAGCCGCGACGCGTGATCGCGTTCCAGTCCACGGGCAAGATGGCATCCTCGCCCTCTTCGAGACCGAGACTGGGACGGGCAATCCAGATATGGCAGCGCGAGGCGACCTGGGACAGGCCGTAGACCTGACCGATGGCATCCAGCACGGTTTCGTTGCCCGTCGCCGGTATGCGGATCACCTGATCGCCATAAGCGCCGCCGCTGAAGATGACGTAGTAGACCTTGCTGTTGAAGCCGCTCACGTCCAGCGAGATCTCCGGGTTCACGACAAACTGAGACAGGTGGCCTTCGATGGCCCTCTTGGCCTCGTCCAGCGTCAGCCCAGACACGAAGACGCCGCCCTAGGTACCCAGGCCCACCGTGCCGTCCAGCCGGACCAGGTGATCACCCAGGACCTGCTGCATGGCCCGGCTCTGCACCAGTTCCACGCGGACCTTGCCGGCCTCGACAAGGTCCTTCTTGGTGTACATCTTGATGCGCTCGGTGACGGCCTCGCGGGCCTTGTCGATGGTCATCTCGGCAACCGGCACGTTGCCATAAACCGGCCCGAGGTTCACGTATCCCTCCGGCTCGACGACGAAGTTGGCGCCAATGCGGCGGCCAGCCTTGTCCAGGTCTTCCAGGTCTTCCTTTTTCAAGATGTCGCCGGTCGAGGGAAACTGCACCAGGATCACGTCGAATGGCTTGATCTTGTACGGCGGCTTGGGAACGAGCTGGACGGCGTTGATCTGCAGCACGTCGGGCGGCTCGATGACATAGGGCGGCAGGGCGATCTTGGCCTTTTCATTGGGCAGGGTCGGATCGACTTGCTTGCTCATCAACTGGCACCCCGTCAGGCCCACGGAAGCAAGCACCACCAGCCTGAGAAGCAAGCGGCGGCAGGCACGAGCGAATGGCATGGCGATTTACCCTTTTTGACCCAGAAACCCAAGGGTTTTCACACTCTGCTGTCGTTATCGGAACTTCGCGAACGATTTGTTCAATCATTATCCTAGGCAAGTCAGGACAACCTTGCTTGCTTTGACCAGGTTCCGCAGCTTGCGAATGGCCGCGGATTTGCAAGAAGCAGCCATCGACCCCTGATGTTGGCGACCGTTCACCCTGAGCTGATGTGTCAAGCGTCCTTGACATGTTTTCTTTACACTTCGCCGCTACGACGGAGTTGCTTGGGCGAGACGTTTTCATGTCTTCCTGGTTTTTCGCGGGCAGCAGCCGAGGATCGAATTCGGTCCATGTCCGGCACGGGAAATGCCAGTCTACTTACCGTTTCGCTGCGACATATCGGACCGGAGACGCGTTGGGCTCCCCGTGGGAGCCGTTGCGCTTATGCACGCGCGACTCTCAATCTTGGAGAAGGATCATGCACCGGAAAAGGCTGGCCGTTGTCGCAACCATGGCCCTCGCAGTCATTCTGGCCGTCGTCGGCAGCGTTCACGCGGACTCGATAACAATCGATCCCGTGAAGCTGAAAATCGGCGGCGTGTCGACCGACATTGGCAAGATCACAGCCACAACCACCAAGGGCACCGAAGACAATGTCGTGATGGAGGGGCTCTTCACGACGAACGCAGCGGTGCTGCCGTTGCTGGATTGTTTCAAGTTTCACTGGTTCCAGGTCGTCACCGCGTTGACTGCAAGTGACACCAATCCGAAATTCGATGGCGACGCTTTGAAGCCGCCAATCGTCGATCCAGTTTATGGAGGTTATAAATCCACAAAGGGCGGCAAGGCCACCGATGACTTCCTCCCATGGTACTGGAACGCGGAAGAGGAAAAAACCGAGAACACGACGGCAGGTCAGACAAAGAAATACCACATCAGTGATGCGCCCACGGTCGTGGGAGCGAAGTTTGACACGTGGCTGATCGTCGAACTCGGCGACAAGAAGTTCAGCGTCATCGCCGGCTACGAATGGGCCACCGGCGATAAGGGGGATATCACATCGCTCAAGAAGAAGAATGGCGATGGTCTGCCCACTGCTGGCGACATGACCACCATCGCGACTGCGCTGGCGAATAGCGGCTTCGGCGACTGGACGGCCGAGAAGGACAGCGATCTGACGCCATGTCCGGAGCCGTCAACCATCGCACTGCTGGCCGCCGGCAGTGGATTGCTGTGGATCAGACGAAGGCGTATGAGGATGGCCGCGTGAACGTACGCCTGTCTTCGCCAATCATCGCCGGCATGATTGCGGTGGCTTGCGCACCGACAAACCAGCCGCGGCAAGCTCCCGTGCCCGTCGAAGTGAAAAAAAGGACCGAGTTGGATCTGATTCCTGAGTGCTATCGTGGCTACTGGGGCATGACAGCGGGCGACGGCCAGCCGTTGCCCTATCCCTATCTGCACTACGATCTGTCGCTGCCGGAAAAACCGGCGGAGTGCGCTCTGCTGCGCGACAAGGGCATATCGCGCGGCGTCCTGGCCAAGGGCGCAACAGTGCAGCTAGAGAGCGATACCGTCCTCATCCGCTTCGACCGGGACAACCTGCTGCAGTTGGCACTACACTTGCCGCGATCTCCAGAGCATGGCGCCTCCGTCAAGGGGCATGTTACGATTAGCCACCAGGATACGATCGAGCTAGATTGCGACATTTTCCTGGAGCCACGGCCCCGCCCGTGACTTATCTTTTCACTCGATAGCGGATCCAGAAGATGGATCCACTGCCTACAATCTTCCCAACCACGGCAAACTGTCAACCAACCGTGACACATGTCAACCAGCGCCGATGATTGCGGCATCGTTGCAAGTCTCGATTTGCCCTACAAATCAAACGACTCGCGTTTTGCGCTCGCCGGCGGCATGAAATTTGATCTACGGAGATTTGCCGTGTTGCCCGAACATCCGCCCCGCAGTCTTGCCGTGCCGTCATGAGCGTCGCCACTCTGAAGACCGATCGGCTCTGGCTGGCCGCTGCCTCATTTGGCCGCTGTCCGCGGAAGCTGGCAACGTTTGTTCTTGGCGTCGGTCTGTTGTGGGTCTACTGGCCGACGCTGTTGGACGTGGCCGGGAGATGGCGGACCGATTCGCAATACTCGCATGGCTACGCGGTGCCGTTATTTTCGCTGTACCTGCTGTGGCGGCGACGCGACCTGCTGGCCGCCTTGCAGCCGACTGGCTGGGGCCTGCTGATCCTTGCTGGCGGGCTGGCACTGCGGTTTTTCGGAACTTACATCTATCTTGACTGGCTTCAGGGCCTCGCGTTGCTGCCATGCCTGGCGGGGGCGTGCCTGCTCGCGGGGGGCTGGCGGGCGTTGCACTGGTCCTGGCCGGCAATTGCCTTCCTGATCTTCATGCTGCCGTTGCCGCACCGCATCGAGACGGGGCTGGCCTATCCACTGCAGCGCGTGGCCACGCTGGCAAGCACGTACATCCTGCAAACGCTGGGCGTGGCGGCTTTCTCCGAAGGCAACGTCATTTGCATGGGGCCGGTCCGCATCGGCGTGGTCGAGGCTTGCAGCGGGCTGAGCATGCTGATGATCTTCTTCGCCCTGTCGACCGCGGTGTGTCTGGTCGTGGACAGACCATGGGGCGAGAAGGCGTTGATCTTCGCCAGTTCCATACCGATCGCCCTGGCGGCGAACATCATTCGCATCGTGGTCACGGCAGTGCTGCACAAGACGGTCAGCAGCGCGTGGGCGGATTACGTCTTTCACGACCTGTTCGGCTGGCTGATGATGCCGCTGGCCCTGGCAATGCTGTGGGCGGAAATGCGGCTGTTCGCCTGGCTGGTGGTGGATCTTCCTGTCCGGGATCCGGAAATCGTGAGGATCCCTGGCACGTTGACGAGGACCGCCTTGCCGAGGATGGCGGCGAAAGAGACCATGATGGCCCGGGCAAGCAGCGCGACCATGACCGGCGGAAAGGCAACGGGTTGATCCATGCGCTTGCTTCCACTATTGCTGGCGATCGGGCTGGTAGCCGGCTACGGCGTCGTCGAAGGGCGCTGGACGCATCGCTGGCAGGCATCCGCGGCCGTCCGCCTGGCGGCGGAGCGACTCAAGAGCGTCCCGCTGCATGTCGGCGACTGGCGCGGCGAGGAACGCGAACTCGATGCCCGGCAAGTCGCCAAGGGCGAGATCGACGGCTACCTGGTGAGACGCTATGTCCATCGTGTGACGGGCCAGCAGCTGTCGCTGTTGCTGGTGTGCGGCCGTGCCGGACCCACGTCATTGCATACGCCGGAGGTCTGCTATCCGGGAGCGGGCTTCAGCCAGGATGGACCGGCGCTGTCCCACAAGCTGGAAGTGGCCTCGCTGCCCGGACCGGTCGATTTCAAGGTTGGCAAGTTTCACAAGCCGCGGGCCGCGGTTCCAGAAGCGCTACGGATTTTCTGGTCCTGGAACGGCGATGGCCGCTGGATGGCTCCTGACAACGCCCGCTTCAGCCTGGCCCGCTATCCTGCCCTCTACAAGCTCTATGTCATCCATCGCATGGAAAATGTCGAGGAGCCCCTGGAAACGGATCCGGCCATGACCTTCCTGCGTCAATTCCTACCAGAAGCGCAACGACATCTCGGTCACAGCGAACAGGCAAGCTTGCCCTCCGCACGGGCGACCGCCCTCACGACTCTCCTTCGGCAGTGATTCCATGAAAGCACGCCACAAGAAGCGATTGAACGGCAAGGCGTTGCTGATTCTGTCCCTCGCGCTGCTGCTTCTGGGCGGGGGCATCCATTTCTTGCATGCCTTTCAGGTCAAGCGCAACGCCGGCGGACTGCTCGAACAGGCCGCGCATGAAGAATCGCAGGGAAACGACAGACAGGCGGCCGATTACTTGCGACAGTACCTGGGCTTCGATCCAGCCGATGCGGATGTGCTGGCGAAGTATGGACTGTTGCTGAACAAGCTGGCCCACAACAGCTTCCGGGCCAGGGCCGATGCGTTTCGAATCCTCGAGCACGCCTTGCGTCGCAGCCCCGATCGGCAGGACATCCGTCGCGAAGTGGCCCGGCTGGCCTTGCAGCTGGGTCGATTTGCCGAGGCGCGCGTCCGGCTGGCGGAGTTACTGACCGTGGCGCCCAATGACGTCGAGTTGCTGCGACTCAAGGCCCAGTGCGAGGTCGGCGCCAAGGACTACCAGAAGGCTGCCGACACCTTCGATAGGGCCTTTCAGCATGCCAAGAGGGATCACACGCTGAGCGTGCAGTACGCGTTTCTGTTGCGCGACAAGCTCAACAAGGCGGAAGATGCGGACGAGGTTGTCGAGGTGATGGTGGCGGCGAACCAGGGCGCCCTGCCGGCGCAGCTGGCCGCTGTCCGCTATTATCAGCACTTCGGCCTGTGGAAGCAGGCCGACCGCCATGTGCAAGAAGCGCTGCGCACCGCAACGGTCCAGGATCCGGAGTTGTTCTTGCTGGCGTCCGACCTGGCCCGCGTCCTCGGCAACACGGCGCAGGCACGCGCGTACCTGGAGCGAGGTCAGCAGCAGTTTCCCGGGGATCTGCGCATGTCCCTGGCAACAGCCCGGCTGGAGTTGCGGAATGGCCGGAGCAAGAAGGCCCGGCAAATCTTGCAGCCCTTCCTGAATCCGTGGCCCGAGGAGCGCGCCCTCCTGTGGGAACTGGCCAAACTCCTGATCGATGCCGGCGCTGACGAACAGGCCAGCACGGCCATAGCCCAGCTAGGCAAGCCAGGGAAGTTGCCGGAGGTTGTGTACCTCGAAGCCCAGCAGCTGATGCGGAAGAACGCCTGGGGCAAGGCCCGGCAGATGCTGGAGCAAGTCCGCGGCAACCGCCTGACCCCGACCTGGCTCGTCAAGCCTGTCTGGCTGGCGCTGGCGGAGTGCCACGAGCATATGGGAAACTCGGATCAACGGCTGCTGGCGTACCACAGTGCCCTCGCCGATGATGCCCACATGCTGCCGGCGCGGCGGGGCATGGCCGCCAGCCTGGCCGCGCTGGGCAAGTGGGACAAGGCGATCGCGGAATACCGCAAGCTGTTGACCCAGGCTCCCGAGCTAAGGCTTGAGTTTGCGCGCGTCCTGTTCGCACGCACCCTGCGGCTGCCGGTGGGAGAGCGGAACTGGACGGAGATGGAACAGGTCCTTGCCGACCTGCCGAAGGAAACGCAGGACTTGACTGAGGTGCGGCTATTGCGGGCCAATCTGTTGCTGGCGCGGCAGAGATCGGCCGAGGCTCGACAGGTCGCGGAAGCCGAGCGCGATCGGGAGCCGAAGAAGGTCGGGCCCTGGCTCTTCCTGGCCGGAATTGCCGAGAGCGACGGCAAGGCAGCCGGCATTCCGGCACTTCTGGACTTGGCCGAAAAGCTGGCCGGCCGGCGCATCGAATGGGATCTGGCCCGGACGCGCGACTGGGCGGGGAAGGAGAAGCAGGACGCTCAGCCGCACCTGATCCGCATGGAATCCCGACTGTCCGCCTATTCGGAGAGCGAGGGCGATCTCTTGCGCATCGCCTTGGCTGAGGCGCATTACTTGTTGCGCGACTATGATACCGCGGCCCGGCTGGCAGAATCCGTGGCCGCGCGCCAGCCCAGCCATTTCAACGTCCGCTGCCTGCTATGCGAGCTTGCCTACAAGAAAAAAGACCGGAAGCGAGCGGAGCGAGTCCTCAGGGAAATCGAGGAGCTGGAAGGAAGCGGCGCCTGGACGGCGTATGGCGAGGCGGTGCTGTGCCTGGCACGCGCCCGCGACGGCGACACGAAGGCCTGCGCCGAGGCCCACCAGCGCCTGGCGACGGCGGCCGCTCTGCGGCCGTCGTGGTCGCGCGTGCCCCTCTTCGAGGCCGAGGTGTACGAGCAGGAGAAGCGCACGGACAAGGCCCTGGAAAAGTACCAGGCTGCCCTCGCCATGGGAGTGAAGCAGCTGTCGGTTTACCGGAGAATGCTGCAGCTTCTCTTCGAGCACCAGCGCTACTCGGAAGCGCATGCCCTGATCAAGGACCTGCCCGAGGCAGCGCTGACCAGTCCGGAGCGGGGCCGGCTGGCAGCGGAATCGTTCCTCTTTGACAGGGAAACGGGCCAGGACGGCATGCTGGGCCGCCAGCGCGCCTTGCAGATCGCCCGCAAGAGTGTCGCCAAGGAATCAACGGACCATCGCGAGTACCTGTGGCTGGGCCAGATGGCCTGGGCCGCGGCGCAACCAGACGAAGCCGAGCGGGCCCTGCGCAAGGCGGTGGAACTCAGAGGCGATATTGCTGACACCTGGGTGACACTCATTCTGTTCCTGGCCAGGCACGATGTCAAGAAGGCCGATAATGAGCTGGCGCGGGCCGAGCGGAAATTGCCGGAGCGGCAGAAGCCCATGGCACTGGCACCTTGCCACGAAGCGCTCGACCGTGTGGAGCAGGCCGAAAAGCTCTATGAGCAAGCGCTGGCCGCCCAGCCAGGTGATCCGCTCGTGCTGCGCAACGTGGCAAGCTTCTACCTGCGGCACGGCAAGCAAGACCGGGCCGGCGCGGTGTTGCAGAACATTATCGATTCCAAGATGCCGGATGCCCTCGTTCGCTGGGCACGCCGCAGCCTGGCCCTGAGCCTCGCCTACAGAGGCAATTATCAAAAATTCAAGAAGGCCATGGCGCTGGTGGAAGAAAACCTCAGGAATGGCGCGGCGTCAGAAGACCTGCAGGCCAAGGCGTTGGTGCTGGCGAGCCAGCCGGGCCATGGCCGGCAAGCCATCCAGCTTTTCGAGACCCTGTCGCCGCGCGACGCCGCCCTTGGACTCGATGCCCGCTTCCTGCTCGCGCAACTGTACGAGACGTATGGCAGCTGGGACCAGGTCCAGGGTCAGATGCTGGCGATCCTGCGCCAGCAGGAAAAACCTGCCTACGTCGCCTATTACGTGCGCGGCCTGCTGCGCCAGGGGAAACTGGATCAGGCCCAGTCGTGGCTGGACAAGCTCGTGAAGCAGGTCAGGCCCGGGCCCAGGGTGTTCGAAGCCGTGGAGTTGCAGGCACGCCTCCTCAAAGCGAGGCAGAGAGTCGATGCCGCCACGGAATTGCTCACCAGCTACGTTCAGGAAAAAGGCGCGACGCTGGCTCCCGCCGGCCTCTTGCTTGAAGAACTGGGTCAGCCGGCGGAGGCGGAAAAGGTCTTCCGCACCCTGGCGACGAGTTCCAAGGTATCTGAAAGCGTCCTGCCCCTGGCCCGATTTCTGGGTCGTCACAGACGCGTCGCCGAAGCACTGGACGTTTGCGACAAGGCGTGGGCGACCTGCAAGCCCGAGGCCGTGGCCGAGACCTGCCTGGTCATCATCCAGTCTGGCCAGGCAAGCGAGGATCATCAACCGCGAGCTGAAATGGCGATCGCCCGCGCCGAGGCCAAACATCCCAGTCTGCCGGCGCTTCCCCTTATCCTGGCCAGCCTGCGCGACTATCAGGGTCGAATCGACCAGGCGATTGCCGGCTATCGCAAGGCACTGGCACTCAGCAAGGACAGCGTCATGGCCGGCAACAACCTGGCCTACCTCCTGGCCCTGAAGGGGGGCGCCGGCAGCGAACCGCTGGAACTCATCCAGGGCGTTATCCGTCAGGTCGGACCCGCGGCGGAACTGCTCGACACCCGGGCGCTGGTCTACCTCAAAAGTGATCAGCTCGCGCTGGCGCTGGCCGATCTGCAGGCGGCCATCGCAGACAAGCCGAATGCTACGAAGTTTCTGCACCTGGCCCAGGTTCATCTGCAACTCGGCAACCGGGCCGCGGCCCGTCAGGCCCTTTTGAGCATCCCCGATCTGAATCGCGCGATCGAGCGCGTACATGTCCTCGAACGCCCAACGCTGAGGAAGCTTGCCAAGGAACTGAGTATCTGAATGGCCGTTCCAATGAACTCAAGTAATCGGGCCAGTTTGGGGAGGGCGAGGTGGCGAGGCTCTGCGACTCGGCAGGAGCCTCGCCTTCTCCGCACTGGACATACCAAACAACCATTCACGATTGGTAGCGAGGTGCTGGCCATGAAACGAGCAACCGGTCTCTGGGTCCTGTCTGTGGTCATGAGTCTGGCCATGGCCGGCGTCAGCCACGCCCAGTATCGGGCAGGCTTTCCGCTGTACCGGCAGACGTACGTGCCGCGGCCGATGTTCAGCCCCTACCTGAACCTGTTCCGCAACGATGTGCCGCTGTTTCTCAACTACTACGGGCTCGTGGAGCCGCAATTCCCGGCGCAGGCTGCCATCGGTCAGCTGCAGCAGGGCGTCAGCAATCTGCAGGACGCATCCATGGCCGGCAAGGAAATCGCCATGCCAGCCACAGGAATTCGCTCGGGCTACATGACGCAGTCACGTTATTTCATGACCCTCGGAGGTTCGAGCGGCGGGCGCACAATGTCCCGCGGCGGCCAGACTGGCTCTGGTCAACAGGGGGGCATCTCCAGCGGAGGCAGCTTCGGAGGCGGCATCGGAGGAGTCGGAGGAGTCGGTTCGAGTCGCAGCGTCGGTTCCGGAGTCGGTGCCGTCACCGGCGCTCGGCGGCGCTGATCGACTGCCTCTCGAAGTCATTCCAGCCTCACCGGATCGCCGCGGCGAATGATGCCCGAGGCGGTGACGCGAGCATAGATGCCGACGTTGCCCTGGTTGTGCTGGACGGCGCTGCGCAGGACGGCTGGGTCACGCGGCAGGTCGTACTGGGCCAGCGTCGTCATCACGCAGCGTGGACACGCCCCGGTGATCTCCAGACGCGCGGCCTCGCCGAGCCCTATCGTTCTACCCAGCCAGGCGTTTTCCAGAAAGTCGCAGCCGCCTGTCGCCGGCGCGATGACGATATTGGGCCGAAAGCGGCGCACCTCGAAGCGTGCGGCCGGTTCGAGTTCGCGCAGGCGCTCCAGGGTTGCCGTCGTCAGCACGTGCACGGCCGCGAGATCGAAAAACGCTCCTCCCGGCATCTTTTCATCGGTGACGGCGTCGCGGTGCGGCAGGCCGTCGAGATCCGGCCAGTATTCCTCCAGCGCAGGCGCCGGCGGCGGCCTGGACTCGAGAGTCGCCGGCCGGCCCACTGTCCGGGAGAGAATCTGGTTGATGTCCGGGGCGTCGCTGTCAACCTCGACGCCATCCGGCAACGTAAAGCGCACAGCCGGCAACGGCTTGCCAGCGTGCGGCAGGTCGCGATAGCGGGCGCGAAACTCGAACAGGTTCGGCCATTTCCGCGGGTTCTTGGCACTGGCGACCTTCCCGTCCGCAGCATCCACCAGGGCAAAGGCACGATCGCCAAGCAAGCCTCGGTCCGTCATGGCAGCAGCATTCAGTTCCTCGCCCTGCATCGACTTGACCGGGTAACGCCAGATGGAGACGATGGAGCCTATCATTGGTGCCTCGATTGTTTGGGAAGCGGCGGACGGTGCGTTCGTTGACCGATGTCTACGTTCATGAAGTGCTCTCTCGTGCCTCCCCTTGCAGTAACTCCAGTTCACTGGCAATGCCCTTCATGGCGTCGATGACGAACTGGATATGCTCGGTGAGATCGACGCCGAAGTCGGCCGCGCCGCGGACAAGATCGTCGCGATTGACGCCGCGGGCGAAGCCCTTCGACTTCATCTTCTTCTTCACGCTGGCAGCCGTCAGGTCGGTGATGCCGCTGGGCCGCAATAGCGCCGTGGCCGTGACCAGCCCCGTAATCTCGTCGCAAGCGTACAGGGCCTTGTCCGTCGGGTTCACGCGCGGGAATCGATCGGCCAGGTAGTCCGCGTGAGAGCAGATCGCGTAGATCACGTCGTCGGGATAGCCACGTTCCTTGAGGATCGCGCTCCCCTGGAGCGGATGGTCCGGCGGATCGGGCCAGCGCTCGTAATCGAAATCGTGCAGCAAGCCGACGATGCCCCAGCGCTCGTCATCCTGCCCGAGTTTGCGGGCGTAGGCGCGCATCGCCGCCTCGACGGCCAGCATGTGCTTGATGAGGCTAGCGCTCTTCGTGTATTCCAACAGCAGTTGCCAGGCGGCGTCGCGGTTCATGATGGAGTATTATGCTGCGGCGGCGGTTTACGGGCAAACCAACCTGGCAGCCGGGAAAGTAATGTAAGCGACCGGAATAGCGACGCCGCCTGCTTTCCCGCACGGCGGTGGCGAATGCTCCCCGTTCGCCACGATTCAATGCGCACAACCGGCATTTCCGGAAAAGTTCGCGTGCTACATTTGCCTCCGGGCGTGGCTGCTTTGTATAAAGGCGGGTACAATGGAATAGGTCCCTTGCGCGCTCCGTGACGGGGGCCGTGACTCGTCCCAGTTCAAGTGAAGCCATGTCTGATGTAATCATGCGCGTTGGCAAAGTGTCGGCTCAGGGCTTGCGTCCCAACAACGAAGACAACTTCGTCGCAGACCTGGAGCGCAAGATCTTTCTCGTCGCCGACGGCATGGGTGGGCAGGATCGTGGCGAGCAGGCCAGCGCCATGGCGGCAGACATCATTCCGCGCGTGGTGAGTGATCGCCTGGCCGCCAAGGACGCCGCCTGCGACGCGGTCAAGCGTGCTCTGGAAGAGGCCAACGACGCCATTGTGTCCGCGGGCAAGAACCAGCCCGCCGGCCGCCGCATGGGCACCACCGCCGTGCTCGCTCTCGAAGACGACAACCAGGTCTACGTCGCCGGACTCGGCGACAGCCGGGCTTATCTCATTCGCGACGGTCAGGTCGAGCAGCTCACCGTCGATCATTCCGTGGCCCAGGCTCTGGTTGCCAGCGGGGCCCTCACGCAGGAAGAAGCTCGCCACAGCCCGTACCAGCACGTCCTGCACAAGTTTCTTGGCTGCGCCGGACTGACCGAGAGCGCGGAGGTCAAGCCTTTCACGCCGCACGTGGGCGATCGCTTGCTGCTCGCCAGCGACGGCCTCACCAACCACGTGACCGACGACGATCTGGCGCTGGGCGGGCAGGCCCATCCCAATCCGCAGGAGTGGGCGGAGGTCCTCGTCAAGCTGGCCCTGGAGCGCGGCTCGAAGGACAACGTCACCTGCGTTATCGTGGCTTTTGATGCTCCCTGACACCAAGCATCTCACCGAGCCGGCGCGGGCCATCGAGCACACCGACCTGGAGCGGCGCTTGCGGGCCGCCGACCCGCCCGCTTTCCTTGTACCGGAACGCATCCTGCGCCGCGTCATCAAGAGCCACGCCCATCCTCCCGGCATCGGCCTGCGCGTTCCACATCACAAGAGTTATGTCATCAGCGGCGCCGACCTCGCCGAGATGGTGGCGCCAGCCGAACTGGGCATGCCGGCCGATGGCCCCTGGCCGCCAATCGTAATATTGCTGCGCCGGCCAAAGGCCGATGAGCGAATCGGCCGCAGCGAGCAAGCACTTCTTCGCGATTGTCAGCGGCTCCTGTTCCACGCCTGCGTCCATGTTGCCTTCGATGAGCTGCATCAACGAGGCAAGCTGGGAACGCCGGAGGGGAACGAGCGTATCGAACAGGTGGGCCTGACGGAGTTCGAGGAGATCGAAAGCGTGCTGGCGCAAGAGAACTTTCTGCTGCCGCCGCGTGATCGGGTCACGGTCGTCATCGAGTTTGCGGCGCTGTTCCTCGAGTTGCGGCATTTCGCGCCGGAACTGGTTGGTGACTACTTCCCGGCCATCGGCAGGCCCGACGACGTCGAAGCATTGCTGGCCGAGGACATCGACGTGGCGGGCTTGCTGGCAGCATGCCGGCTGGAAGACGGCGTGGCCCCGCCCGCGGAACCGCCGCCGCCGCTTGCGGCAGCCAGCGCGGGGCTGGCGGCGCCGCTGCAAGAGGCGGCTTTTCGCACGCTGACGGCAGCAGCCGAGCATGCACGCGGCCGCGGCAACGTCGTGCGTGCCGCCATCCTGCGCTGCCGCGCGGTCTCCTTGACATCCACCGACAATGCCGAACACGCACTTGCCGAGGCCCGTGCCGACATCGATCTTCTGGTCGATCGACTGCGGCCGGCGCTTGACTTGAACGGCGACGCGCTGGACCAGTGGCGGCATGCCCTGTCCGCCTTGCTGCCGCGCATCGCCGCCGGTTTCCGCAGCGTCGAGGCGCGTTTGCTTTACGATCTGCAGAAAGTCTGCATCGACCATGAACGCGAGATCTATTCATCGGACCTGGTGGAGTGGGCGCTGTCGCTGGGTAAACTGGGGATTACGCGGCCCATGCCGGCGCATCGCGAGGTGCTCCGCTTCCGGCACTTGCTTCGGGCAGAGCATCGTTTGCCGGCACTGAGCCTCGCCGATGCTGAGCGCCAGCTGTTGCGGCAACTTCTGGACGATGCATTGAGGCGGATGGAACACAAGCTGCGACAGCGCTTCCGACCGGTTGTGGCCCAGGCGCTTCGCGACGTGAACCTTCAGCCTGAGAATCTGCCCGAGCGCATTGCTCACGACAAGCTGATCGAGGAACTGCTGGACCGCGTCACCGAGCGCGGCTTCGTGAACATCAGCGACCTGCGCGATGCCCTGTCGCGCAACCAGCTCAAGTTGCCCGACCTGGCCGGGCCGGGCGAGTTCCTACTGGGCGACAAGCTGATCCGGCTCAATCGCCGGCTGGCCGTGCTGCTGGACGGCGTGTACCGGCGCGGCGAGATCTATCGCCGCTGGCTACAACGCTTCAGCTCGCTGGCCTTCGGCACGCGCGTCGGTCGTTTCCTGACGCAGTTCGCGGCCTTGCCATTCGGCGGCGCCTTCGTCGCTCTCGACGGCTTGAGTCACTTGCTGCACATTCTCGGCATCCACTCTCATCTGTCCACGCCGGTCAATGTCGGCCTACTCGGGACGTTCTTGCTCGGCATCTTGAACTGGCCGGCGTTCCGCACCGGCACGTTACGGTTGCTGTCGCGCCTCGGCGGCTGGCTGAAAAAAGTCTTCGTGGACATGCCGGTATCGGTCTCCCGGCTGGCGGCGGTGCGCTGGCTGGTCACAAGCTGGCCTGTGCGCTTCTTCAATCGCTGGCTGGCCAAGCCGTTCGTCATCGGGGCGCTCACGCTGGCCGTTTGCTGGTGGGCGGATCCATCATGGGAAGTCGTGGTGCCGGTCACGGGAGCGGTCTTTGCCTTCAGTTTGTTGCTGCTGAATTCGCGCCTGGGCCGCGACCTCGAAGAATGGGTCGTGGACTGGCTGGCGCACAACTGGCAGCGCCTCCGCACCAGCCTGCTGCCCAATGTGTTTCGCTTTGTGATGGACTCTTTCCGGAATCTGCTGGATCTTGTCGAGCGCATCCTCTATTCCATCGACGAGTGGTTCCGGTTCAAGAGTGGCGAAAGCCGGTTCACGTTTGCGCTCAAGGTCGCGCTCGGCCCGGTTTGGCGGTTTGTCACCTATGTCGTGCGCTTTTGCCTCACCTTGCTGATCGAGCCGCAAATCAATCCGATCAAGCACTTTCCGGTGGTGACGGTGTCGCACAAGCTGTTGCTGCCGTTCATTCCTCTGCTCAGGGACTTTTTCCATGTGACGTTCAGCATGGAGAGGCCGACGGCTTTCGGTCTGGCGGGGTTGATCGTTGCCGGCATTCCCGGCATCTTCGGCTTCCTGGTATGGGAGCTCAAGGAGAACTGGCGGCTTTATCGCAGCAACCGCCCGCGCGACCTGAGCCCGGTCATCGTCGGCGCACATGGCGAGACGGTGACGCGGCTGCTACGTCGCGGCTTCCATTCCGGTACAGTGCCCAAGCTCTTCGCACGCCTGCGCAAGGCGCGACGCAAGGGACGCCGTCGGGCGGCGCGACGCGCTCATGAGGGCTTGCACCACGTCGAGACTGAGGTCCGCCGCTTCGTGGAGCGGGAGTTGCTGGCAATCCTGCGGCAATGCTCCAGCTGGCAAGGCCTGTCAATCGAGCTTGTCGCCATTCGTCTTGCGACCAACCGCATCTGCCTGGAACTGTGCTGCCCGGATCTGCCGGATGATTGCCTGCGCATGTTCATCGACGACCGTGCCGGCACGCTGGTCGCGCGGCTGGACAGTATCGCCTGGTTCGAACAGCTTTCAGCGGGTCAGCGTGACGCCATGAACTCGGCACTGGATGGATTCTATCGGCTGGCAGGTGTGGCACGCGTCAACGAGAAGCCGATTGCGCCGCTGAGCTGGGAGACGTGGGTGGCGACTTGGCGATAATCTGCATCGAGTCATCGTGCCAGTCGCTGGAGCCGAGGATGATCAGCGATTCTTCGGCGCCAGTCTCTTGACAACTTCACGGCAGGCGTTTTGGCCTGGTCCCCCAGGAGTGCCCTGATTGGTGAACACGCAAATTGCCAGGTTCTGATCCGGCACGACGATGGCGGTTGCATAATTGAGGCTGTTGCTGCCGTCGTGTCCCAGCATGAGACCTTTGTCGCCCGGCTCTTTGCGGAAGCCGAGCCAGCCACTGAGGCTGTGAGGACTGGCCGGATAGGGATTGGTGAACAGCTTCTTGGCCGTGGCCGGCTTGAGCAGTCCCTTTTGGCCGCGGGCCAGTTTCAGTGTCTCGGCAAGGAAGCGATTGTAGTCGGCAACCGACATGTGGATTCGCCCGGCCGAATTCATGACCGGCGGGTTGTCCATCACACCGTCAGGGTCTACCGGTTTCCCGCTCGCATGGTGCGGCCAGGGCACGACAGCCTGCTTGTTGCCGACAGGCCCCAAGCCCCAGTTCTTGATGCCGAGCGGCCGGAATACTCTCTTCCCAATTTGCTCTTCCCAGGAAGCCTTGCCACGCGCGTCGAGAATCGCCCCGAGCAACACGTAGCCCAGGTTGGAGTACTGATACGCCTCACCAGGTTGTTTCTCCAGTTCAAGCGTGCCCAGGTTCTTCACGACTACTTTCCGTTGCTCGGCAGGCGCCCCTTTGCCGCCGATCAGGAACCAGCCGCGTGGCCAGTTGGCAGGCAGACCGGAGGTGTGGGTCAGTAGATGCGCTGGCGTGATCTTCTTCAGGCCGGCGTCCCAGTCAGCGGCGTCGTCGGGAAAGATCTGCTCAAGGCATGTGTCCCAGTCGAGCACGCCCAGGTCGATGAGCAGAGCGACCAGCAGGGCCGTGATCGGCTTGCTGTTGGAGCCAAGGTGCCAGTGGTCGTTTGGCGTGGCTGGATTCTCGGCGCCGCGCTTGCGAACCCCGACGACGGCCACGCGCGGCTCCTCCTCTCCTCGAATGAATCCCGCCGCCAGCGCGGGCACGTCATGCCGGGCACGGGATTCTTCCAGAAGCGCCCGCAATTCCTTGGCCGTGACGCGCGCGTCCGATTCTTGCGTGTCGGCATGAGGGGAACCAAGAATCAACACGCAGGCAGTGAACAAGCCGCGCATGGCCAATCCTCCCGCAACGGCCAGGGTCAGCACTCGGTCCAGCCTGCGCGCACCCGAGCAGCGTCTCACTTTGAGTTGGCCACCCAGCGGGCCACGTGCAGAAGGACGCGCTCGGTTTGCGGCACGTTTTCGGCAGTGAAAGTAGGAATCGTGGCGACGCGACGGAGATCCTCGTTATAGCTGATGGCCTTGCCTTGCGGAGTTTGCCGCAACGCGAAGGCATCACGGCTGGGGACGCCGAGCGGGCCAAATTTGTCCGGCAGGATGCTGAGCCAGCGTTGCTCATGGAAACTCGGCGGCAACGCCTGGATGACCGCCTCGGCCGCCTGATAATCCTTGTCCAGCAGCCAGATGAACGATTGCAGCCGTCCGTTTTGCGGGTCCACAACGATCGCGTGACGCATGATCATCTTGAGGTGCGACTTGTCACGCAGCACGACGGCTTGGGCGTCCAGAATCATCATGTTGCTGGTGCGCGCCACTTGCCGGAAGTCGTTGTCGAGGATGCGCTCGTTCTCATCAAGAATCATCTTGCCGAAGAATCCAAGGTTGGCGCCGAGCGTATTCTGGCGGCTGACGATGGTCTCCTGGCCCTTGACGGTCGTGGCGAAGCCGCGCGCGACCTTGTTGAGGTAGTAGGTTGGCCGGTTGCCCACGGTCGTGCTGGCCACGTCGGCCAGAACGGTAAACTTGAACATGCGCGCATAGAAGATGGCGGTTTCCGCGTGCTTCGGCGCCGCCTTCAAGGCCTGTTCGGTGAGCGTGGGGGTCGCGATCAAGATCAGGTGGCTCCAGCCGGCTGGCGGTTGGGCGCCGATGACCGTGCCCACTGGAATCCGTGCGACAGGCTGGGGCTTCACGTCGATCGGTCCGGTCTGCTGTGGTTCCGCCCGCTGATCCACGAGCATCAGCATGCCGACACCGATGACCATGCCAAAAACGCCAAGAGATAAGCTGCGTAGCATTTGGATACCTCGTTATTGGTCAACCACGAAGAACGACCGGGCTGACGATGCGGCGAAGACTCCGGCTCGAAAGCCAGAGTCACCGACAAGCGCTGGAATCCTATGCCCTTGCCCCCTGGCGGGTCAAGGTCGGCCACCAAATTGGCATGGGGAGTTTTTCTTCTTATATGCGGAGTATGCTAACTATTCGTGCGCGGCACAGGGACTGGAAAAAGTAAGCCGAATCAATAAAGTCAAATTGCGTGATTCTGGTTAAATGGGATAAATGGAAAAGAATTGCCGGCCTTTGCAGAGCCTGCCGATTACGCGCAATGTATGGCGAGCCACGGAACCGATGAAAATGGCTAGGCGGCAAATCGTAACGACTGAAGATTCTGGGGAAAAATGCGCGAAGCGGCGGTTCAACTTTCAAACGCCTCGCGCCGCTGTATAATTGGTAGTCTCGCACGGCGATCTAGGGCCTGTCAGCGGCCCGCCCGTTGTCGCCCGAAATAGCCGGTTCTGGACGCACCTCAAGGGACTGAGCCCGAGCCAGAGCGCGCCCGCGTTCGCATCAAGGGCATCAAGGAATCGCGCCAGGGAGCCGCGCTGAGGAGCGCTGCGACCAGAGTGCCTTGAGGAGCATCATGACAGAAGCGCAACGGCTGGAGACGCTCTCCGTCGAGGATAAGCGGGAGCTATTGAAAAATCTCCTGAGCCTGCGTGACGGCAACGCTCGCGGCCCCATCCCGCTCTCCTACGGGCAGCAATCGCTCTGGTTTGTACACCAGCTCGCGCCCAAGAGTCCCGCCTACAATTTTCTCTATGCGGTGCGCATCCCGGGCGCTCTCGACTACAACGCATTCGTTCGTGCCTGTCAGGCCCTGACGCAACGCCACGACGCGCTGCGGACCCGCTTCATCGCGCCGGACAACAAGCCAGCGCAGGTGATCGAGGAGCGCCTCGAAATCCCCATCCCGATCACCGACACGGCCGGCTGGTCTGACGAGCGGCTGCTGGATTTCGCCCGCAAGCGGGCCGACGAGCCGTTCGACCTGGAACGCGGGCCGGCCTTGCGCATCGAGCTCTTCAAGAAATCGGCCAGCGACTATGTCCTGCTGCTGGTGTTTCATCATATCATCGCCGACCTCTGGTCCGCGGACCTGCTCGTGCAGGAGCTGAAAGAGCTCTATCACGCGGAGCGTGCCGGTAGAAAAGCCGCCTTGCCGGCCGTCACCGGGCAGTTCGCCGACTTCGTACGATGGCAGACGGTGTCAGTGCATGGACAGCGCGGCCAGAAAGCGCTGGCCTACTGGCAGCAGGTGCTCGGCGGCGAATTGCCGGTGCTGAGCCTGCCGACGGACCGCCCGCGCCCGCCCGTGCAGACTTACAACGGCACCGCCTACTCCCGGCCGATCAAGCCTGACGCTGCCAGGAAACTGCGAGCCCTGGTGAAAGAGCGACACGTTACGCCTTTCATTGCGATGCTCTCGGTCTATCAGCTCATGCTGCACCGGCTTACCGGGCAAGACGACTTGCTGGTCGGTACTGCGGTCGCTGACCGTGGCAGGCCCGAGTGGGAGCGGCTCGTCGGCTATTTCCTCAATCAGGTTGTGCTCCGGGCCGATTTCTCCAGTGATCTGTCTTTCGAGCAACTGCTGGAGCGAACGCGCGATCAGGTGCATCAGGCGCTGGATCACCAGGACTTCCCGTTCGGCTTGCTTGTCAAGAAGTTGCAGCCGCAGCGCGATCCGAGCCGGTCGCCGATCTTCCAGACGGTGTTCATCTGGGACAAGCCGCGCGAGCTGGACGCCTCGTCCGGCAATGGCGCCGAGCTGAACGGCAAGGCGCTGAAGATGGAGCCGCTGCTCATGGAGCAGCGCGGCGCGCCGTTCGATCTTACCTTCATCGTCTTCGAGATCGGCGACACGCTCACTGCCAGCTACCGCTACAACTCCGACCTGTTCGACGCCGAGACGATTCAGCGCATGGCGGGCCACTTTGACACCCTGCTCGACGAGGTCCTGGCTCGGCCTGACCTGCCATTAAGCCAGATTCCGATCCTGAACGCCGCCGAGCGCCAGCAAATGCTGGTGGACTGGAATCAGACCCGGACAGAGTATCCGGACGGCTGCTGGCACGATCTTTTCGAGAAGCGCGTCAGCGAATCGCCGGCAGCGCCGGCCATCCTGTTCGAGGATCGGACGATCACCTATGGCGAGCTGAACCGCCGCGCCAATCAACTGGCCCGGCATCTGCAGGGGCTGGGCACGAAGCGCGGCGACAGAGTCGCCATCAGCTTGCCGCGCGGACCGGACATCATCGTCGCCATCGTGGCCGCCTGGAAGGCCGGCGCCGCCTACATGTTTCTCGATCCGGCGTATCCGCCAAAGCGCCTGGCGGGCATGGTGCACGATGCGCAGCCGGCCGTGCTGATCGCGCCACAGCAGGTCCCGGAACTGTCCTTGCCGACCGTCATGTTGCCCAGCGACTGGGATGCGATTAGCAAACTTGCGGCTGAGAATCTCGATCTGAGCCGGTCGGCGGACGACATCGCGTACATCATTTACACCTCAGGCTCAACCGGGCAACCCAAGGGGACGCTGCTGCGGCATCGTGGACTGTGCGCCATGTCGCGGTCCTTGCGTGAGCTTGGCCTTGCTGCCGCAGATCGGTTGCTGCAATTTGCATCGTTCAGCTTCGATGCCTCGGTGTTCGAGACCACGCAGGCCTTGACGGCGGGCGCCAGCCTGGTGATGGGGACACAGGCGTCCACGCTGCCCGGTCCCGGACTGGTGAAGCTGTTTGCCGACAAGCAGATAACTGCCGCCGTCCTGCCGCCATCGGCGCTGGCGGCGCTGCCCCCCGACGCGTTGCCGTCCGTTCGCAATGTTCAGGTCGCCGGCGAAGCATGTCCAGCGGAGCTGGCGGCGGCCTGGTCAAAGGGTCGGCGCTTCTTCAACCTCTATGGTCCCACCGAAACAACGGTCTGGGCCACCTGCAAGGAGGTGAAGGATTTCGACGGCAAGCCACCCACGATCGGCAAGCCGATTCCCAACGTGCGCGTCTACGTTGTCGATCGCCGGCTGCAACCGGTGCCGATCGGCGTGGCCGGCGAGTTGTGCGTGGCCGGGCCGACCATTGCCGCCGGCTACCTCAATCAGCCCGAGCTGACGGCGGAGCGCTTCGTCCCCAATCCATTCGATGCGTCCGACGATGCCGTCATGTACCGGACCGGCGATCTGGTGCGCTGGAACCCATGCGGCGAACTGGAGTTCCTGGGCCGCACAGACCATCAGATCAAGATTCGCGGTTATCGCGTCGAGCTGGAAGAAATACAGGAAGTCTTGCGGCGGCATCCGGCCGTCACCGATGCCGTCGTGCTCGCCCGCCAGGACAACGGCCAGCCGGCGCTGGCCGCCTATGTCGTGCCCAGGAGCGTCGCCGATTTTCCGAT
Organism: Planctomycetota bacterium; assembly: GCA_016873095.1. Classification (GTDB taxonomy): domain Bacteria; phylum Planctomycetota; class Planctomycetia; order Gemmatales; family Gemmataceae; genus VGYC01. The sequence goes on along the minus strand of VGYC01000066.1, from coordinate 9,266 downwards.
CGGCGAAGTACGCGCTTTCCTGCGCGAGCGCCTGCCTCATTACATGCTGCCGGCGGCAATCATGCCGCTCGAGTCGTTTCCGCTCACCGGTTATGGCAAGGTGGATCGCAAGCGCTTGCCGGAACCGAGTGCCGATGCCAATGCGGCACAGCGCGAGATCGTCGCGCCGCGCAACTCGACCGAAACGCTGCTCTGGGAAGTCTGGAAGCAAGTTCTGGGCACCGACAAGTTCGGCGTGCACGACAACTTCTTTGACCTGGGCGGCGCCTCGATTCAGACCCTCGAAGTCGTATCGCTGGCCAACGCCCGCGGCATGGCCCTCGAGCCGGAAATGATCTTTCGCTATCAGACGGTCGCCGACCTGGCCGCTGCCTGTGGATCCGTCAATGGGGCCTTGAGCAATGGCGTGCATGCTCCCGCAGCGCCCACCGCGCAGGCAAAGCCCGTTATCCTGGCGGAAGCAGCCGTCAGTCCGCAGCGCGAGCGCTCAAAGGACATTGCGGTTGCTGGCGCCGTCGTCGAGAGCATCGGCGTCTATTTGCCTGAGCAGGTGTTGACTACTACGGACGTCATCGAGGGCTGCCGCAAGAAGCTCGACTTTCCGCTGGAACGTCTCACGGGCATCCGCAGCCGCCGCGTGGTGGCCGAGGACGAGTTTTCGATCAACCTGGCCGAGAATGCGGCAACCGAGTGTCTGCGCCGAACGCGCCATCGGCCGGAAGACATCGACCTGCTCATCTGCTGCAACATCTCGCGCTTCGACGGTCCCAATTTCCGTTTCGGCATGGAGCCGACCACCGCCTCGCGGTTGCGCAACAAGTTCGGATTGGTGAACGCACTGGCATTCGACATCACCAATGCCTGCGCCGGCACCTTCACCGCGCTCACCCTGGCGGATGGGCTGTTGCGAAACAAGGTCATCCGCCGCGCCATGGTTGTCAGCGGCGAATACATCACGCACCTGACACGCGTCGCCCAGCTCGAGATTGAAAACTTCATGGACTCGCGGCTGCCGTGCCTGACGCTCGGCGATTCCGGCGTCGCATTGATCCTCGAGCAGGCGCCCACAACGGACGTGGGCTTTCAGGAAATCGAGCTGTACACACTCGGCAAGTATCACGACCTGTGCGTCGCCAAGATGACGCGCGAGGCTCATGGCGGCGCCATGATGTACACCGATCCCGTGAAGGCCACCGCGGTCGCCATCCGGCAGGAGGTCAGCCACGCCGTCGAAGTGCTGCGGCGCATGCACTGGGAGCCGGAAAACATCGACGCGCTGATCATGCACCAGACCTCGGAGACGACGCTGGACGGCGCGGTTCGCGAGATCAACCGCGCCCTGGGCAAGCAGGTGGTCAGTCGCGGCAACACCGTGTTCAACGTCGCGGAGCGCGGCAACACCGCTACCAACACCCACTTTCTTGCCGTCTATGAACGCATCCAGGCCGGTGATATCGAGCCGGGGGACCGCGTCCTGTTCGCTGTCAGCGGCTCCGGGCAAACGGTCGGCACTGCGCTTTACAAGTTCGATGACCTGCCGGTCCGGCTCCGCGAGCCCATCGAGCAACCGCTGCCGGAGAAGACCGACAAGCCGGGCGAGCTGCGTGTCCTGAATCTTCCCCGCCCGGTCCAGGTGGAGAGTATCGGCACGATTTCCGGTCCGCTCAAGCAGGATGGCACGCCGGCGGCCGCCGGCGAAGCGGCGGACACCATTGCCATGCTTCGACAGGCCGGCGAGGCGTGCTTGCAGGTATCATCGCGGGCACGCGCTGAGATCGACCTGGTCTTGCATGCCGGCGTGTACCGCACCGACTACCTGAGCGAGCCGGCCCTGGCCGCCATCGCCGCCGGCGAACTGAGGATCAATCACGACGACGAAACGCCGGACGGTCGGCGCACGCTGGCTCTCGACCTCATGAATGGCGCCGCCGGCGCGCTGACGGCCGCGCTCATCGCCAGCGAACTCATCAGTCACGGCAAGAATGGCCGAGCGCTCTTGCTGGCGTCCGAGGTGGAGACCAACGCGCAAACCTGGCCGGAACATCTGCTCGGCCTGGAAGAGACGGCGTCGGCGCTCGTGCTGGAGAGCAGCGCCACCGGCCAGGGGTTCATCTCTTTCGGCGCCCTCGCCTTCCCGGACTTGGTCCAGGCACGCGAGTGCTACACCGGCGCCAACAACGATCTGCCGGTGGTCTTCCAGAAGCAGATACCGGACTGGCATCAGCGGGTTGCCGGGTGTGTGCGCGACGTCGTGGCCGAGTTCTTGGATCGGGAGAAACGCAAGCTCTCCGACTTCCGCTGGATCGTGCCGCCGCAGGCCGGCCGTGATTTTCGCAAGGCGATTGCCGATGCTCTCGAGAGTCCGGCAGAGCGCTGCCTGGACCTTGGCCGCGACAAGGATCTGTTCACATCGTCGCTGGCCCACTGCCTCGCCCACCTGCGCGACAACGCCGGTCTCCGCAAGGGCGAGAAGGCCCTGTTCATCGAAGTCGCTGCCGGCGTGCAAGTGATCTGCGCCGTCTACCAGGCATGAACCAGGAACAGCATCCAATCTCAAGAGAGGCCATGATGCATCCCGCTTCCGGACAGTTTCGCGTTGTGGTCAACGAGCGTGGCCGGCATTCGCTATGGCCAGCGGAGATGAAGGTTCCGGCGGGCTGGCGAGAGACCCTGGCCGCACGCTCGCGCGGCGAGTGCCTCGACTATGTGCGCCGCTCATGGACCGAACTCCGCGTCAAGCCGCGACAGGCGAAGACGACCATGGACTTCGGCTTGATGTTCTTCGGCGGCGACGAGGGGGACGCGGCCCGCGAAAAGTACGAGTGGGTCATCGATGTGGCTCGCTTCGCCGACGCACATGGATTCGCCGCCGTCTGGCTGCCGGAACGGCATTTCACTCGCATGGGCAGCCTGTTCCCCAACCCCGCCGTGCTGCACGCCGCCCTGGCCCGCGAGACCAAGCGCATCCGCCTGCGCTCGGGCAGCGTCGTCCTGCCCCTCAACAATCCAATTCGCGTCGCCGAGGAATGGGCCCTCGTCGATAACCTCTCCAATGGCCGGGTCGAGCTGTCCTATGCCTCCGGCTGGAACGCCGAGGACTTTGCTCTCGCGCCGGGAACCTACGCACAGCGCTACGAGACCATGTTCGCGCGCATCAAGGAAGTGGAACAGCTCTGGAGCGGCGCGAGCCTGGCGTATCCCGATGGCACCGGCCAGTCCGTGAGTATCCGCACCTACCCGACGCCGGTGCAGAAGAAGCTGCCGATCTGGCTGACCGCTGCTGGCAGCCCGAAGACCTTTGAAAAGGCCGGCGAGCTAGGCGCCAACGTTCTCACGCACCTGTTCGATCAAGGCGTGGATGAACTGGCGGAGAAGATCGGCATTTACCGGGCAGCGCTGGAAAAACACGGCTGGGGAGCTGAACACGGCAAGGTCGCCGTCACGCTGCACGCTTTCCTGGCGGACGACCTCGAACAGGTCCGCAAGCACGCCTATCAGCCATACTGCGAGTATCTCAAGTCGAACATGAAGCTGCTGGAGAAGCTGGCCCAGAGCCGCAACGTGCCCATCGACATCGGCAAGCTCTCGCCTGCCGAGCTGAACGCTGCCATCGAATGGATCTTCGACAAGTTCTTGCGACAGCGTTCCTTGCTGGGTACGCCCGACGGTTGCGTGGATCTCGTCAAGCAGCTGGTCGCCGCGGGCGTGCAGGAGATCGCCTGCCTCATCGACTTCGGCCCATCGTCGCAGGCCGTGCTCGACAGTCTGCCGAAGCTGGATCAGCTCAAGAACCGCTTTCAGGCGCATGATGCATGAAGCGTCTGGGCGGAAGCCGAGCTATTTCTCCTTTTCCTTCTTCACTTCCATCGGCTCCTTGACCGGCTGGACGAAGTGGGTGCTGCGCTTGTCGGCCGTGAGCCTGGCGGCGTGCTCGACGGCCTGGTCCTTCTTGGGATACTCGTAGGTGGCCACGCACTGATTGGAATTGCTGAAGACGCCCCAGACGACGCGCATGCGCGTGACCTTGGCCGTGCGCGTGCGCGGCTTGGCCTTGGGCTTCGGGGCGGCGGCAACTTTCTTCTTCTTCTTTTTCTTCTTTGGGCCGCCCTCCTCGTCGTCCTCGTCGTCCTCCCCCTCATCCTCGTCTTCATCCTCGTCGTCGCCAGCGTCCCCCTCTTCCTCGTCTTCGTCTTCGTCTTCGTCCTCATCATCCTCGTCGCGTTCTTCCTCTTCCTTGCCGCGGCGCTCGGCGGCGTCGAAGTCGGCTCGCATCTCTTTGCGGTTCAAGATCCGTCGTCCCATGATCACCTCCAGTTGAGGGTCGGTTGCAATCGGAGACTGATAAAATACTGGCCGGGAAACAGACTTACAAGTGTTCCGCCTGCCGCGTTCCGTTTTCGGCCGATCCATGCGCGGAAACGGAAATCGAAAAACCATTGAGCCTGGGAGCGGTTTCGCGCTTATGATACCCGCATGGAAACTCGCTGGCGCATGGGCGATGCCCTGCTGATGTTGATGGTCCTGGCCGTGGCGGGGGGCGCCCGCGGCTGGTATGTGCATTCTTTCACTGATGACGGCCCGGCGCCTCTTGAAGTGCAAGGCTCGTACCCGTATGTCGATGGCCAGTCGGGCAAGAAGTCGGAGGTGGCCGCCCTCGTCGAGAGCTTGACGGACAAGCAGTCGTTCGCCGGCCGGGCACCACTCGCCGATCAGGAGGAGACGACCGCCCATCGCGCGCCTGGTTACTGCTGGATTGCGGCCCAGGCAGCGCGCTGGCTGGACCAGCCGCAGATGGTGATGCGCTGGCTGCACGTCGTTCTTGGCAGCCTGACAGCAGCATGCTACTTTCTCTTCGCGCGTCGCGCCTTTCAGAGTCTGGCGGTGGGCTTTCTCGCCGGCCTGCTGGTCGCGTTGCATCCGTTCTACATCCTCAACACCGCGGAGCTGAACGACGGCGTCCTCGCCACGTTTCTGCTGGCCGCCACCCTGGCGCTGGGCACACGCGGCGGACAGGAGGGTGGGCCCGTCACCAGCTTGCTGTTCGGCCTGTCGGCCGCGGGCCTGGCAATGGTCCGCGCCGCTCTGTTGCCGTTCGCGACGCTGGCCGTCCTCTGGTATCTGCTGCGTTGCCGCAAGATCAAGAAGGGCTGGTTTGCCGCCCTGCTGGCGTTCCTCGGCTTTGCCAATGGCCTGGCCCCGTGGGCGGTCCGCAACTTCCGCACGTTTGGCCACCCCGTCCCGGTCGCCGATTCGGCCTTGCTGCACCTGTGGATCGGCAATTGCCGGACCGGCAGCGGCGGGCCAATGAGCGAAGCCGGCCTGCGCAAGTCGCTGCCCGAGAAGCGACTGCAAGAATTGCTTGCCGAAAGCAACCAGGCCCGGCGCTACACTCTTCTTGGCCGGGATCTGTTGCCGGAGATCGTCGATAATCCGGGGGGGACGTTGCAGCGCCGGCTCTGGGCCGGCCTGTACTTCGTCTTCGGACAGGACTGGTTCACGCGAAACACATTCGTCGAGCCGGCCGCAGCCCGCGCCACCGAGACGCCGCCGCCCGACTGGCTGCTGGAACTTGTCCCTGCTCTTCTCGCCGGCGCCGTCCTGGCGATGTTGCCGCTGGCCCTGATCGGCTGGCGCTGGAGCTACCTGTGGCGCCGCTCCGCCCGCCTCGCTGCCATCGCCGTCATCTGGCTGCCGCTGCCGTACTTGCTGAGCCACGCCGATCTCCTGTCCGGCCCGCGCCTTCCGCTCGACGGCGTCCTGCTCTGCTACGGCGCGTTCACCCTCGCCTGCCTGGTGCCCGGGTTGCGGCACGATCTCGCCCGCGGCGGACCGGGATCGGCTGCAAAGGAGAAGAAGGACAAGACCAGCGGAAGGCCCGACGCGCTTCCTTGACAGCCGCCGGATGAAACTCAGGAATGAGCTGAGCCATCCCTATCCCCAAAGATCATTCGCCGGGCCCGATCCCAGGGGATTGCCTTGACCTTGCCGCTATCCAGCTCGGCGATGCGCCGGGCCACCTCTTTCTGCCAGGCTCGTTCGGCTTCCGGGTCCGCCGACTCCAGGCTCTCAAAAAGCTCACCCGCCAGGGCTTCACGTTCGCTGGCCGACAAGCGCAACGCCTCTTTCAGGAGTTTCTTGCCTTTGTCACTCATGGTTATGGAGTCTACCAGGCCAATCATCAGGTTGCAATGATCGCTGAGTCACTGCTTCCCCAGCACCAGATCCAGCGCCCAGCAGCCGCGGACGTGCGGTCCCGTTCCGCGCAGGTGGCCTAGCAACTCGGTGTCCCGGCAGCCGTGCGCCTCCAGCGCCGCCGCCAACTCCGGCAGAAGCTCGAAGGCACGCTGCTGGTAGATGCGGTCGGCAAGAGCGGTGATGGTGGGCGTGAGCAGCGATGGGTCGACGGGCGGCGGTGGGCGGAAGGGGTTGCCGAAGATGTCGCGGAGGATGTCGGCTTGCTCTCGTCTCTCGCGGCGCGCTGCCGTTGCCAGCGAGCCCACTCTATGCCCGTCCTTAACATCTTGAATCCTTGCGATGGCAAAGACCGCATCATTGCAACTACCCTGTGCAGCGACAATGGCATCCGGATTGAGAGCGTCGCCACCAAGTTGAGCTTCAAATGAGTTATCGGCTGAGGTTGCCACAACCAATGAAAAGACTTCAGCGTGATCTGCGTAGCCGTCGGCAAGCATTTCCCCGACTTCAACAGCTCGGCGGCTCGGCTCTTGGGGAAGCAAACACCAGGCGCGCCGAAAGCACGCTACGGCGAAGAGACGCAGTTTTCTGGCACTTACGTGAGCAGGATGGAACCGCGCAAGATCAGGAACGCGTCGTTTCCGACGAAGGAATGAGTCCAGCATCTTGTCCGGGCTAGAGCATTTTGACCATTCTTGCTCGGTCATGGCATTTTCTCGCCGCTTCATGCTACTGCGACTCTCCTCACCCCAGCAACTCCGCCCGCGCCAGCGTCACCCGTGCATCCGCCGGCGACTGATCGCTGCCATGATGCGGTCGATCATGGCATCAGACGCTCTTATGAGCAGCCAGGAGCTTTCGTATCTCGGGTAGCAATGTAGTGGGCACGGTAATGACCGCTTGCTCGCTGTCCGCGGCGCTGGCGGCCTCGTCGGCTGCGATCCATTCTTCGTCCGTGCGTGCATCCAGTTCCGCAATCAACCTCTCCACGCGCTCCTCGTCCCAGCCTTTTGGAAATCTGTGTTTGGTCATTTCCAGCGTCTCCTCTGCCGTCGGCGGAAAGCCTTGAGTTGTTTGCGAGCCAGACAGTCAAGCGACATCCAGCAATGCCTGCGGATTCTTCGCGGCGATGGCGAGCAAGGTGCGGGCCGCGCCGGAGGGCGCCCGCCGTCCCTGTTCCCAATCTTGCAGCGTCCGCGCCGACACGCCCAACAGCTCTGCGAATCGGGCCTGCGATAGTCCCGTCTTCTCCCGGATGGCGGCCACGTCCGGTACGTTGATCACGCGGCCATGCTTGCCGCGTTTGATTCCGCGCAGCCCGGCCAAGATCTCGGCGCCGATATTGCGTTTCTTGTCAGGCATTGTCGATCTCTTTGCGAATCTTGCGTAGCACGTCCTTCGGAATGTCGTCATGGACGTTCTTCGGATAGATCGTCAACATCCAGATCACATCTTGCTCGGCCACGTAGTAGATGACACGATAGCCGGAACGCTTGCCGCGTCCTGGTGCCCGCCAGCGCAGCTTGCGCAAGCCGCCGCTGCCGCGAATGACTTTTCCCGCTTCCGGCTGCTCGATCAAGAGCGCCTGGAGGGCCTGATATTCCTCGTCGGTCAGGTCGTCCTCGACCAGTGCGGTGAAGAGCTTGCTCTCAATGAAGCTGAACACCACCGGATTATACGGCAAAGCCGTATGCGTCGTCAACTGGCAGGTCGGGCGTGAACTGCCGGCGATTCATACTTTTCCCAGCACCAGATCCAGCACCCAGCAGCCGCGGACGTGCGGCCCCGGTCCGCGCAGGTGGTCCAGCAAGTCGGCGTCCCGGCAGCCGTTCGCCTCCAGCGCCGCCGCCAGTTCCGGCAAGCGCTCGAAGGCACACTGCTGGTAGATGTCGCTGGCGAGGGCGATCAGGTGCTGGCAATCGAGTCTGCGCTTATTTACTCGGGGGCAACATGGACTTGATTAACTGGGATGCAGCGTCCTGGAATACCACGAAGTCAACTGACACCGTCGACTCTTGCTTTGAAATTCGAAAAAGCCCAAAGACATCTCGTTCGCGGAGAGGCCTGGATTTGCTGAGAGCTTTGTCGATCAGAGATCGACTGACTGCGGAAAAAAACCAGACGACATCGGCGACTTCAGAGATGTGCTTTGCATCATTGCATCTGACACGCACCTGAACCGTTGCGACGTCAGCACTATTGATTTCCGTATCGAGGAAGTCAACCTGCTTTACGGCGCCGCCAGACATCTTTGTGGCGGTTAGTTTCTTAATTGCCCCAAGAGTTGTAACGAATCTGATGGACTGTTTGTTGTCGACGGTATTGAGACACACCTTGATGTGCTTCTTCAGCTTCGCTGTTTTTTCACTATCGAGGCGCGCGATGGCCGCTGCCAATGAATCGCTACTCAAGGCAATCAGAATCGTCTTCCTGTCTGGGATTGTCAAAAAAAGCGAGCGGTTCGGGGTCTTGAGTTCGAGCGCACGCCGTCCTCCAACACGACATATTCTGAGCTTGTCGGCATCATTTTTTGCAACCACCTCGGCGGCCTGAAAAAAGCGCCTTTCGTTGAACTCGCCTTCCATGATCGCGACGCCGCCATTTCCATCTTTCTTGGCGGGAAGGGCAATCGTTGCCCGAGCTACATCCGTCAACACGTTGATGCCGGCCTTTGAAAGCCAATCGCGCACGGCAGGAGGTAGGTGCGCAGCAAGTAACGCTTCGAGAGCAACCAATTCCTCCTTGTTGGCCCGGAACATCTCGCTGGAGCGAATCTGCTCTAGATTCACAAGGAGTAGGAATTCGGTGTCATCTGGAAGCAACCGGGTGTCAAGCGCCGGAACGACTCCGACATTCGCCAAGATGAATAACGCAGGGATCATGAAGCGAAACATGAATCTCCTCCGTGAGATTGGAAATAGCCTGCCGGGTGGAAGAGGATGTTAGGCGTCGCGCCAAAATAACCTGTCACATTCGGATTGCTTGCGTCAGCTGACATAGTGTATATGTTGGGCATGCAGGATGCATGGTCAATCGTGAAATGGATTCGACATAAGTTCCAAGCGGTCTCG
>VGYC01000065.1 GCA_016873095.1 Planctomycetota bacterium | reverse complement strand
TGCCGCCCCCTGGACCCCCGCTAGCCTTTCTCTGTTCCGCGGGAAGAGAAGCGGCTTGTTTCGCACCGCCCGAAGACTCACACAAAACCGGGCTCAACGATTCCACTTGAACCCCGTACCAAGACATGCGGGGTAATCAATTCAGCTTTGGCGCTCGTAACGGAACGAGGCGAGGCTCCCATCCAGTTGATTGTCTCAGGATCTCAGGAAACGGTGTATTGGTCCGCGGTACGCGCCGCGGCTGGTTTTCCCGTCCGGTCTTCTGGAGGACACCATGCTCACTCTGCGCCGATGGTCCGCGAATTGGTTTCGCCTCAAACGATCAGAGCCCAAGCCTGTGCGCCGCAAGCGTGCCACGCTGGCGCTGGAGCGCCTCGAAGATCGCCTGGTCCCCGCCGCCGGCATCGACACCACGCCGGCCGTCACCTTCGCCGTCGTCAACAACTGGGGCAGCGGCTACCAGGCCGGCGTCACGCTGCTCAACGACCAGAGCGCGACTATCCACGACTGGCGGCTCGAGTTCAACCTCGCCACCAATATCGATTCCATCTGGAACGCCCAGATCGTCAGCCACGTCGGCGACCGCTACATCGTCAAGGCGGACGGCAGCAATGGCAACCTCGACGCCGGCAAGAGCGCCAGCTTCGGCTTCACCGCCGGCGGGACCACTTCGCCGAGTAGCTATGTCCTCACCTGGGGCGCCGAGCCCGCAGCCACGTCCACGGTGGCTGTCGACTTCGCCGTGACCAGCGACTGGAAAACCGGCTTCGGCGGCAGCATCTCCATCAAGAACACGGGGACGGCCAGCATCTCCGGCTGGAAGTTGGAGTTCGACTTCGGCCATGCCATCGACTCGATCTGGAACGCACGCATCGACAGCCGGCAAGGCAACCACTACGTGATCCGCGACGGCGGACACAACGCCGTCATCGCGCCGGGCGCGACGGTGTCGTTCGGCTTCAACGGCTCGCCCGGCAACGTCACCACCAAGCCGACCGGCCACATCTTCAATGGCCAGCCGGTCGGCGGCGTCACGCCACCACCGCCGCCGGCGACGCCGTCCATCACGGTGGCCGATGTCAGCGTCACCGAGGGCAACGCCGGCACGACCACCGCGACTTTCACGCTGACGTTGTCCCAGGCGGCGACGCAGGCCGTCAGCGTGGCGTATGCCACCGCCGATCAGACGGCGCTCGCCGGCAGCGATTACCAGGCGATCAGCGGGACCGTCACGTTTGCCGCCGGGCAGACGCAGAGGACCGTCAGCGTGCTGGTCAATGGCGACACCACGGTCGAGCCGAATGAGACGTTCCTCTTCAAGCTCAGCAATCCAGTGGGAGCGACGCTGGCGCGCGTCCAGGCTCTCGGTACGATCATGAACGACGATGTCGCCGTGGCGTTGCCGACAATCTCCATCGGCAACGCCAGCGTGACCGAAGGCAATTCCGGCACGACGCTGGCGACGTTCACGGTCAGCCTGTCGAAAGCCGCGTCCGGCACCGTCAGCGTCGCTTACACCACGGCCGACGGCACCGCCAGCGCTGGTAGTGACTACGTCGCTGCTTCCGGAACGCTGACGTTCGCAGCGGGTGAGACGCAAAAGACGGTTGCGATCCAGGTAAAGGGAGACACGTTGCAGGAAAGCAACGAGACATTCTTCGTCAACTTGTCGGCGGCGGTGGGTGCAACCATCGCCGTCGCCGCGGGACAGGGCACGATCATCAACGACGATGCGCCGACAACGTCCACGTTCAACTATGGCGAGGCCTTGCAGAAAGCGCTGTTCTTCTATGAGGCTAATCGTTCCGGCGATCTGCCGGATGACTACATCGTGGACTGGCGTGGCGACTCGGCCATGAGCGACGGCAGCGACGTCGGTGTGGATCTCACCGGCGGCTACTACGACGCCGGCGATCACGTCAAGTTCGGCCTGCCCATGTCCGGCTCCATGACGTTGCTCGCCTGGGGCGTCGACCAGTATCGCGACGCCTATCAGCAGAGCGGGCAGCTCGACCGCGTGCTCGAAGCGATCAAGTGGGGGACCGACTGGATCGTGAAGGCGCACACGGCGCCCAACGAGTTCTGGGGCCAGGTTGGCCGCGGCGATCTGGACCATGCCGCCTGGGTGCCGCCCGAAGTGATGCAGATGGCCCGGCCGGCGTACAAGATCGATGCCACGCGCCCCGGCTCGGACCTCGCCGGCGAGGCCGCCGCCGCCCTCGCCGCCGCGTCGCTGGTCTTCCGCGCCACCGATACGGCCTACGCCGACAAGCTTCTGCAACACGCCATCCAGCTCTACTCCTTCGCCGATACTTACCGCGGCAAGTACAGCGACAGCATCACCGACGCCGCCAGCTATTACAACTCCTTCAGCGGCTACCAGGACGAACTCGTCTGGGGCGCCATCTGGCTCTACAAGGCCACTGGCAACGCCGCCTATCTCAACAAGGCCGAGACCTACTACGCCCAGCACTTCGCCGGGCAGACGATGACCTGGACGCACTCGTGGGACGACAAGCGCTACGGCGCCGCCGTCATGCTGGCCCAGGCCACCGGCAAGCAGGTTTATCGCAGCGACGCCGAGCGCTGGCTCGACTACTGGTCGGTCGGCATCAACGGCGGCGCGACGCGCATCACCTACACCCCCGGCGGGCTGGCGTTCCTCAGCAACTGGGGCTCGCTCCGCTACGCCTCGACGACGGCCTTCATCGCCCTGATCTATGCTGACACGGTGAAGGACTACAACGGCCGCTACCACGATTTCGCGCTCGGGCAGATGGAGTACATCCTCGGCAAGAACCCGAACAACCGCAGCTACGTGGTCGGCTTCGGCAACAACCCGCCGCAGAACCCGCACCATCGCGGCGGCAGCGGCATCTGGGACGGCAACGTCTCCAATGCCGCGCCCAACCGCCACGTGCTCTACGGCGCGCTCGTCGGCGGTCCCGAATCGGCCAACGACAACGATTACCACGACGTCCGTAGCAACTACATCAGCAACGAGGTCGCCCTCGACTACAACGCCGGCTTCACCGGCGCTCTCGCCCGGCTGTTCCTCGAGTACGGCGGGCAACCGCTCGCCGACTTCCCGAAGCCGGATGTCCGCGATCGGGAGTTCTTTGTCCAGGCCAGCGTCAACCAGCAGGGCAGCACCTTCACCGAGGTGCGCGCCGTCCTCAACAATCGCTCCGCCTGGCCGGCGCGGCTCAGCTCCGACCTGTCCTTCCGTTACTTCGTGAATCTCTCCGAGGTTTACGCTGCCGGTTACACGGTCAGCGACGTGGTCGTCCAGTCCAGCTACTCGCAGGGCGCCAAGCTCAGCGTGCTGCTGCCATGGGATGCCGCCCAGCGCATTTACTACGTGGATGTCAGCTTCGCCGGCGTGGTGATCGGCCCCGGCGCCGGCATGTTCGCCAAGGAGTCGCAGCTACGCATCGGCCTGCGCAACGGCTTGCCGGCGTCGGCATGGAACCCGGCCAACGACTGGTCGTTCCAGGGCCTGTCCTTGAACCGCGACCTGCTCGCGCCCAGCGATTTCATCCCGGTGTACGAGTTTGGCACGCAACACCTCTCCGGACTGACGCCGACCTCGACGCCCGGCGTGCCGATCATCTCCATCAACGACGTGACGGTGACCGAAGGCAATACCGGAACGAAGACGGCCGTCTTCACCGTGCAACTTTCCGGGCCGGCGACGAGTCCGGTAACGGTCAGCTACGCCACGGCCAACGGTTCCGCCACGGCCGGCAGCGACTACCTCGCCGCCAGCGGCACACTCGCTTTCGCGCCGGGGACCACGACGCAGACCATCGCCGTCACCATCCTGGGTGACACGCTGGTCGAGGGCAAGGAGACCTTCTTCGTGAACCTCAGCGGCGCGACCAACGCAGTGATCGGCATCGCGCAGGCAACCGGGTCAATCGCCGACGACGATGCGCCGGCGACGGGCATCGGCGTTGCCTTCAAGGTCCGCGATAACTGGAGCACCGGCTTCGTCGCCGACATGACTATCCGCAATCTGGGCGCGGCGGCCATCAACGGCTGGACCATCGCCTTCGACTTCGACGGCGCGATCACGTCGATCTGGAATGCGGTCATCGTCAGCCATGTCGGCAAGCGCTACGTCATCCGCGCCGCCGACTGGAACAAGACCATCGCCGCCGGCGGCGAAGTCACCTTCGGCTTCCAGGGCACGCCCGGAACCGTGCCGACGCCGACGGGAATCCTGGTGAACGAGAAGGAAGTGGAGGTGCTGTAAGCAAAGATTCGTTGCGTTGCCACCCCCCTCTCGGCACCCCGGCAACGAAATGCCCGGCGCGCTGAGTGTCGCAGCCGTTACGGTGAAACAGGTTGCGGCACGGCGTCGTCGGACAGATTCGTTGCCGGGGGTAAGCTCGCCTGAACCAGACCGCTCCGCCCGACATGCGTGAAGGAAGCTCGCTCGGCGGTTTCGCGCACTCCAGGCAACTCATCCGTGCCATCAGTGAAATCCGTGGTTCTCTGCCTTTCGCATAGTCTTCGCCATCATGGCGAGGTTGCCGACGAGCCGTTGCGTCGGGAAACCTCGCTGACGTCGCGAAGTGTCTACACGTCGAAACTGCCTGCCTCCATGGCGAGGCGGAGCGCGCGAATGTCGGCCGGCGTGGTGCGGCAACAACCGCCGATGATGCGGGCGCCGCGGGCACGCCACTGCCTGGCAGCCTGGCCCCAGTCGCCGGGCATGGCCGGGCCAGGCAGCCAGCGACGATGCGGCGCGTCCCAGGACTCACCGCGATTGGGATAAACGATGAGTGGCTTGCACGCATGGCCGGCAAGGCTTTCCAGCAAGGCGTTCACGAAGCGCGGCGGCGTGCAGTTGATGCCGGCGGCCGTTACTTGCGGCGCTGACTCCGCAACGACCAGGCACTCATGCAGGCGCTCGCCGTGGCACACATGCCGTTCATCCCGGCAACTGAAGCTCAACCATGCCGACACGTGCGGGTAGTTCTCCAGCAGCCGGACTATGGCTTCGGCTTCGATCAGGCAAGGAATGGTCTCGAAAGCAAGCAGGTCGGGTTCGCTCTCAAGCAGTGACTCCAGTCTGGGCCGGTGGAAGTCGCTGAGTTGCTGGCGGGACAGACCATAGTCGCCACGATACTCCGAGCCGTCGTGCAGGGCTGCACCGTAGCAGCCACACGAGGCAGCGACGAGCGGCACGGCGTCGCGCGGCCCGACGGCAGCGAGGAACTCATCCCGCGCTTCCCGGGCAAGCTGCACGCTCAGCCGCAGCAAGCACGCCGCCGACTGGGCGTCAAGCCCGCGCCGCGCGAAACCGGCAAAGGTCGCCTGGTAGCTGGCGGTGGTGGCAATGTCGGCCCCGGCGGCAAAGTACTCGCGATGAACCTCGCGGATCCGTTCGGGCTCGTCGATCAAGAGCCGCGCGGACCACAGCGGGTCGTCCAGATCGGCGCCGCGCCGCTCCAGTTCGGTGGCCAGGGCGCCGTCAAGCACCACCGTACCGCGGGCATCGAGCAATGCTTGCAATGGATTGGACGCCATGTGCCCAGCACCATCCCAGGGCTGACACGTTGCATCTTCGAGACGCTGTCCGAAAAGGGGTCAGACCCCTTGCCCAACCAGGTGCAAAGTCCCCAGATTGACGCTGGATCACACGAAACGCAGGGGGTCTGACCCCTTTTCGGACAGCCTCTGAGACGCCATGTTGCCATGTATTGTAGCGGAGGCACCGGAAAACGGACCAAGGCCTAGGAAGTCAAGACGTCAGTTGTCGCCGCCGCGCTTCGCCGCCTCCAGTGAGTACGTCGGGTCGTCCTCGGCCCATTGCACGTCGCCCGATGGTCCGTAGATCGGCGGGACGTGCTGTCCGGCCAGCCGCAGCCAGGATTGCACCTGGGTCCGATGATGGGCCGTGTGCAGTACTCGCCGCCAGAAGATCCAGATGCGCTCCCTGTGCAAGCCACCGAAGAAGGGCCGTTGTTCCAACCACCATGAGGTCGTGCCGCCCGCTATCTGCGGCAGACGCAGCTTCACCAACATGACGTACTTCGCAATATACTCCTCGACGACCGGGTTCTCACTCATCGGCAGCAGTTCTTCGACAGGAGGCTCCTTCGTGCCGATGAACATTGCGAAGAAGCGGCGCTCGGAGAGAAGCTGGTGAACCAGGATCGTGCGTATGGAATTCGTCTTTGCGTGCGGCTTGAAGTCGAGAAGGTCATCCGGCACGGCCCGCCACATGCTCACGGTCTTGTTTGCCTCGCCGGCATAGGTCGTGACGACGTGCTGGAAAACTGGCTCGGCTGCCAGCGGCACGTCGGCCTCGGGGATAGCGATATATTCGTAATCCATGGTCTCGATCCTCCGGGTTGCTACGGTAACTGTAGGGCGTTGCCGTTTTAGAAGGCCAGAATTCCAGAGGCGCGCATGTGGCGAACAGTAATCCTTGTCGTCGGGTTCTCCCTGGGTTGGCCGCTGACGGCCGCTCTGGGCCAGGAGCGAGCGAAAACGTGGCAGTATGCGCCGGAGCTGTTGCGGCCGTTCTGGGCGGGTGACCGGGTCGAAGGGGAATCTGTCTTGTTCATCAAGGATGCCAGGACGGGCACGGCACGGGCCTCGGTACTGTTCCCGGTGCGCAAGGTGCTGGCGGTTCGCAATTCGGCGGGAGACGTGACTTACCAGAGCGGCAGGGATTATGTCTGGAAGCCGGAGTCGCGCACCATCGTGCTCCCGGAGGGCTCGCGCATTCCATCGCGAACGCCCGAGCAATTGCGCCGGCCGGCCAAATCGCAGAAATACGAGCTGACGCACCGGGACGGCAAGGGCGAGATCTTTTTCGGCGGCAAGCTCGAGTACGCCGCGATGCAGACCTGCATCACCTACACGCACGCGCCCGACTTGTGGAAAGCGTCGGTGCCGAGATTCGATGGCAAGGCATTGCCACGATCCGTGGCGAAACTCGTCAAGCGGCAAGCGCTGTCGATCGTGACGCTCGGGGACAGCATCTCGGCAGGCGCCAATGCGTCGGCGCTCTACGAGGCGATGCCATTCCAGCCGGCATATCCGGAGTTGCTGCGCGCGCACTTAGCCGCGCGCTTTCACGGACCGGTCCGCATGAAGAATCTTGCGGTCGGCGGGACCGATACCAGCTGGGGACTGACACAGATCGACAAGGTTGCTGACGCGAAGCCGGATCTGGTGATCCTTGCGTTCGGGATGAACGATTCGGCCGGCCGGGCCGCGAAGGATTATCAAGCCAACACCAAATCCATGATCAAGAAGATCCGTGCCCGCTTGCCCGACTGTGAGTTCATTCTGGTGGCATCGATGCTCGGCAATCGCGCATGGGTCCGACTCAAGCATGAGCTCTGCCCACAGTATCGCGATGCCTTGCAGGAACTGGCCGAGCCCGGTGTCGCAGTCGCGGACCTGACTTCGATCTGGGCCCGGTTCCTGGATCTCAAGCAGGACTGGGATCAAACCGGAAACGGCGTCAACCATCCGAACGACTTCGGCCATCGCGTCTACGCTCAGGTCATCGCAGCCCTTCTCGATCCTGGTCCCTGAATGAGCGGCCGTCCGAAAAGGATCAGGTTGGGCAACGGGTCTGACCCCACAGCCTTTCAGTCCTGGCGAAGCACCGGGGAGTAACTCCCACGGTACTCCCGTTGCCACCAGGCGCCGGTTTGACGGCGTTCCTCCCGGCTTGTGAAACGGTACTCGTAGACGAGCGCGCGAATGAAGAGGGGCGGCCGGTCCGGAAATGGATTCCGTTCCAGCAAGGCGAGGACCTCGGGAGTGCCTTGCAAGAGATGAGCGAGGAACTTCTGGAACCACGGAGTGCTCTCGTATGTCTCCAGGGCCGCGAACCACATCTGCCAGTCGAGCCTGGGCATATGCAAGGGCACGATGGCCGGCGGACGCCTGACGTCTCCCGGCTTGTAAGGGAACTCGTAGGCCAGCCAGGTCTTGCCGTCCGCGCTGCCTTCGACGATGATCTCGCGCCGGCTGGTGGTCATGATCGCGAACATGCCGTACTGATTGACCGAACGAAAGGCAGCCACGGTTCGTCGCGCCTCGCGCAGCCAGCCAGGCCAGTGCCGGTCGAGGCCAAGATTGCTCAAGAACGGCTCAAGGCTCAGCAGAACAATCGTTGCGGCGAAGCACCAGATCAGGACCAGCCATGCCGGTCGGTCGCCGCCGGAACCGGCCGGCGGTTGCTGCGGTGTCAACCATCGCCGCAGCGCAGCCGGAAACACGCTGTCGTCCAGTTGTGCCACGCACAGGGCGATGGTCAGCAGGTTGAAGAAGCCGAAATTGCCCGTGGCCAGGATGAGCAACTGAAAGCCGGCGATGCCAAGGCAGCTCGCGTGCCGCCAGCGCGGCGGGCCGAACAGCAGGATGGGCAGACCCAGCTCGACGACAAACGTGAACAGCACCGACGCCGACTGAAACCAGCCGGGCAGCTGATGCATGTACCAGCTCACCCAGCTTGGCAACGGCTGCGTCTGGTAGTGGACCTGCAGCGCGCTCAGATCGCGCCAGCTCATGTCGCCGCTGACCAGCTTGACCAGCCCAGCGGCAAACATCAAGCGAAACAGCAGCCAGCGAAGCAGCCAGCGAATCACGGCGGCCGACCTGTCAGGCCGGCCGGGCATGGGCAGAAAGCCCCACGGCGCGAAGAAGATCGCCAGCAAGCCGGTCTCCAGCAGCAGCGCATCCCATTGATAGCCGAGAAACACTTGCCCCGCCACCGTCAATGACAGATAGGACATCCATAGCAGCCCCAGCATCAGGCCCGGCAGGATGCCGAGGATCAGCAGCGACGACAGCATCGTGCCGCCGGCACAAAGACCGTGCAGCATCGGGTCGCCCGGGTCGAGCCAGCAGAACGAAGGTGCTTGCAGCCAATCGGTGTTTGCATTCCATTGGTCCAGGAATTCGCTGACCGGCAGGATGCCGCGGCTGCCGATCAGGCCGTCGATCTGCGACCAGAGTGACACGAAGGCTGCCAGATAGACCACGCCGAGAAGGCGCAGAAATACCCAGCGGGACATCTCGGCGTGCGATGTGTCCGCGTCAACTGGAGTCAGCTTGTCGCAAAGCCAATTGCGCATGCCCAGGCCTCAGGATCCCGCCAGTGCAGGCCTGTGAAGATCCTGCACCAGTTTCCTTGCCAAGTCAAAGCGAGAATTCGGGTCCGTGGAGCCTGGCTCGATCCTCAAGCCGAGCGAAGCGCGTCGCGACGCGTGCGGCTCTGGAATCACTGGATTGCGCAGGTTGCACGCCTGAAGTACCGATCGGTTGCCCCGATGAGGCCATTATCCTCCGTAGGCACTGTAGCGCGCCAGCCCCACGCGATAGAGCACGCGTGCCAGGACGACGAAGGCGATGATCCAGGCAAGCTGACCGGCAAGGCCCCAGTATAACTCGGGTCCCTCGACCTTGCCGAGAAACACTGCTGCCGGAAAGTATGCCAGGTACTGGAACGGCAGCGACTTCAGCACTGTCACCCATGCCGGCGGCAACAGTTCCAGAGGAAACATGTGCCCGGACACGAAGAAGTTCAGCGTGTTGACCACATACAGGAACGAGGTCACTTCCAGAAACCAGAACCCGACCATGCCGATCATCATCTCGAAGAAGAAGCCCAGTAGAAAGCCCATCACCAGCGCGAGAAAGTAGAGAGCCAGCGTGCCCGCGTCGGGCAGGCCGTCGAAGAAGTCGCGGCAGAAAAAGAACAGGATCGCGTAGGGCAAGGCCGTTGTCGCGATGTACGCCATCTTGTGGGCGATGCGGTACGACAGCAGGTATCCGATCATGTCGATGGGTTGCAGCAGATACTTCTTCAGCGTGCCGTCGCGGATGTCGCGCGAGATGCCGGCCGCCAGCCCCGGCATGCTCGAGAACATCCGGCTGATCTGCACGAGCAGCAGGTACGCGACCATCTCGTTGCGCGAGTAACCGCCCAGCCGCGACCGACCGGAACTGTCGAAAACCGCTTCCCAGAGCAGCACGGTCGTGACCAGCGGCAAGAAGCGAAAGATCGTACTGACGAAGAAATCAGCTCGATAGACGAGCCGCTCGACCAGCGCGATGCGCAGGATCTTGCCGTACTTGCGCAGCGCGCCCATGGCGCGCGGCGGCGCGGGCGGAGCTGGCAGCGGTTCAGGCGGGCTGGTGGTTGCGCTCATGCTGGCTTCGCTCATGTTGGCTTCGCTCATGCTGAGCTCGGCTCTCCTCGAAGACCTGGGCGATGACGCGATCCAGCGGCGGATCCTGTACGCTCACGTCCGCCACGGTTCCGTGATCCAGGATAGCCGCCAGTACCTCGGACACGCGGGCCCGATCCACCTTTAAATCGACGACAGGGCCTTGTTGGCCTTCCTGGACCTCGCCGAACCGGCTCAGGTCGGGCGGCACGCCGCCGTCGGCAAACTGCACGCGCACCAGCTTGTCCCGGCCGAACTGCTCGGTGATGCCGGCCAGCGGGCCATCGTAGACGAGCTTGCCGTGCGTGATGACCAGCACGCGGCGGCACAACGCCTCCACGTCGCGCATGTAATGACTGGTGAGCAGGATGGTCACGCGCCGCCGTACGTTGTACTCGCGCAAACACTTCTGGATCGTCACCTGAGCGACGACGTCCAGACCGATGGTTGGCTCGTCGAGCAGCAGCAACCGCGGCTGATGCAGCAGGGCGGCGATCAGCTCCATCTTCATGCGCTCGCCGAGGGAGAGTTCGCGGACCGGCTGCCGCGTCAGGCCGCCGACGCCGAACATCTCGGTAAGCTCTCCCAGCGTGCGCTCGAACTGATCGGCCGGCAGCGAGTAAATCTCGCGATGGAGCTGGAAGCTGTCGCCGGCCGGTAGGTCCCACCAGAGCTGGTTCTTCTGGCCCATGACCAGCGAGAATTGCCGGCGAAAGGAATCGGCCCGCTCCGAGGGGACGAAATCGAGCACGCGGGCCGCGCCGCTGGTCGGGTAGATCAGCCCGGCCAGCATCTTGAGCGTGGTCGTCTTGCCCGCGCCATTGGGGCCGAGGAAGCCGACGATCTCGCCCGGCTCGATGGCGAAGCTGACGTCGTCCACCGCCCGGACCTCGCGATGCTCGCGGCGAAACAGCCCGCGCACGGCCCCGAGCAGCCCCTCCTGCTTTTGATAGACGCGATAGACCTTCGTCAATTGCTCGGCCTGGATGATCGGCATGCCTTCTATCTTATCGATACGGCAATGCGATGCACTCATGCCCTGGCGTTGATCCCCGACCACGCCAGATGCGAAGAGCACCCGCTGCATGTCGTAACGGCGGCCTAGGCCTCCGCCACCACCCGCCGCACCAGCACGCGCAGCTTCTTCTCCGCCGTGTTGGCGACGGCAATGATTTCTTCCAGAACGGCCGGTTCCAGCGCGTCCGGCAGGCACATGTCAGTGACGACCGACAATCCCATGATGCGCATGCCGGCGTGCACGCCGACGATGACCTCCGGCACTGTGGACATGCCCACCACGTCGGCACCGATGTCCTTCAGGAAGCGATACTCGGCCCGTGTCTCCAGACAGGGGCCGGACACTGCCACGAACACGCCCTTCTGCGTGGCGATCTTTTCTTCCAGAGCAATCCGGCGGCCCAGCTCGATCAGCTTCGCATCGTAGGGATGCGACATGTCGGGAAAGCGCACGCCCAGCCGCTCGTCATTCGGGCCGATGAGCGGGTTGTCGCCGAGCAGGTTGATATGATCCTCGATAAACATGATGTCCCCCTTCGAGTACTGGGGATTCATGCCGCCACAGGCATTGCTGACGATGAGCATGTCGCAGCCCAGAGCACGCATGACGCGCACCGGAAAGGTGATCTGCTTGAGGGTGTAGCCTTCATAGAAGTGGAAACGTCCCTCCATCGCCATCACGGCCTTGCCGCCAAGGCTTCCGCACACCAGCCGACCGGCGTGGGACTTGACCGTCGAGCGCGGGAAGTGCGGAATCTCCTCATATGGAATCGCCGCCTCTGCCTTGATATCCTCGGTCAGGCCGCCCAGTCCGGTGCCCAGGATGATGCCAACGCGTGGCTTGCCCTGCCAGCGCGACTCGACGGCCCGCTTCGCTTCTTGAATCTGCTCGTACATTTCCATTGCCGGGCCCTCCATTGATGTTTTCCCATTGCCGAAGACGGTCCGCAGATTTTAGATTGATGGAGGGCGATTTGCAATCTCTGGTTTACGTTTCGCGTTCGCAGGTTCGCACGGCACGGGCGATTGCGTCCGCCATCATGCAGCTGCCTGTGCCAGGCGAAACGCAAACACGGATCCGACATCATGGCCGCCAACCTCACGCCGCAGTATCTGGAAGCCGAGGCCGAGTTCAAGAAGGCGCAGACGCCCGAGGACCGCCTCGCCTGTCTCAAGAAGATGTACACGCTATTGCCCAAGCACAAGGCCAGCGAGAAGATGCAGGCCGACCTCAAGACCAGGATGAGCGCCCTGCGCGATGAGGTCGAGCAGGCGAAGAAGAGTCCGAAGAAGATCGGTGTCAGCCACAAGATTCCCAGGCAGGGCGCCGGGCAATATGTGATCGTCGGCGGACCCAACGCAGGAAAGAGCCGGCTCTTGAGCCGCTTGACACGCGCCACGCCGGAGGTCGCCGCCTATCCCTTCACCACGCACGAACCGCAGGTCGGCATGATGGACTGGGAAGATGCCCGCGTGCAACTCATCGACACGCCGCCGATCACTGCCGATTTCATGGAAGGCTACCTGTCGAGCCTGGTCCGCGCCGCCGATGCCGCGTTGCTGATGGTGGACGTGGGCGACGACGATGGCCCCTTCGCCGTCGAGCCTGTGCTGGATCGTCTGGCCCAGACCAAGACCATTCTCGTGGCCGAGGAGCCAAAGACCCAGGACGATTTGACCGTCAAGTACGTCAAGACATTGCTGGTAGCCAACAAGATCGACTTGCCCGGCGCCGGCGACCGGCTGGAAATCGTCCGCGAGATGTTCGGCCAGCGCTTCACGATCCACGGCATCGCCGCCGAGCATGGCACCGGGCTGGAGGACTTGCGCACCGCCATCTACAAGTTCCTGAACATGATCCGCGTGTACACGAAGCAGCCAGGCAAGCCGCCGGACTTGACCTCGCCGTTCACGTGCCCGGCGGGCAGCACGCTGGTGGAGATGGCCGCCCTGGTGCATCGCGATTTCGCCGACAAGCTCAAGACGGCCCGCATCTGGGGCACCGGCGTTTACGACGGCCAACCGGTCAGCCGCGACCACGTTTTGCACGACAAGGATATCGTGGAACTGCACTTGTAGGCGACGCTGCCGGCGTCGCCTACGCAAAGGCGCCGCCGCGGCCCTGGGCCGGCTCGAAATTGAGGCGTTTGACAAACTTGCAGGCTTCCTCGGCGCCGTGGTTGCGGTCCATGCCAGCGTCCTTGAACTCGACGGCGAGCGGGCCCTCATAGCCAATGTCGTTGAGGGCGCGGATGATGGCTTCCCAGTCGATGCCGCCGTGCCCGGGAGCGCGGAACTCCCAGCCGCGGCGCCGGTCGCCATGAGGCAAGTGACCGCTCAGCAGGCTGTTCTTGCCATTGAGGTCGAGGGCCGCATCCTTGATATGCACGTGGAAGATGCGTTCCGGAAAGCGGCGTATGAATTCGACGGGATCGAGACCCTGCCAGTGAAAATGACTGGGGTCGAACGTGAAGCCCAGTTCTTCGCGGCCGTCGAACAGATCGAGAAACATCTCCGCGGAATGGATGTCGAAGGCGACCTGACCTGGGTGCACTTCGTGCGCACAGCGAATGCCGGCGTCGCGACAGGCGTCAAGAATCGGCCGCCAGCGGCGGACAAATGGCTGCAGGCCGCGCTCCAGGAAATCGGCATCGGGACTGGGATAGCCGAACAGGCTCGGCCAGACAGGTGAGCCCGTGAAGGCGCCGACAACCGATAGCCCCAGTTTCTGTGCAGCACGGATCGTGGCCAGCATCTCCTCGGCCGCGCGTTGCTGCACTCCCTCCGGGTCCCCGTCGCCCCACACGTATTCCGGCAGAATCTTGCGATGGCGGTCGTCGATGGCGTCGCCGACAGCCTGGCCCACACGATGATTGCTCAGGACAGTCAGCGACAGGTCATGCCGGCCAAGGAGGTCGATCTTCTGCTGGCAATAGTCCGGCTCGCTCAGTGCGCGCTGAACCTCGAAATGATCTCCCCCGCAACACAAATCCAGTCCCTGGTAGCCCCACTCGCCCGCCTTCGCAGCCAGTTCCTGCAAGGGCACGTCGACCCATTGCCCGGTGAACAGGATGATGGAACGTGACATCAGATCCTTCTTTTCTTTGCTGCATGCGCATGCCGATTGCAGTTTCGGACTTCGGAAACTCCGAGGTTCTCGAATCGGCAATCGAGTCGCTTATCCGTGTCCCGGCGTGTCGCCATCCGGGGGCGGGGACGGTGGCGCGCCCGTGTTTTCCGGCGGCTTGCGCAGCGTGGGAGATTCCACCATGGTCACGGCGGCCGTCGACTTGGCTGGCTCCGAGGGCGACGGTGGCGGCGGTTCGGGCGCGAACGGCTCATCATCTTCTTCTTCCAGATGCACCT
This sequence comes from Planctomycetota bacterium, assembly GCA_016873095.1. Lineage (GTDB taxonomy): Bacteria > Planctomycetota > Planctomycetia > Gemmatales > Gemmataceae > VGYC01. Next base: position 19,488 of record VGYC01000065.1, on the reverse strand, counting down.
CGTCCAGCTCGGTATCGTCCACCTTGCGACGCAGCAGCAAGTAGATGATCGTCGCCGAAGTCCAGAAGAAGCTGTAGCCGAAGCCGACGATGAGCAGGAAGACCAGTCCCAGCCAGAACGTGACCATGTAGGCGCCGATGCGATTATTCAGGCTTATGGTTTTTTCATATTCTTCCGTGAAGCCGTAGGCCGGTATGACCTCGCCCGTATTGACTAGACGCTTCTTCAACTCGACATTCGGACTCTGCTTGAGCATCAGGTCGCGCCAGCCAAAGGATGTCGGTGCGCTGGCGAAGAAGTAGGTGGGCTCACGATCGCTCGGCACGAAGGGTGCCGTGGCGACGCCCCACTTGGCCATGTACACGAACAGCGAGCCCATGAAGCCGACGAAAAAGATGAGCACGGCACCATAGACAATGGCCACGAACGCGTACCAGGCATAATGCCACGGCGCCTGGTAGACATAGCTGTACGAACGGCTGAGGGCGTCGAAGCTGTCGCTTCCCTCGGCGCTGATGGTCGCGTGCATGAGCGGCCAGCCGACCAGGCCGACCAGGATGGCGGCCATCACCAGCCCACCGATCAATATCATGGGCCAGAACAGGCCGGTCACAATGTCGCCGAGAGCCCAGGTGAAGCCTTCGAACCAGCCGAACAGTACCAGCAAGAATGTGATGAACGCCAAAAAGAATAGCGGGAGGATCGGGGCGAAAAAGAACGAACGAAGCCGGCCACGAGCGAAGCGAAAGGCCTCGACCATGCCCACTTTCTCATTCTGTCGCGCGACCTGCACGGCCGCCATGCGCGTGATGGCCCCGCCGAACAAGCCCCACGTCAGCATCGTCCACAGCATCACGAACAGCAAGTAGATCTTCTCGCGGACGCCGGCCGACGGTTTCAAGAACGACTTCACCGTCTCCATCAGCTTGCACAGCGGTTCGAGCACGACGGGAATCTGCTCCGACCAGAACCAGCTGAGCAAGCCCTTGGTCCGCCCCACCTTGACGTCGCCGGTGGCGTACAGGACGGGGTTGGGTCCGCGGTACTCCGACCATGGCAAGGTGCGCAGCTTGCCGAACGGCAGGATCAGATCATCCGTTCCTTCGGCGAGCGACACGGCCTTCATGACCAGATCGCGTCTGGCAGGATCAGCCAGCAAGATCTGTGCGGCTGACTGGACCGTGGCAATGAACTTTTGCAACTCGCCGACCTTCTCCTTGTTTTCCAGCGTGACGACCAGGCCCCCAAGAAGCACCTTGCCAGTGGCCACATCGACGATCTTGATCTCGCCGGCCTTCACTTCCCTGGGCGGCGTCGCGTCCTTGTCCGCCTTGAAGGCATAGCGATCCTTGTTGATCTCGAAATATGCGACGTCGCCTGAGGTGATCGCGACCAGCATGTGGAACCGTTCGACGCGACTCCTCAAGTCTTCGAGCGCCTTGTACTCGCCATACGTGCTGGCCAGATCGCCGGCGTCCTTGCGCGTCGCGCTCTTGATGGATTCCGGCGTGCTGCCTGCCAGCTCGTACATCAGGTTCCACGAAGCCCGCGCGGCCTTGAACTTGCGAAAACCTTCCTCTTGCTCCTTTGCATCCTGTCCCTTGGTAATGACGTATTGATCCACGGTCGGCCGTGACGAGGCGAATGCGGCAAAGAAGACGAAGGATAGCAGCCACCAGCCGATGGCCATCATCAGAATTCCGCCGCCGGCAAGAAGCAGCTTCTTGGGATCGAGGGCAACCTTGAACGCCGTGAACAGCTTGAGCCAGGCCATCTGGGGCAGGTTGCGTTGCCCGCCTTGATCCTCTGCCATGCAGGTCTCCTTATGGGAATCAGCGCTTCCGGGGCATAATAGTGCGAGTCTCGAAAACACATTATATTAGGGCCAAAACACTTAGCAATGGTCGTGCCTCACCCGCAAGGGTTCTGTAGCAGCAGTTTTTCACGCTTGGGAATTGCACCCGTAGCTCTGTCGGATCGAGTTGCAGCCCTGGCTCTCACTCTGGGCAATCTGCGTCGGCCCAGCAAGCGCCGTTCAGCAAATGACGGCACCGGTTTTCGTGTTGCTCCGGCGCGGGGGGCTGGCTATAGTCCCGCCCTCTTTTGGGTTGGCGAGACGATTCCCGTCCGATTCGTACGCTGCGATCGGGCTACAATTGACAGGCACGGTCCATGCTGGCGCCGCGAGCACTGCTGAATCCGATCTTCGAGGACGAGGGGCTGACACGCGGCCTGGGCGATGCCGAGGCACGCATGCTGGTCGATTGGCTCGTCGATCGGGCGGAACTGATCCACGACAAGAATCCCGCCGAAGAGAACACGCGCCGCGAGCTGGGACGCCTGTGTCGCCGGGCCCGCTCGATCGTCAAGTTTGTCGTGCTCTGGAGTCAGAAGTCCGACCGCGGCGCGGCGTGCCAGCTTGCTGCCACCGAACGCTTCGGCTGGCCCCTGCCGGAATGCGAGGTCGATCCCGCCGACCTCATGCACGCCATCCTGGGCTATGAGCAAGGCAACTGATAATTCACCTCGTATCCAGGCCCTGACCATACGCGCCGCTCGAGCTCTGCCTGGCTGCTTACCAGGGTTGACACCCGCGAGGCAGCGCCGCGCGGGCAGTCCGTTCCCAGGTTGAGCCGACCGAGCCGGGGAACGAGATTTAGTTTCTAGTTTCGCTTGCCTCGCGTATAATTTGCTTTGATTGTTCCTGTCCTGACAAGTCCCCTTACTGAACGAGGATAGCCGTGAGCGTCGGCCCCGAACCAAACCTCGAGCAGGTAGAGCAGATTCGACGTCAGATCAATCGCCTGGCCGAGGAGATCGCCCGACTGTCGGAAATGGAGCTGCCGCCGCCAGACTATTACAACGAGTTCCTGCAACGAGTCGTGGCGGCCCTTGCCGCGCCGGCAGGCGCCGTCTGGCTGCGGACGGCCCAGGGCAATCTCCAGCTGCAATTCCAAATCAACATGCGGCAGGTCGGAATTGACAATTCCGACGTCGGCAGGCAGATGCATGACGAACTGCTCCGTCAAGCGGCCATGAAAGCCCAGCCGGGAATCGTCTGGCCGCAGAGCAGCATGGGCGAACCGAGCGGCAACTCGGTGCCGCCGGGCAATCCCACTGATTACGTGATCTTGCTGGCGCCCATCCTTATCGAAAACCAGGTGGCCGGCCTGGTCGAGATCTGGCAAGAGGCCAATCGCGGTACCGATGCGCAGCGCGGCTTCTTGCAGTTCCTGGTCCGCATGGCTGCGCTGGCCTCGGGCTACACCGTCAAGCATCAGTTGCGACAGATCACCGGACAGCAGCAAGTCTGGACGCAGCTCGAGTCATTTGCCAAGCAGATCCACGGCAGTCTCAATCCGACCGAGGTCGCGTACTTGATCGCCAACGAAGGCCGGCGTCTCGCCGAGGCCGACCGTGTCACCGTCGGCGTGCGCGACGGCCCCAGATGCGCCGTGCTGGCCGTGAGCGGCGCCGATGTCGTCGAGAAGCGTTCCAACCTCGTTCGCCTCATGCGCACCTTGTTCGACAGCGTGCTGGCCTGGGGTGAGAAGCTCGTCTATAGCGGCATCAAGGACGACACCCTGCCTCCGAACGTGTTGAAGGCACTCGACGAATACCTCGCGGAAAGCAACAGCAAGCTCCTGGTGGTGCTGCCGCTGCGCGACGAGCGCGAGACCAACACCAAGAAGCCGCCGCGCTCCGTTCTACTTCTGGAATGCTTCGATCCTCCTGCCGGCCCGGAGCAGATGGTGGCCCGGCTGGAGGTCGTCGGCAAACACGCGACCGCGGCGCTGTACAACGCTTCCGAGTATCGCCGCATTCCGATGCGCTTCCTGTGGTTTCCGCTGGCCAAGTTGCAAGACGGCCTGGGAGGCAAGGCCCGGGCCATCCTCACACTGATCGGCGTGGCCGTGGTGCTGCTGATCGGCGTCTTGGTGCTGGTGCCTTATCCGCTCAAGATGGAGGCCTCCGGCCAGCTCCTGCCGCGCGACCGCAGCTACCTGTACTCTTCCAATTCCGGTACGGTCCGGGAAATCAAGGGCACGCTGAAATCAGGCAGCCAGGTCGTCAAGGACCAGCAACTCCTGCGCCTGTTCGACATGGACCTGGATGACAAGATCACCGACATGAAACTCAAGATCGACACGGCCGACAACACCATCAAGCTGAGCAGCCAGCTCAAGGAAGGCGACAAGTCCACGCTGGCGCACGAGATCAACGAGGCCAAGATTCGCCGCGACGCCTATTCGCGCCAGCTGGAGGACTTGCAGCAGCGGACCAATGCCATCTTGCAACGGCCGGGCGAATTCTGGGTGCGGGCTCCGATGAGCGGCATCATCCTCACCGGCGACTTTCGCGATACCCTCCTGAATCGACCAATCAAGCCGAACGAGGCCCTCTTGCAGATCGGCAAGGTGGACATGAAGAATCCGAAGCTCTCCGAGTGGGAGATCGAGCTGAAGATTCCTCAGAAGCACATCGGCCAGGTGCTGGCGGCGTACGGCCATGCCGCGGTCAACGATGAACTGGACGTGGACCTGCTGCTCACCAACATGCCGACGTCCACCTTCAAGGCCAAGCTGCATCGCAGCAAGATCGCCAAGGAAGCCAGGGCCAAGCAAAACAGGGAGCAGAAGGACGATCCGGGCGGCGAATCCGAGCCGATGGTCATGGCCTGGGCGCGCATTTCCGGCAACGACATCCCCGAAGAATCGCGCATCCCGCTGGCTGCCCTGCAAACCTCGAACATCGAGGTCCATACCCGCATTCGCTGCGGCAACCACGCCATGGGCTACTCGCTCTTCTACGGCGTCTGGGAGTTCCTTTACGAGAAGGTGGTCTGGTTCTTTTAGTTTACGTTTCGCGCTCGAGCGGCGCCGCGCGAGCGCGAAACGTAAACAGCCGAGGGATTATCATGGGACGCTTCTTGCTGACGGTGGTGCTCGGCGTGGCCTTGTTCGCTGTCGTCGTTTATTACTTCGACTGGTGGAAGACCGACACGCCGAACAGGAAAAGCAACACCGAACCGGAAACCGAGGAGGCCCTCGGCGAACTGCTTTATCCGCGACAGACTCCGCGCGTGGACTGGCATGTCGGCAGCGGCAGTCCCATGAACGCGGTCGTCGTGCACGGACACACCACCACGCCCGAGCAAGTGGATGTCGCCGCCCAGGTGGATGCCAAGGTGCTGTGCATCGGCGACGAGATTCCGGAAGGGACGGCGGCCGCTGCGGGCGTGGCATGCCTGATCGGCGAGCCCTTCTTGCAACGCAACGTGATCCAGGGACTGGCCGATCTGGCCGTCATCTATCGGCCGTGGGAAGAAGAAGCCACGGTCCGCCCAAAACAGGTGATCGCAAAGCTCGACCCCGCGCGAATCCTCAATGAGGTTGCCCTGCGCAGGGCCAAGTACAATGCTGCAATCGCGGAATACAAGGGCGCCGAAGAACTCTACAAGGAAGCCGATCTGCGAGCGATCTCGGCAGAGAAGGCTTACAACACCATCATTGGTGGCAATCGCTTGATCCGCGAAGAAGAATACCGTGAAAAGCTCCTGTCCCGCAACAAGTCGTTTCAGGACAAGATCACCAAGAAGGAGGGCATCAAGGTTGCCGAGCACGAGCAGCAAGCTTCCGAGATCGACTTGAAGGAGCACACCATTCGCAACGAACTTCCGGTTCGCTGCCGCATCAAGATCATTCATCACAAGGGAGAAGAAGCGGTCAAGAAGCTCGAACCGATCGTGCAGATCTATTCGACGGAACGGCTGCGTGCCGAGGGCATGGTGGACGTGCCGAACCGCAGCCGGCTACACGTTGGCATGCCGGTGTTTCTGGAGCCGACCACTGAAGTCGCCCCGCGTGTCCTGATGGGGCATCGCAAGGAAGTGACCGCTGTTGCCGTCACCCGCGACCCGCGCAAGCCGCGCGTCATATCCGCCAGCGAAGACAAGACCGTATGCGTCTGGGATCCGGCCGAATCCTCGCCGCGCTGGGTGCTGTACCATCCCGATGCCGTGCGGACCGTCGCGTGCACACCTCCCGGCGCGCCGATGGATCTGCTCCTCACCGGCTGCGCCAATGGCGACATCTATCTCTGGGAACTCGACAAGCTCGACATCAAGAAGCGCCGCTATGATGTCAGCTTTGCCGACAAGCTCAAGGCCGGGCACGCCGACGGCGTCACGGCGCTTGCCTTTGGCCCCGTCGGCGCGTTCTTCGCAAGCGGCGGCGCCGATCACCGCATTCAGGTCTGGAAGACGGAATCGCGTGAGCCGCTTTACACCTTGTCGCCTGGCATCTCGCCGGACGGCACGATCACCGCGCTGAGCTTCACGCCGGAGACGAAGCTGGTCGCCGCCAGCACGGACAACACGCTGCGCGTTTACGATCTGCATGAGAAGGGCGCGAAGCAGGCCATCGATCCGATCCCGGACCGCTCCGGCACAGTGGGACAGCTGGGCGTGGATCGCGACGGCCGCCGCATGGTCTTTGACCAGGGCCGCCGCCTGCAAATCCTCTCGACCCAGGACGGCATCCAGACGGGCATCCTCGAAAACCCTGACGGCACCACTCCCTTCGTGACCCTCGCGTTGTTCTCGCCCGACGGCTCGCTGATGTTGACGGGCGGCGCCCCGGAAGGCCGGCTGATTCTCTGGCGGACCCCGGGCGCCAACCAGCGCGGCTTCGAGCTTCGCCAGTACGTCACCCGTGAGAAAGCGCCGGTCACATGCGCGGCGTTCTTTCCCGACGCCGGCCTGTCCGGCAAGGACGCGGGCTCGTACGCCGTCTCCGGCTGCAAGGACGGTCACGTGTATCTGTGGCCGGTGCCGAACATGCTGGAGGTCAGCCAGCATCGCGTGCTGGCACGTCTGACAATGGTCGGCGGCGCCGTCGATTCGGGTACCCGGCAGATCCGCGTCGGCGTCGATGTCGATAACCGTGACGGCCGCTTCCTCTCGGGACGGCCAGTCACCATCGTCGTGGAACATTGAAAAAGATTGCAGTGTTTAGTTGGCAGAAATAGGTCCACACTGAAAACTGAAAACTGAAAACTGAACACTGAACACTGAACACTGAACACTGAACACTGAAAACTGTGAAAAAAGACACCCCGGCTTCCGACCTTGAACGCCGCAAGCAGTTGCGATTGCGACTGCGCGCCGATCTCAACGTCAAGCCGCAGCGATACGAGGGCCGGACCTACTACGTCGTCAAAGATCCCGTCAGCATGCGCTATTACCGCTTCAAGGAGCACGAGAACTTCCTGCTCGGGCTCATGGACGGCAAGCACACGCTGGACGACGCCCAGAAAGCGTTCGAGAAGCGCTTTCGTCCCGATCGTCTCACGCTTGAGGACCTCGAGCAGTTCGGGCAGCAACTGCTCAAGGCGGGTCTGGCACAGAATGAGTCGCCGGCGGCCGGCAAGCAACTGTGGGATGGCCGCAAGAAACGCAAGCGCCAGGAACTCATCCAGGCGCTCACCAACATCCTCTACATCAAGATTCCGATCTTTGATCCCGAGCGCCTGCTGGAGAAGATGCTGCCCTACACGCGCTGGATGTTCACCATCTGGTTCTTGCTGCTGAGCATCGGTGTGATGTCGGGGGCGCTGTTGCTGGTGTTGACGCATTTCCAGACGTTCCGCGACCGCTGGCCGTCGTTCCACGAATTCTTCAGCTTCAAGACCATCTTTTACATGTGGGCGGCGCTGGGGGTCGTCAAGGTCATACACGAGTTCGGACACGGACTCAGTTGCAAGGCGTTCGGCGGCGAGGTCCACGAGATGGGCTTCCTGTTCCTGTGCTTCTCGCCGGCAATGTATTGCAACGTTTCCGATGCCTGGATGCTGCCCAGCAAGTGGAAACGCATCATCATCAGCGGCGCCGGCATATACGTCGAGCTGATGATTGCCGCCATTGCCACCTTTGTCTGGTGGAATTCGTCCAGCCATCCCTTCATCAATTACATGGCGCTGTGCCTCATGGTCGTGTGCAGTGTCAGCACCGTGATGTTCAATGGCAATCCGCTGATGCGCTACGACGGTTACTACGTCCTTGCCGACTGGCTGGAGATTCCCAACCTGCGCGATCGCGCCAATCGCTATATCCAGCGGCTGGTGATGGACCACTGCCTGGGCATCGAAGTGCAGCCCGAGCCGTACATGGAACTGTGGCGGCGCATCCTGTTCGTCACCTACGCGGTGACCAGTTACATCTATCGCTGGGTCATCACGTTCGTCATTCTCAAGTTCATGGCCACGTTCTTGAAGCCTTACAAGCTCGAGGTCATCAGCAACATGCTGGCCGTCATGGCAGCGGGGTCGATGATCGGCTGGCCGCTGTACAGGCTGGGCAAGAACTTACACAAGCGTGGGAGGGTGCCCGACATGAAATCGATCCGCGTCAGCATCAGTGCCGGGGTGCTGGCCCTCATCCTGGCGGGCTTTTTCTTCCTGCCGCTGCCCGTCAGCCGTGTCCGCCAGACGGGACTCGTGCAGATCAAACCGGACGACATCGTTCAGGTGCACCTCGAAGTCCCCGGCATTCTCGACAAGATCAAGGTCAAGGAAGGTCAGGAGGTCAACAAGGGAACGGTGCTCGCCGAGTTTCGCAGTCCGGAACTGGATAACAAGGAAGCCGACAGCCGCACGCAATTCAGCATCAAGAACAAGCTGCTGCTGGCCTACGACAAGCAATTGCTGGACACGCGCGATCCCAAGGAGCGGTTACAGGTTCAGAGCAACCGCAAGCGCGCCTGGGAAGAGCGCGAGGAAGCACGGCGACAGCTGGAGGTACTGGGTGAGTCGCGCCGACGCCTCGTGCTGTATGCGCCGCGGAAGGGAGTCGTCATGGGCTTGCCGCTGACGGACGAGCTTGGCAAGTACTGGGACAAGGACCAGGCCAGGGCGTTCTGCAGCGTCGGAGACCCCAGGTCGCTGCGCATTTTGGTCCCGCTTTCCCCCGATGAGTACGAGTTGGTGAAGGAAAACAAGAAGAACGATCCGCCGGTAAGCATCCGCGTCATTGGCCGTGACACCATGACCTGGCAAGGCAAGGTCAGTTTCTGGCCCGTCTCCGAAGCCAGGGACGTGCCGGTCGCGCTCACCAACAAGGGCGGCGGCCCACTCGCGGTCAAGCCCGGTTCCTCGGCCGGACAGTACGCCCCGCAATCCCAAGTCTACCTCGTCGGCATCGACTTCTTGCCCGAGGGACTGGACGCCGCCATCTACCCCGGCGTGCTCGCCCAGGTAAAGATTCACAACGAATACCGCACTGGAGCCTGGTGGGTGTGGCGAGCGCTGTCATCGACGTTCGATCTGGGCCTGATGTAGCCGCATGACGATTCCGCTGCCCATCCTCGATTCCGCCGCGCCGCAGGTGGCGCTGGACCATCTCGACGATCTCTGGTTCCAGGTCGGCGGCACGGTGTGCAATCTGGAGTGCAGCCACTGCTTCATCAGTTGCAGCCCGCGCAATCACACGTTCGGTTTCCTCGACCTGGAGACGGTTCGCCGACATCTCGCGGCCTCGGTCGGGCTCGGCGTGAAGGAGTATTACTTCACCGGCGGCGAGCCCTTCCTGAATCGCGACATGACCGCCATCCTGGAACTGACGCTGCGCTACGGCCCGGCCACCGTGCTCACCAACGGTACCGTCTTCAAGGAAGACTGGCTGCGCCGCCTGCGTGCGGCCGAGGATGCGTCCCGCTACAGCCTCGAATTCCGCGTGTCGATGGACGGCTTCACGGCGGCGGAAAACGACGCCATCCGCGGCGCCGGCACCTTCGCTCGCATCCTGGCCGGCGTCCGGCACCTTTTGGACCACGGTTTCCTGCCCATCCTGACCGTGACGCAAACGTGCGACGACGACGCGGCGCGGCTCTTCGCAGGCTTCGTGAATCTCATGAAGACAAACGGCTACCGGAAGCCGCGCATCAAGATTCTGCCCACGCTGCGAATTGGCGCCGAGGCCGACCGGCAGCGCGGTTACCAGGACCATGAGCGCGTCACGCCGGAGATGATGGCCGGCTTCGACGAGCGGCTGCTGCTGTGCAGCCACGCGCGCATCGTCACCGATCGCGGCGTTTTCGTCTGTCCCATTCTGGTTGAAGCCGGCGAAGCACGAATGGGAGACACGCTGGCGGATAGCTTGCGCCCATTTCGCTTGCGCTTTCGCGCCTGTTACACGTGTCATCAGCATGGCACACTGTGTGCCAACATCCCGACCACAGGAGACTCGTGAGCATGGCCGAGCGTATCGCCGTCTTCGGCGGCATCTACAGCAATTACCTCGCCTTGCAAGCGGCGCTGGCCGACGTGCAGTTACGCGGCATCGGCGACGTCTATTGCCTTGGCGATGTCGGCGCCTTCGGCCCGCAGCCGAATCGCGTTTTTCCGCTCCTCAGAGAACACGGCGTGCGTTGCATCCAGGGGAACTACGACAATTCCATTGGCCATGAGTTACCGGACTGCCAGTGCGGCTACACGGATCCGCGCGACAATTATTTCGCACGCATCAGCTACGCCTATACCCTGGCCGGCACCAGCCGGGACAATCGCGCCTGGCTGCGCGAGTTGCCGCTCGAACGGCGTCTGACGGTGGCCGGCCGCCGCGCGCTCATGTGCCATGGTAGCCCGCGGCGCATGAACGAATTCCTCTGGGATTCGACAACATCGAGCCATTTCTTGAGGCACCTTGCCGAAGTCCATGAAGCCGACATCATCCTGGCCACGCACACCGGCATCAAGTGGCAGCGGCATTTCGACGGCAAGCACTTCGTCAATGTCGGCGTGCTCGGCCGGCCGGAAAACGATGGCACGACCAATGTGTGGTATGCCATCCTGTCCGTTGACACCGATGTAAGCGTCGAGTTCGTTCCAGTGGCATACGATCATGACCGGCTGGCCCACGAGATGGCAGCGGAGCGACTGCCGGACGAATTCATCGAGACGATCCGCACCGGCTGGTGGACGACCTGCCTGGAAGTGTTGCCCTCGAAAGAACGGCGCCGCGGACACAATTGATCGTCGCCAGCTGCGCAGGCTGCCGATTTGCGCCAGACGGCGGCGGTTGCCCTGCCCGCGCTGATTCACCAGGTTCACGACACTTCTGCGGCCTTGCTATCTTGGGCTTTTCCGGCATTTTCCCTACAGCCCATAGCATTGCACCTCCGATGAATACTGTCGTCTCACCTTCGCCTCGATTCTCAAGAATCGACCGTCCCACCAATGGAGGGCGTTACGGGTCATGTTTGCCGAACTGGGTCGGATGACGGCCAAACATCCCTGGATAGTCTGCCTCCTCTGGGTGCTGGGCGGCGCCGGCCTGGCCGCGATCGCGCCGCGCTGGGACACGCAGACCCAGGACGATGACGTCCGCTTCATTCCCGAGCGATTCACCAGCGTCCGCGCCTATCATCTGATGGAACAGGCGTTTCCGCAGGACGTGATGGCCAGCAACCTGGTCTTTGTCGTCGAGCGCGAAGAGGCGCCGCTCTCCGAGGCGGATCTCGCACTAGTCGATGCCATGGTCAAGGACCTGGACAAGCTTCGCCAGGACGCGCCTGAGCTAAAGCTCGGCAAGGTGGATAGCTACAGCGACGGCCTCGTCGGCAACCGGCTTCTCAGCTACGATCGCAAGTGCACGCTCGTGAAGCTGGCGCTGAGCACGCCATACCTGGCGCTGGCCACGGCGGATAGCGTGGATCGGGCTCGCGAGGCCGTGATCAAACGCGTGCAGACGGCCGGACGCAACGCGCCGAAGGTCTACTCGACCGGGGCCGCCGGCGTCGGCCGCGACCTGACGCGAACCTGCGCCACCAGCCTCGACAATACCACCATCGCCACCATCGTTCTCGTTGTCGGCATCCTGTTGCTCGTCTACCGGGCGCCGCTGCTGGCGTTGATTCCGCTGGTCACCATTGCGTTCTCCGTCTGGGTCGCGCTCAACGTACTCGCCCTGCTGACGCTTCTGCCGGGAGTGCACCTTGTCAACATCAGCAAGATCTTTGCCATCGTGATCCTCTATGGAGCGGGGACGGACTATTGCTTGTTCCTCATCAGCCGCTATCGCGAAGAGCTGGAAGCGGGCAAGCAGGGCATCGAGGCGCTGGCGGCGAGTGTCGGCGGCGTCGGCGAGGCGCTGGCGGCGAGCGCGGCCACTGTCATGGTCGGCCTCGGCCTGATGGGACTCGCGGAGTTTGCCAAGGTCCGTTACGCCGGTCCCGCCATTGCCCTCAGCCTCGGTGTCGCGCTGCTGGCGTCGCTCACGCTCACCCCGGCTCTGTTGCGCCTGCTGGGACGGGTCGCCTTCTGGCCCGTGGGCATGCCCGGACCGTCCCGGCATCGACTGCAGCGGCAGTTGCGGATCCAGCGTCTCGGCTTCTGGGACTGGGTCAGCCACCGCGTCGCCGCCCGGCCCGTCATCGTCTGGCTCGTGGCCATAGCCATCCTGGTGCCGCTGGCAATCATCGGCCTGCGCGTCCAGCCCAACTACTGCGCCACCAGCGAGCTGTCCAGCGAGTGCGACAGCCTGAAGGGCCTGGCGGCGATCAAGCGCCACTACACTGCCGGCGAGATCGGGCCGGTCACCGTCTTGCTGGTCTCCAGGACCGCCTGGAACAGCCGCGAAGGCCGGCTCGAGGTCGATCATCTCAGTCGTGGCTTCGGTCTGCTCGACAATGTCGCCGAGGTCCGCAGCTTCACGCAACCCATGGGCGCTCCTTTTCCGGACTTGACTCCCGATCCGAACGGCGACGGTTTCTTCCATCGACTCCTCGTCTACTTGCAGCCGAGCATCGAGAGCTACCTGGAGAGTCTGCGCGACAAGGCCCGGCAACATTACGTTGCTCAGATCGCCGACCAGCCGAGCACCGGCGACGCCGAGGAAGCGGAGCCAGAGGTGAGCAGCCCGGCCATCAAGGACGGCCGGTTCGTCACGCGCATCGATGTCGTGCTGAAGTCCGATCCATTCACCAGGCAGAGCGGCGAAACGCTGCGGACGATCAGGACCTGGCTGGACAAGGAACTGCCGCGCTCGACGCTGCTCCCCGAAGCGCCGCAGTCCGAATGCTTCGGCGTCACCGCCAACTCCCAGGACCTGGAAGCCCTGACCGAAGGCGACCGTTTCCGTGTCAACAGTCGGGTCATCGCCGCCATCTTTGTCATCCTGCTGATCCTGGTGAAAAAGCTCGCCATTGCCGGCTATCTCCTGGTGACGGTGATGCTGAGCTATTTCGCGGCACTCGGCGCCACGGTGCTGTGCGGCTACTTCTGGGCGGGCGCCCCGCTGCCGCACGTGGACTGGCGCGTGCCATTCTTCCTGTTCACGATCCTGGTGGCCGTAGGCGAGGATTACAACATTCTGCTGGTAACGCGAGCGATCCAGGAGCGCAAGCGTTACGGCATGGTGGAGGGCATGCGGCGGGCCCTGGCCCGGACCGGCGGCGCCATCACTTCGTGCGGCCTCATCATGGCCGGCACCTTCGCCACCCTCATGCTGGCCGGCCTGAACACGCTCATGCAGATCGGCTTCGCCCTCGCCTTTGGCGTGCTCATCGACACCTTCCTCGTCCGCCCCTTCCTCGTGCCGGCCTTCGCGATGCTCTTCTGGAGCACGGATGAGTCGGCCCCCCGCCGCAAGACCTGGCGAAAACACCCCGGCCCCAAGCAAGCCAGTCCCGCCTGGAAGCACGCGGCGTGAGCCTGGCAGTCACACGTCAGACTTGCCTCAGACGCTCGCCACGTTCCCTGCGCGGCATCATTCACGATCTGCACGTGGGCATGCAGGCGAAGCGGCATACAATACCTGGCAGGAAACTCGGACAGGAGATGCGCAGGCCGGGGAGCCAGCTGCCATGATTTTCACTTGTTCCTGCGGCAAGAAGTTGCGGATCCCCGAGGAAAAGATAGGCAAGAAAATCCGCTGCCCTTCATGTCAAGAGGTACAACTCGTGGCTGCGGAAGGGAACGACGGCGAACCCGCGCGCCGGCGCGCCGAGGATGTCCAGGAACTTTCAGATCCTCGCAAGCGGCCGCCATCGAAAGCCGCCAAAACCGCTCGAAGGAATCGAGACGACGTTGACGTTGAGGATAACGATGACGAGGGGGACGACGATGATGATCGTCCGCGAAAGAAGAAGAAGAGGAAACAGCCCAAGGCAAGCCTGTTCAACGCCCGCAACCTCATCGGTGGCGGCGTTCTCCTGGGCTGCCTCATCGCGCTGGTCATTGTTCTCATTGTTCGATTCTCCCCGTCAGCCGACGACAAGACCGCCAAGGGAAAGCCGGCTCCGGTGCCGCCGGTTCGCAAGGTCAGCCTGGGAAATGGCAACCCCGAATTTGAGAAGATGGCCTCACGGCTGATCGGGCAATGGGTGGATTCGGTCGCGGGAAATACCACCTATGATTATCGCTCCGATGGAACTTTCACTTTGTTTGTCAAGAACCCCGCGGCAACTGTCACCGGCACCTGGAAGGTCGTGGGTGTTGGGCTGGACAGCGCCAAGCTTCGACGCGACGGCTCTGTCCCAGCTGCAGATTTCTTCAAGCCCAACGACTCTCCCATCGTCTACTTCGTGGGAGATGACCAGTTGAAACATACCGATTCGGCCGGGACGGTTACGATTCCATTTCGCCGGGCATCCGTGGATCCGAAGATCGCCAAGCCGCCGCTGGAGAAGCCCAATGCAATAGTCGAAACCTCAGCCGTGGCGCTCGGCACGCAAACGCTTGACAAAGGCCCGGACGCGATGGATCGTCTGTATGCCGGCAAACGAGTTCGGGTCACCGGCAAGGTTGAGTCGGTGCTTGACGAGATTGTCTACCTGGAGACTGGTTTGCGGCACAAGGAAGGACAGCCTGTGAAAATTGCGATGTACTTTGGCGACAAGTCGGAAACCCGCTCGGTCAAGCACGGAGCCTCGGTCGTCATTGAAGGGAATTACAATCTCACGGGCGTCTTCGGCCCGGGATTCAAGGGCTGTCGCTTGATTTCGACTTCCAACTAGATGGCCATTTCGCACGCCCGGCCGGGCAACCGAGGCGCACTCCTGTCGAGCTTTCGTGATACAATCATCTCATGGCGGACATTGGCCGTGAGCAGCTGGCCGGCTACCTGGATGATGCGCTGGGCGATGCCGAGACGGCGCAGGTCGAGCAGGCGCTGCGCGAATCGGAGAAGCTGCGCAGCGAGCTGAAGCTGATGATGCAGGAGCGCGATCGCGGCGAGCATTCGCTGGGAGCGATCTGGCGACGGCACCGGCTTTCTTGCCCGGGGCGCGATCAGCTGCGTGCCTATCTCCTCAAGGCCATCGACGACGGCCTGCGCGACTACATCGACTTTCATCTCGACACCGTCGGCTGCGCGTTTTGCCAGGCAAACCTGGCGGACCTCAAGTCCCGGCATGAGGAGCCGAAGACGCGCGTCGAGAAACGCCGCCGCAAGATGTTCGAGTCGAGCGCTCCCTATCTCGAGCCGCCGCGCCGGAAGAAGAAGCCATGAGCGATGCGCCCGGCCTGCTCGCACGCTGGTTTCGGCTGCGCGACCGCAAGACCACCCTGCGGACCGAAGTGCTGGCGGGGGCGACCACCTTCGCGGCCATGGCTTACATCATCGTCGCCAATCCCGCCATTCTCGAGCATGCCGGCATCCCGCGCGGCCCCAGCACCGTCGCCACCGTCCTCACATGCGTCTTCGGCTGCCTGCTCATGGGGTTGTACGCCAACTTGCCGGTGGCCGTCGCTCCTTACATGGGCGAGAACGCATTCATCGCTTTCGCCCTCGTGGGCATCGGCTGGGAGAAGCGGCTCGGCTCGGTGTTCGTCGCCGGAGCCATCTTTCTGGTGCTCACGCTACTTGGGCTGCGGACCTGGCTGGCCCGGGCCATCACGCCGAGCATGAAGCACAGCTTCGCCGCCGGCATCGGGCTGTTTCTGCTCTTTTTGGGCTTGTGGCAGACCGAGATCATCGTCGGCAGCCAGCCCATGCCCTTGAAGATCGGCGACCTCGGCGAGACGAAAGTGCTGCTCGCAATCGGCGGCTTCGTCTTCATGATGGCGCTACTTTACTGGCGCGTTCCGGCGGCGATCCTGCTCGGCATGGTGCTCACGGGGACGCTCGGCTTCGCGCTGGGCGAAGGGGCCGTGCCGGAGCGCATCGCCGCGGCGCCTTGGAGCGACGAGTACGATCTTGGCCGGATCGCCGGGCATCTCGATATCGCCGGTGTGCTGGATATCAACTTCCTGCCGATCCTGCTCACGCTGGTGCTGATCAGCTTCCTCGACACGCTGGGGACGTTGCTGGCCGTTGCCGCCGAGGGCAAATTACTGGATGAGGACGGCAACCTGCCGGACATGCATCAGCCGATGCTGGTGGATTCGCTTTCATGTGTGTTCGGCGCCGTGGTGGGCACCTCGACCAGCGGGGCCTATATCGAGTCGGCCACCGGCATCCGCGAGGGTGGCCGGACTGGGCTGACGGCGCTGACCACGGCCGGGCTCTTTCTGCTTGCGTTATTTTTCATCCCGCTCTTTCAACCGCTGCAAGAGATGCGCTATGCGTACGGGCCGGCATTGATCGTCGTCGGCTTCCTGATGACGGCGGCGTTTCGCAAGATCGATTTCGACGATGTCAGCGAGGCCGTGCCGGCGGTGGCGACGGTGGCACTCATGGTCTTCACCGTCAACATCGCCAACGGCCTGACGGCCGGGATGGCACTGCATCCGATCCTGAAAGTGCTCACGGGCCGCTGGCGCGACGTTCATCTCGGCGGCGCGATCCTCGGCGTTGCCTGCCTGGGGTACTTCGCATTCGGCCTGCCGCATTGAGTGAAGCTGCCGGCAAGACAGCTCTTGCGTTCGTCGGGCAGGCACAAATAGAGCTTGCCCGGGACGACTCCATCCATTTCCATGCCGAACTCCAGGTGCATCGCGTAATTCTGGGAATTCACGTTGAGCACCGGTGCTTTCGTCGAATTGATGTGGAAGTGAATTGCCGGGCGACCTGGGCCCTGGGGATCCTGGGAGCTGATGAGAAACGACTTGCCGGCGATGGCCTCGCCGGCTTTCAGGTGCAGGAACATATGGATCCAGTCCTTGCCACTCCACAGCGACAGGCCCGTATTCAGCAGCTGAATTCTGTCCTTCACCACAGAAATCCGTCAACTGGTTACCACGACTTTTTTCCGCCAGTCCATCCCTTTCACAGCGCGGTCGTCTTCCCATGTCAATGCCGAAAGCCCTTCGACGGCGGCGGCGATCTGCGCCACCAGTTCCTCGGCGCGTGAGGGCGGAGCCCCGGTGAACTTGGCCAGGTGGATCATCGACGCCAGCTCGCGCACCCACGACAGCGTGCCCAGCAGGTCGGCATACGTCCGTTGCCGGACCTGCCGGAGGCGTTCGATGTTCTGGCGAATGACCTCCTGGCTGGCGCGCAGCCGATCGCCGGGGTCGATCGCACCGGGGAGGGCGAGCGGTTCGCCGGCCAGCGCGTACTCAGGCCTCTCCAGGAGTCGATCCATGTCGCGGATGCGCTGGGCCTGGCTGGTCCAGGCAGAGCGAAGTTCGAGCAGCCGTCCATTCTCGCGGGCCAGCACGTCTTCTGCCCAGCCATCCAGGCTCCCTAACGCGTGGTCCAGTTCGCTATCCACCTGTGCGATGATCCGGCCAAGGTCGTCAGCAGCGGCGGGTGGTATGTCGCCGGTTTCAGGGTCACCGGTCGTGGTCGCCTGGCGTGAGAGCAACACCGGCAGGTACATCGGCCAGAAGAGCAGGGCCGAGACAACCTGAAACCAGAGTGCCGCGTATGTACGGCGCCGCGCGGTCAGGTACACGGCGCCGGCGACGCCGGCTCCCGCTCCCGCCATCAGGTGCAGCATGAGCAGTTGTCCCAGCGACATCTGAATTCCCCCAGACATGCGAGGTTCATGGACGCATGTCCGCTACGTCGTCATTCCCAGCGCGAAGAACTCCCACAGGCGGTAGATCATGATCGGCAGCACGGCAGTGTAGACGGCCGCCCAGGACAGCGTCAGCCGTCGCAGGAAGCAGCGGCGCTTCGAGCAATCGGGCTGGCCGCCGACATCGTGTAAGTCCATGATGCCTTCGTAGATGGCCCGCAGCCCCCACAGCCCTGCAAGGAACGGCAGCATCAGGCCGATCTTGATCATCCATTGCAGCTCGGCTTCCGGCGCCGCCAACACCACCCCGCCAAGCACCACGGTCACGTAGATCGGCAAGATGCCGAGGAGCATGATCGAGTTCGCCGCGGTTCCCTTGGCAATGAGGCTGACGATCTGCAGCCAGGTCAGCCGCACTCCTGCCAGCAGGCTGGAGAAGTAGAAGCTCGGCAGGCACACGCAGGCCGCCAACACGATGCCGAGATTGTAAGCCAGCAGCAGTCCCAGCCCGCTGCCGTCCTGCCAGCCCGCCGGCGGCAACCTGATCAGGCGATCGGGATCGCTATCCTGCGGCGCCAGGTTGATCACCAGCAACATGATCAAAGAGTAGGCCAGGTAGCTGGCCTGAGCGATGAACAGGAAGCGCGGCAACAGCTCGCGCTGGTTTTCCGGTACCCGGTTCAGCTCGTCCACGCGCGACTCGTCCTTGAGCAGCAATTCGACCAGGTGCATGGTCGAATGTTCCTCCAGGGACGACTCGTGGTTCGTGGGCGCTGCCGGCTTTTCAACGACACCGATGGTCATGTCAGGCTCCTCAGGAGAACTGGAACAGGCCGAATGCGTAGAACAGTTCGGCGCCGATGGCCCCGACAAGGGCGAGCCACAAGGCCGGGACCCGGCCGCGGCTTGGCTCCAGCCGGGCCATCACGCGGCTGAAGACATCGATCATCGCCACGCCCACGCCGGCGAACACGATGAGATTGATGAGCAACACCACGGGCGCGTACGGCAACGCCACCGAGAAGAACACGTTGATCGGAATGGAAGCAATCATGGCGAGCCCGCCCCAGCTGGTCGTGACCAGGGCGGCGAGAAAGGTGGTGCTGGCCCGCAAGCGCGATCCGGTGAGACTGTTGAGGATGTACAGTGCCGGCAGCGGCAGCGACCAGGAAACGCCGGCCGCCAGCGTGCAGGCCAGCCCGCACTCCAGCATGCGCTGCACGCCGCCGAGCAAGCCCATGGTCATCCCGTAACTCAGGGTGCCGGCGATGGCCGTCGCCGCCAGTGCCGCGAACACCCACCATGGATATGGCGACCCGATGCGCTGCCAGCGCCATGCGAACCCCTCCGGCTCGCGCAAGGCATGGCCAATATGCTCCAGGCTTTCGCGAAACATGTGCTGATTCCTCCCATCTGCAATGGTCGCCGTCACCTTCGCCGCGCCCCATACCTGCACCGCAAGATGGCGCCGTGATTAACTAAGGTTTTGCAAAGCTGCAGCTGGCCTTGTCAAAATGGGCAATTTCGTTCAAATTCCTGGTAATTTCACATGGCGCACGACGACCACGGAGGGTCCGGTCATGCCAGG
>VGYC01000064.1 GCA_016873095.1 Planctomycetota bacterium | reverse complement strand
CCGCCAATCCTGCAACGTCTTCGACTGGCTTGTCGAGGCAGTCCAAGCCCACCACAATCAACAAAGGGCAATATCTCTATTGCCCGCGCCGTGAACCAATACCCGACGTCATTATCCAGCATCTTCTGACATCCGCGTTCGAATTTTCGAACGGGAAGGAGCAGAGCGACGACGTTACGTGCGTTGTCGTCAAGTACACGGGGAAGGCACCATGAGAACCTCGTCATGAGCTGGATGGTTGGGAGCGCCATGCCCACTTTGGCCCTGTGCTCGCGGGGGCGCGGCGACCAGCGGACTCCAAAAAAGATAGGAGCGCTTGGCCATGTTTGATTTGATCACCAAGATGTTTGACACGTCCGATTTTCCGGCGCGGTGGAATTGCGGCAACTGGTCAACGGCGCATGGCTTGACGCACATCGTGGCGGATGTCTTCACGTTTCTGGCGTACTTTGCAGTACCGCTGGTCACGATCTACTTCGTCCGACAACGGTCGAACCTGAAGTTTCCACCAATCTTTTACGTTTTTCTGGCGATGATCTTTCTGACATGCGGTACGGGCCATTTGATGGAAGCCATCATCTTTTGGTGGCCCATCTATCCTTTGGCAGGGCTGAACAAGGTCGCAACGGCCATTGTGTCGTGTATCGGGGTGGTCGTGCTCGCACGCATCTTGCCCTTCGCGCTGGAACTGAAAAGCGGCCAGGAATTCCAGCGCGTCCTCACGGAGCGAGAGCAGGTGCTTGAATTGAACAAGAAACTCGAGCGGACGAATGAGGAATTGCGGCGGTTCCGTGACGAGTTGGAGTTGCGCGTTGAGCAACGGACGCGCGAACTGGCAGTGCGGTCCGGGGAACTCGAGGTAACGAATCGACAGCTTCAAGAGATGGGAAAAGCCGAGCGCCTGGCCAAGGAAACCGCGGAAGCAGCCACCAGGCGTATTGGTGCCGTGCTCGACACGGCGGTGGACGCAATCATAACCATCGATGAACGCGGTCTGATCGAATCCATCAATCCAGCCACCGAAAGACTCTTTGGCTACTCCGCGCCGGAATTGCTGGGACAAAACGTCAACGTGCTCATGCCCCCTCCATACCGTGACGAGCATGACTCCTATTTGCAAAACTACCTGACGACCGGCAACAAAAGGATCATTGGCTTCGGACGCGAAGTCACCGGCTTGCGGAAAGGCGGCGTGATCTTCCCACTCGAATTGTCGGTGAGCGAGGTCATTCTGCCGGATCGCCGGCTCTTCACCGGGTTCGTGCGTGACATTAGCGAACGGAAGCGTTCAGAGGAAGCGTTGCACCGCGCCAAGGAGGCCGCCGAGGCCGCCAACCGTGCCAAGAGCCCGTTCCTCGCAAACATGAGCCATGAAATCCGCACGCCGATGAACGGCGTCCTTGGTATGACCCGGCTGACGCTGGAAACCGAATTGAGTTCCTTGCAACGAGAGTACATCGAGCTTGCTCATCATTCCGCCGAGTCACTGCTCGACATTATCAACGACATTCTCGACTTCTCCAAGATCGAGGCGGGCAAATTCACGTTGGATATCGTTTCTTTCAGCCTCAATGACTGGATTCAGAATGTATTGAAGGAAATAGCGATCCGCGCCCACGCGAAGAATCTGGAATTGAACGCGGACATCGATCCGGACGTGCCCGATGCCCTGTTGGGTGATCCCGGCCGCCTGCGTCAGGTTCTCGTCAAGCTGCTGGGCAACGCCGTCAAATTTACGGAGCAAGGCGAGATCGAACTTGCTGTCCGAAAGTCCGCGCAGACCGGCGATGAAATCTGGCTGGAATTCTCCGTGCGCGACACGGGCATCGGCATTGTGCCCGGCAAGCTTGATCACATGTTCGAGCCCTTTGAACAGGCCGACACTTCCATTACGCGCAAATACGGCGGCACCGGACTCGGACTGACGATTTCTTCCAGGCTTGTTTCCTTGATGGGAGGCACGCTCGAAGCGCAAAGCGAGGTAGGCGTCGGCAGCACCTTTCATTTTCGCGCTCGCTTCCACGTTTCCGACAAGCCAGCCCAGCATCGCCAGATCGGCGCCCCGGCGGAATTTTTCAACCTGAATGTTCTTGTCGTGGACGACAACGCTACAAATCGCCATATCCTGCACGACACCCTGATTCACTGGCGCATGCGACCGACCTGCGTCGCCAGCGGCGCCGAGGCACTGGCGGCCATGCGGGACGCCGCCGCAAAGGGCTCTCCATTCGCCCTGATTCTGTTGGATGCAATGATGCCGGGAATGGACGGTTTCACCGTTGCTGAAGCCCTGCGGGCAAATCGTGCCTTCGATAGCGTCACGATCATGATGCTCTCGTCGGCCGGACGTACCGAAGACGTGGCGCATTGTCGCGAGGCAGGCATCAATTCCTATCTCACCAAGCCGGTCTCAACATCCAAGCTCTTTAACGCCATTATCGATGCCCTTGACCGCTCCCATGGCGCGCAGGAAATCGCCCCCAAGGGAGTGGGCGCGCTCTCGCCGCCAATCTCCGCGATGACCTCCGCAAAAGGTTCTGGGTTGCGAATTCTTCTGGCAGAGGACAACCTCATCAATCAGAAAGTCATGCTAGGCGCCTTGCAAAGCGTTGGACATCAAGTGACCATCGTCAACAACGGCAAGGAAGCGCTCGCCATTCTGGACCAACAACCATTCGACTTGGTGCTCATGGACCTGCAAATGCCCGAAATGGATGGCCTTCAAGCGACGGCAGCTATTCGCGAGATGGAAACAATCAGCGAGAGGCATCTTCCCATCATCGCCTTGACCGCCCACGCCTTGAAGGAAGATCGCGCTCGCTGCTTGGCGGCTGGCATGGACGACTACCTGGCAAAACCGATTCAAATCGATGAACTGCGCATGATTATTCAGAGCCTCATTCCACACGCATACGAAAACGTGCAAGAATCATCTCCGCCCCAATCCGCTGCCGCGACAGCGATCAATCGTCAGGCTCTTCTGGCCCGTGTGGGGGGAAACGCCAAATCCTTGGTCGAGATTCTTGAGATAGTCCCCGGGCAACTAACGAACCTATTGAAGGAAGTTGAAGACGCGATTGAAAAACGAGATGCCAGGCGAATACAGCTAGCTGCCCACACCATAAAAGGCGCCCTCGGCAATCTCAGCGCCACGGATGGTTATCAAGCCGCTTTTCGGCTTGAAGACCTGGCCAAGGAGAATTGTCTGGAATACGTCGACCAGGCTTTTGGCGAACTGAAGAGTCAACTCGCCTTGATTCTGACGGAAGTCGCAAAGACATATCAGGAATTGAAGAATTCCTAAGGCGGCGTAGCCGCAACCAAAAAGTCCGTAGTGGAAACGGCTTTCTGCCTTCCCAGAATGGTGCTAACTACGAGCACCAGCAGGGAGGGGAACGCCGTGCAGTCATTTCCAAAGAAACACGCCGACACGATCAGCGGGACTCTCGGTTGTTTTGACCGTCTAATCTTCAAGGGACACCTGCAGATCAGCTATGCCCTGGGCATGGAAAACTTCCTATATGATAGCAGCGTCCGCTGCTCATCCGGCCGAATGCAGGAGTGCCCCTGCCGATGTCCGCGCTGGCTCGCTATCTTCGTCTCTGGATTGCTTTCGCGCGTTTTGGCTTGCTGCGCGAGCTGGCGTTCCGCACCAATTTCCTCGTGAAGATCGTCGTCGAGGTGCTGTGGCTTGGCATCTTGCTGGTCTTCTACGACACCGTGTTTCAGCAGACTTCCGTCGTGGCGACCTGGAGCGCGGGGGAGTATCTGTTCTTCGTCGGCTGCTACTTCGCCCTGGGCGGTGTGCTGGAGACGCTGTTTCTCGAGAACTGCAACGAGTTTGCCGATCTGGTGCGCAGTGGCGATCTTGACTTCATTCTCGTGAAGCCCATCGACGAGCAATTCCTGCTCAGCTGCCGCAAGCTCGACTGGTCCACCACCGCGAACATCATCATGGGTGTCGGCGTGATGATCTACGGCCTCAGAGAAACAGCATGGCAGTTTGACGCGCTCCCGGTCCTGCTGTTTCTGGCGATGTTCAGCTGCGGCGTGCTGCTCTCGTATGGATTCCTGCTGATGCTCACCTCGGCGTCCATCTGGTTCATGCGCAACCAGAGTCTGTACGAGATGTGGTGGCTGTTCACGACTCTGATGAGATATCCGCGCGAGATCTTCCGCCACTGGGCCGAGCCGGTCGGCTGGTTCTTCTACTTCGTCGTGCCGATCATGCTGGTGACGAACGTGCCGGCGCGAACGATGGTCAAGACCCTGGAACCGCGGCTGGTCGGCTACACCGCGGCGGCCACGGTGCTGGTGTTGCTCGCCAGCCGCTGGTTCCTGCTTTTTGCCCTGCGCCGCTATCGCAGCGCCAGCAGCTAGCCATGAAGGTCCGGCGTCCTTACAACTCTCCTACCCCACACGGAGCGATAACATGCGGACTTTCATGTTGCTGATGTTTTTTTCGGCATGCGGCTTCTGTCTCGGCGGCGAGGATGGGCGGCCCAGTATCCACGTCTGGTTCGAGCCGGAATGGTTTGAGGGAGTCAAGGGCTCATTCGGCTACTGGTCCGGGCCGCCCAAGGCGA
This sequence comes from Planctomycetota bacterium, assembly GCA_016873095.1. GTDB lineage: Bacteria > Planctomycetota > Planctomycetia > Gemmatales > Gemmataceae > VGYC01. Next base: position 29,508 of record VGYC01000064.1, on the reverse strand, counting down.
CGGGAAGCTGGGGCATTGCCGGCCCGGGCATCAGCGCGGAGTGGAGCCAGGGGGGCGAGAGCGAGTGGAACTCGATGGGCGCCGCCGCCGAGGAGACCAAGGCCCGCTGCCACCGCGACTTCATCGTGCCGCGGACCGGCGAGTACACCATCTGGGTCCGCTACGTCGATCATCGCCACAAGACCGAACCGTTTCGCGTGCTCGTCGAGCAGTCCGGCAAGAACGTCATCAACGGTGAACGGGGCGTCAAGCCGGTCGTGCCCGCCAATGACGAGTATCAGCTCTTCTGGGGCTTCTCGTTCGGCTGGGGCAGCGTGCGCGGCAAGCTGGAAAAAGGTCCGGCCCGGCTCATCCTCGCCATCGACAGGCCGGGACAGGCGTGGCGGCAACTCGATGCGGTGCTGATCACCGATGATGCGAAGTTCATGCCGCATGGCCGGGAGAAGCCGGCGTTCGCCTACCAGACGGCGATGAGACTGCAGCCGGAGGACGGCGCGAACTGGCGCGGCAATGGCAAGGGCATCAAGTCCGCCTGGGTCCGCCCAAAGGTCGCCGGCCGCGATTTCTCCATGTGGACCGGCATCGATACCGATCTCAAATGGTGGGCGAAGCAGAATGTGGATGGGCTGAAGCTCTACGACATCTATTTCCAGTTCTCGCCGCCGGCCGACATCCGCGACAAGTTTCACAAGGAACTGGCCGGCAAGAAGGACATTCCGATCATGTCCTGGCCGGGGTTGCTGCCGGGGCTGTATCTGGGCGGCACGCCGGACTTTTCGCCGGGGACGCCGCTGCGCAAATGGTTCGAGCGGACCAAGACGCCGTTCTACATCATGACGAACTACGCCAGCGGCAACTACGACGCCAAGAACGGGCCGGCGACATACGCGGCGCTGGCGGGCCCGCTGGCCGACCAGTTTCTCGGCTTCATTCACGGCGAGGCGGTCGGCACCGGCGGCGTGAGTTTGCCGCACACGGCGCTCGGCAAGACGCGCCGCGAGCACGTGGATGCTGTCGCCAAGAGCATCCGCAAGCAACAAGCCGAGAGCTGGAGCAAGATCTTCAAGACCCAGGTTCCCGACAGCTGGATCACCAAGAGCATCTCCTGCCTGTCGGTGGACAGCATCGCGCTGGCGCATCTGTTTCACGACATGGGTTGCAAGATCGTCGGCTACGAGGAGGACGCCACCAACGTGCACGTGCCGATGCGCATCGCCTTCGAGCGTGGCGCGGCCCGGCAATACGGCGGATCGTGGATCAACTATGCCAGCGGCAACTTCGGCGACGCCTGCAATTATTTCACGCAGAAACCGGTCGTCGAGCGCGGCGCCCCCTCGTGGTTCCATAGCAAGTATGCCGTCACCGACGGTGTCAGCATCTGCTGGTATCGCAAGCTCTATTACATCAACTATCTTTCCGGCGCCGCCGCCATCTACTGGGAGCAAAGCCTTGGCAACCAGTGGATGATCCCCGGCCCCGGTACACATCCCGTTCAGCTATCTCCCTTTGGCCGGGCCACCGAAGATTTTCAGGCGTTCGTCAGCCGCCTGCCGGATCGCGGCGAACCGTGCACGCCCATCGGCGTCCTGCTCAGCTACGGCCACGCCTACGAGCGCGTCAACAACTACTGCAAGATGCTGAATGTCTTCACCGAGGATAAGAATGACCTTGAGCTGCGCGAACTGTTCAACGTCCTCTGGCATCCTGTCGAGGTGCTTGAAGGCCAGCCGGCCTCACCAGACGTGCAGAGCATGCCCAGCGGGACGTATGGCAACATCTTCGACATGCTCGTCGACCGCCCGGAACGTAGCGGCGCCATATTCAATTACCCCATCATCTGGGCGGCCGGCGACACGAAGCTGGATGGAAAATGGCACGGGGCGATCGACGACTATGTGCGGCGTGGCGGGACGCTGGTGATCAACGTCGCCGCCGCAGGACCGATGCCCGACAAGCTCCTGGGCGCGAAGGTCACGGGCAAGAAAATCATCGCCGAGACATGGATGACGGAGGACGGCAAGCAGCAAGCAGCCACGCCATTCGAAGTCGCCGACGTCAACCTGGATAAAGCCAGGGCATTGGCCTGGGCAGTGGTCGGCGACAAGAAGACACCGCTCATCACTCGCCACGCCGTCGGCGCCGGCGCGGTCATCATGACACTTGTTCCGCACCTCGTCGGCCACGACGAACGTGCTCATCCATCGTTGCCATACTTGATGAACGGCTTGACGAAGGATCTGTTGCCGGTGGAAGTGCGTCTCGCCGATGGCTCGCGGCCTAAAGGCGAGATCATGTATCAGGTGAACAAGACGAAGCGCGGCTACCTGGTCGCATTGTTCAACCAGCGCGGCATCGACAAGACACAGAACGGTATCGCCCGCGTCGATCGCCGCCAGTTCGTGGACGTGGTCGTGCGGACGCGCTTGCCGGTCGCGGCAGCGAAGGAACAGACCGAGCCTCGCGATCTGGCAATCACACGCGACAACAACGTGGCGGAGGTCCGCGTTCGTGTGCATACCGGCGATCTGCAGGTCGTCGATCTGACGGCGAAGTGACGGCGCGGTCAGTCACGAAATCATGGCCACCGGGCATGGGCGGGATGAATGCGTGAGATAATGCGCGGAACTTTCTTGACCGCGAGGCCGTCCCAAATTAACATAATGTAATCAGTTAGGGGTTCCGGGGGGCGCCGCCGACCGGAACTGAGTCCTGCCCGGCGGCCCAACCGTGAGACAGGCCGAGCAACTGGTTCTCCACCAGTGGCGCCGGCCCGGTTAACTAGCCTTCGGCTCCCGCCAAGCTTTTGCCAGTAATTTCGCTGTTTGCCCGCTCAGGAGGATTGATCCGATGCCAGGCCGACGATTTGCCTGTTGGCGTAACCTCTCCGTGATCGCCCTTTGCGCGTTCGCCGCCTCGCATGCGCAGGGGCAGATTCAGAATGGCAATCAGCTGCCGACGCCGCGGCTCAACTCCATCACGCCGCTGGGCGGCAATCCAGGCACGACCGTGGATGTTTCGTTCTCGGGCGGCGATCTGGAACTGCCCGAAGCGATGATCTTCAGTCACGCGGGCATCAAGGCGACGCCGATCATCCCGCCGGCGCCGCCGCCGCCCAAGACGGACCCGAAGAAGCCGGCCCCGCCGCCACCTCCGCCCGTCACGCAGTTCAAGGTGACGATTGCCAAGGACGTGCCCCCCGGTCTGTACGATGTTCGGCTTGCGAACAAGTGGGGGGTGAGCAACCCGCGCGTCTTTGTTGTCGGCACCATGAAAGAGGTCGCCGAGAAAGAGCCCAACAACGATCTGGAACAGGCGCAGCGCGTTGAACTCAACTCCACGATCAACGGCGTCGTCGCTGCCCCGACCGACGTTGACTATTTCACATTCGCCGGCAGCAAGGGGCAACGTGTCGTCGTCTCCTGCCTTTGCGCCAGCCTGGACAGCCGGTTACATCCGGAAATGCGCTTGCTTGATCCCGAGGGCCGGGAGATCGCCGTGTTTCAGCCGATCCCGGGTCAGGACGGCATCCTCGACGCCGTGTTGCCCAGGGACGGCGACTATGTCGTTCGACTGTGCCAGTTCACCTACACGCAGGGAGGCGGCGAGCATTTCTATCGGCTCGATATCTCCACCGGCCCATGGATTGACGCTGTCTTTCCGCCGATGATTGAACCCGGCAAGCAGGCGGCCATCACCATCTTTGGTCGCAACTTGCCTGACGGCAAGCCAGACCCTGCGTTCCTGGTCGACGGCAAGCCACTGGAGAGGATCACGGTGAACGTCACCGCCCCGAAGGAATCGACACGGCTCAATTATGGCGGGATGATCGCTCCCGTGACGGCAACCGAGGATGGCTTCGAGTATCGCCTGAATGCCCCAGCGGGCGTCTCCAATCCAGCGTTACTGAGCTTTGCGCGCGGACCAGTGGTGATCGAGAATGATGCGAACGACTTGCCGGAAAACGCGCAGGAGCTGACCGTGCCCTGCGAGGTCGGCGGCCGGATCGACAAGCGCGGCGATCGCGACTGGTACGTCTTCAACGCCAAGAAGGGAGACGTGTTCATGATCGAGGTCGTCAGCCAGCGTCTCGGGGCGACCACCGATGTCTTCCTGAGTCTGCGCAATCCGCCGCCGCCGCCACCCAAGGTCGATCCCAAGGCCAAGCCCGATCCAAAGGAAAAAGAGCCGCCTCCGCCGCCAAAGGTCGGCCCGGAAATCGTCCTGCTTGACGATGCTCCAGCCGTGCTCAATGCCAAGATCTTCTACAACCTCACGCGCGATCCGCCGGCGTACCGTTTCGTCGTGCCGGCGGACGGCAAGTATTTCATTCTTATCGGCAGCCATCTGAGCAACACTCAATTCGGGCCCAAGGCCTTTTATCGGCTGCGCATCACGCCGGAAGAACCAGACTACCGGTTGATTGTCATGCCGCCCGATGATTTCCGGCCGGATTCCTGCGTCGTCGGCAAGGGAGGCAGCCAGAACTTCATCGTCCTGGTAGACCGGCAGGACGGTTTCAAGGGCGAGGTCACGTTGACCACCGAAGGACTTCCCAAGGGCGTTACCAGCGTGCCGCAGGTGGTCGGTCCGAACGTCAAGGAAGCGTTGCTGGTCGTCAGCGCCGCCGCCGATGCGCCGATCTTCACCGGTGAGATCAAGATCAAGGGAACGGCCAGCATCAAGGGCAAGCCGGTGGTCCGCGAGGCGCGGCCGGCAAGCGTCACCTGGCCGGTCCAGCCGCAGCAGAACGTCCCGACGGTGACCCGCCTGGACCGCAATCTGGTGATCGCGGTGCGCGAGAAGCCGCCCTATCAGCTGGTCGCCGCCATCGACAACAAGATGGTGAGCCATGGCAACAAGGCCAACGTCAAGCTGACATTGAATCGTCTGTGGCCGGACATGAATCAGCCGGTGCAGATCACGCCCATCGCCCCGGAGTTGCCGCCGGGCGTCACCTTCGGCAATGTTACCATTCCCAACGGCAAGAACGATGGGCTCATCGTCCTCAACGTGCCCGCCAACGTGCCACCGGGAACGTACTCGCTTGTCTTCCGCAGCTTCGCGCCGGTCCCGTTCGCGAAGAATCCGAAAGACAAGAAGAATAACGTCAACGCCATCGTGCCCTCGACGCCGGTGGCCTTGACCGTCGTGCCCAAGGAGGTCGTGAAGCTCAATGTGGCGGCGAATACCAACATCAAGGCCGGCACCAACCTCGACCTGGCCGTGCCGGTGAACCGGCTGTTTGATTTCGAAGATGCGGTCAAGTTGCAGCTCATCCTGCCGCCCGGGACGCAGGGTCTGAGCGCCGATGATGCCGTCATCCCTGCCGGCAAGAGCGACGGCAAGCTGGTCATCCGTGTGCCCGCCAACGCGGCCGCCGGCAATCGTGCCAACCTCATCGTCCGCGCCACGGCCACCATCCATGGCAACATCACCCTCACGCACGAGGCGAAGATCAACATCAACATCGTGAAATAGTTTTGAGTGTTGCCTTGTCCGTGTTCCGGCACGGACAACGGCATGCTGCGAACCGAAACTTGGAGACCAATATGCGCTTGTTCTTGATTCTGAGTGTCGGCATCCTGATGTCCGCCCCCGCTGCCGTCCTGGCCCAGGAAAAATCGAAGAAGATCGAGCCAATCAAGGTCGTCGCACTCAATCGCAAGGATCCGGTCACCTACGAGAAAGACGTGGAGCCAATCTTCTTGAAAAAGTGCACGACCTGCCATAGCGGCTCAGTGAAGGAAGGCCGGCTCGACATGGGCAGCTACGAGGGCCTTGTCAAGGGAGGCAAGCGCGGCACTCCGATCGTCCCCGGCAAGTCGGATACCAGCCTTCTGTACAAGTCGGCTGGTCGTTCCGCCAAGCCGTTCATGCCGCCAAAGGGTGAAGAGCCATTGAGCCCCGAGGAACTGGCGATCATCAAGCTGTGGATCGACCAGGGGGCCAAGGCGCCGACGACCGTTCGGGTGCGGCCCAAGATCATCGTTGGGCTGCCGCCGGCCAACGTGCACCCCGTGCGTGCGCTCACCGTGAGCCCCGACAAGTCCATGGTCGCCGCCGGCCGCGGCAACCAGATCCACGTTTACGACGCCGGCTCCGGCAAGTTCATCCGTAGCCTGGTCGATCCCGGTCTGAAGATGGGCGACGGCAAGCCCGTGCAAGCCGCGCACATGTCCATCGTGTCGGCGATGGCCTTCTCGCCCGACAGCAAGTATCTGGTCAGCGGCAGCTTCCAGGAGGTTTCCTTCTGGGACGTCAAGACAGGCATGTTGCGGCACAAGATCACAGGATTCGCGCACGACGTCGTCGCCCTGGCCTTTTCGCCGGACGGCAAGCTGCTGGCCTCCGGCGGCGGCGCTCCGACCGAAGATGGCGAGATCAAGATCTTCGAGGCGCCCACCTGGAAGCTGATCGGCGACATCAAGAACGGCCACAGCGACACCGTCTATGGCCTGAGCTTCAGCCCCGACTCGAAGAAGATCGCCACCTGCTCGGCGGACAAGTTCATCAAGGTCTTCGAGGTCCCCTCCGGCAAGTTCATCAAGTCCTTCGAGGGGCATACTCACCACGTGCTCGATGTCGGCTGGCAGAACGACGGCAAGCTACTCGCCTCCGCCGGCGCCGATAGCACCGTCAAGGTCTGGGACTACGAGAAGGGGGAGCAGGCCCGCACCATCAATGCTCACCAGAAGCAGGTAACGCGACTGCTGTACATCGGCAAGACCAGCCAGTTCGTGACCTGCTCGGGTGATCAGCAGATCAAGTTCTTCGAGGCCACCAACGGCGGCAACATCCGCAACTTCGGCGGCAACAACGACTACATCTACGCCGTCGGCGTCAGCCCGGACGGCGCCGTGGTCGTTGCCGGCGGCCAGGAAGGCATCGTCCGCGTCTACAACGGCGCCAACGGCCAGCTGGTCCGCTCGCTGCTGCCCCCCGGCGTGCAGCCGCCCGAGCAGAAGAAGTAATCGTTGCGAAGACGTTGGCCCGGCCGAACTGGGGGGTGGCCGGGAACACGCGGCCCCGGGACGGCTTCGGCCGTGCCCGGGGTTTTTTGTTGCGCGGGAAGCAGCCGTTCTTTCGCAGGTCGCTACGGCGTGCCCTTCACCCACTGCGCGCCGACGATTCTACCGTGATGATTGTTGCCTGATGAGTCGATGAGCCTGTCCCCCTGGCCTTCGTCGAAGCGATACAGTGCGATGGTGTCCTTGTCGGCTTCGAAGCGGGTTGCGGGCGTGAAGCCCTTGGGATCGCGCGCAACCCTGGAAACGCGCAGGCCGTGGATCTTGCCCGCGAGAAACAGCTTGCTGCCCGGAGCGCCGCCGATCTGCGTCGTGCCCGTCTGTCCGGACTTGATCGTGGCTGGTTTCTGTGGCAGCGTCACCCGGTCGCTCGCTTCCTTGCCGTTGATGAACAGGCGAAGTTGCTTGCCGTCCCAGGTGGTAGCCACGTGGGTCTTCGCGGCCTTGACCAGGGCGTTCGGCGCCGCCACTCCATGTTGTTGATTGTTGTGGCCTCCGACCAGGCTCCATTGCTTGCCGCTCGCGGACAATGACATCCAGGACTTTCCGGCCACCCGACACAGGAGCATGGCATTCTGCTCTTGCTCGACCGTGACCAGGCCTTCGATGGTGACGGGCTGTTCGGCGTCAAAGCGCAGTGAGGGGATCTCGACGTAGCTGGACTTGCCGTCGAATTGCAAGCAGGCGGCGGGTCGTGCCGGTTGCATGTCACCGTCTGTCGTCACCTTCACCCACTTCGCCCCCACGATCTTGCCATGATGCCCGTTGCCCGACGAATCGATGAGCTTGTCGCCCTGGCCTTCGTCGAATTGGTACAGCGCCAGGGTGTCCTTGTCCGGCACAAAGCGGTCACCGGGGGTGAAGTTCTGCTTGTAACGGGCGACCCTGGAAATGCGGATGCGCTGTACGCGGCCCGCAAAAAAGTTCAGGCCTGATTGGGTGTCACTGGTGCTGCCCGGTTTGCTGCGCGCCAGCCAATCGTTGGCGCCCAGGGTAAGCGGCGCCTGTGGGCGCGCGATCTTCTTGCCGCCAAACCCCTTCGCTTCCTGGAGTTTGCCGTTCAAGTAAATGCGAATTTCATCCGGCTCCAAAACACCCGCCAGATGCACGACCTCGTGGGGAACGGTGCCGGTCATGGCATTGAGCCCGAAAAAATCCTTGTCCTGGGTCATGATGCCAAAGCTGAACATGGGCGGACCGCGCCTTGCATCCCAGATGAAGCCGGCTGCGCCGTTCGTCATGAGATCCGTCACCTGCTCTCTCGCTGGCTTGACATCCATTTCAATTGTCAGGGGTTGGCTGTCGTCATACCTGACGGTCGGAAACGAAACGTAATTGGACTTGCCGTCGAAGATGAGGGCGTGCTTGCTGGGAGAGGTGTATGGCGGCAATTGCAAGCCCGACGGAGGCGAATTGGACACGCCCGGCCCGAATGTTCCGTGATCCGATTCGATCCGGCACCGCGGCAACGCGGCATGCAGCCGCGCGATGCCGGCGGCGGTTGCCTGCGTCTGCTTGATTCGCAGTTGACGCAGGGTCTTGAGGTGCGTGAGATGCGCCAGTCCAGCGTCGCCGATCCGCGTTCGTGCCACAAGAAGTTCCTTCAACGATGGCATTCGACTCAATTCGGCCAATCCGTCGTCGTCGATGCTGGTGCCCGACAACTGCAACAAGGTCAGAGGAAACTTGTCCAGGTACTTGAGCACGCCGTTGCCGACCGGCGACCCCTCGAAGTACAGGCGGCGGAGACGGGGCATGCCGGCAATCACGGCCATGTTCTCGTCACGCATACTCTTGATGCGCCTCAAGTCCAGGACCTCCAGATCGCGAAACCGGGCCAGCAAAGTAAAGCTGTCTGCCTTGATATTCTGATTCCCGACAAGCCAGAGCGCTTGCAAGCGCAGCTTGGCCAGCTCGGCCAGTCCCGCATTGGTCACGGGAGAAGCGCCGATCTGCACTTCCCTCAGCTTCGGCAGGCCGACGAGAAGCTTCACGCCGGCGTCGTCGATTTTCGTATTGCGGAAATTCAGTCGGGAGAGCTGCTTGAAGCGAAGCAGGCTCGGCACACAGGCGCTGGAGATGTTCTGCAGGTAGCCGAGGTCGAGCGCTTCCAGCCCTGCCAGCCCTGCGTAGCCGCTCAACTGCTTGACGCCGGCATCGCTGACGCTGGTATTGTGCAGCACGAGCCACCTGAGATGCTGGACGTCTTTCAGGATGACAAGCGATGCGTCATTCACCTTGGGAAACAAGATGCCTTCCGCCATGGCCGGCGCATCGAAGCGAATGGCGCGCAGACGGAACTTGTCCTCCGGAAGGGCGGAGCCGGGCTTGATGGCCGCGAGGTAGTCATTGCTTTCCACCTCGACGCTGCCGCCCTGGGCCAGGGCCCACTCCGCGGCCTTGCGATCGGCCTCGGTCCCCGGTTCGGGCACGCCCTTCAAGTAGACGAGCCGCAACCTGACTTCGGTCTGCAACTGGTGCAGCTGGGTTGCCAGGTATATGAAGGAAGGACCATCGCCGGCCAGCACGATCTCGCGCACCGCGGGCAATCCCGTCAGTTCGGGAAGGTATCCCGGGGCCAGTTCCATGCTACCGAGGTTCAGGATCGCAAGATCGTTCAAGCCCTGAAGCCGGTCGAGTTCGGCCACCGGCGCCGTGCCGGCGGCGAGGTCGACTTCACGGATGGTGAATCGTTCCCGGGGCACCGCGGCGTTGCTGGTCACGACTTTTTCCGCGCCGCCGTCGGCGAGCCGGACCTTGACCTTGCCGCCATGCCGCAGCACCCAGAAGGCGGCCCGGCGCTCCGGATCGCTGGTCGTCTCGGCGTCGCCCAGCAACATGCGCGCGCTGAGACGTTCCTTGCCACCGCGAACGATCGTGAAGTTCCTGGTTGCGAGGCGGATTCCGTCCTCGCCCCATTCGCGCACCTCGATCTCGTAATCCTTGCCGGGCGTGAGCACGTAACGCCGCTGCCGGTCGCGGTCGTGGACGATGACATCTTCTCCTTTGATCGTGACCTCGATGCTGGGATCGTCGATATCCACGATCAGCTCGCCGCGATTGGAGATGAAGCGGACCACGGTTCCCGCGAAGAAATAGCCGAGCGTCGCGAGCACCAGCAGCAGCCCGGCGGCGACCAGCCAGCGCCGGGCGGCGAAGCGCCGGGACGGAGCCGAGGGTGGGATCGTCGGCTTCTGGGTCGCCGCCGCGGGGCGTTCTTCCGAGTCAAACTTGATCGGCGCCGGCGCGATGGCCGTCTCGGCGGCGCTGCGCGGCGGCGCTGGAACCGGTACCGGCGGCGCCAGCCGCTGCTCGATCTTGCCCAGCAAGGCGACGACTTCCGTGGCGGAAGCGGGCCGTCTCGACGGATCCTTGTCGAGCAGTCGCATGGTCAGCTCGGACAGGTCGCCGGGAATCTCGGGGTTGAGCGCCGCCGGCACGGGGGGCGTGTGCGTCGCCAGCGCCATCAGGATCGCCATCGTGTTCTGCCCGGGAAACGGCAGCGTGCCGGCGCACAGCCGATAGAGCACGCAGCCCAGGCTGAACAGGTCGGCACGCTGATCGACATTCTTCTCGCCGCGGGCTTGCTCCGGGGCCATGTATGCCGGCGTGCCGACAATGGCCCCCGACTGCGTGACATGCACATCGTCCGCCTGGGCCCGGGCCAGGCCAAAGTCGAGGAGCTTCACCCGAAATTGCAGATTGCAGATTTCAGATTGCAGATTTGCATCGCGCCGCCCTTCCGAGGAATCTGCAACCTGCAACCTCAAATCTGCAATCGTTTCCAGCCAGATGTTTCCCGGCTTGACGTCGCGATGGATGAGTCCCCTGGCGTGGGCGGCGGCCAATCCCTGGGCGACGTCGCGGCCGATGCGTACGCTCTCCTGCACGCTGGGCGGCTGGCCGGTCTTGAGCCGCTGGTCGAGCGACTGGCCTTCGAGATACTCCATCGCCAGGAAGGGCACGCCGCGATCCTCATCCACCTGGTAGATGGTGATGATGTGGTCGTGCTTGAGAGCGGCGGCGCTCTTGGCCTCGCGCAGGAAGCGTTGCTTGGCCGTGGGATTCTCGGCGAACCTGGGCAGCATCACCTTGAGCGCCACCCGGCGTTCCAGCTTGGTGTCTTCTGCGAGGAATACCATGCCCATGCCGCCCTTGCCGAGCACCTTGAGCACGCGATACGCGCCCAGGCGACCCAATTCGTCGCCGGCCTGGGCCGAAGCAAGGAAGTCGAGCTTGCCGGCCGACAGCGCCGGCTCGGCAATCGACACTTCCTCGGGTGAGGAAAAATCCAGAGTGGTTTCGCCGGGGCGGGCTGGCCGGCGCGTGCGCAATTCGTCGATGAGCCGCTGCACTTCGGCGCTGGGAACGCCTGGCACGCTCGCACCCGCCAAGGACAGCGTCAGCCCATCGGCACCGCTCAGCGTATCCAGCCTGGCCACGCACGACGGGCAAAGCAGGACATGCTGGGCGAGCGCATCCGCCTCGGCGTCCGGCAAATCGCCAATCGCAAAGCGTTCGAGCAACTGCAGATCCGCACAGGCGGCGGTGTCGGGCATGGCAAAGACTCCAAGGACAAGCATCCCCCGATTAGATTACACCAACTGCCGCGGAGACCTTACAGGAAACACACGTCAAAAAAGGCGTTCAGGGGAGGGCCACGGCAGTTGCCGGACAGCAAGCTCTACGCATGTGCTCGCCGGCGATTTCTCGACCGTCGTTGCAACCTGTTATCTGGCCAGCGATTACAGAGATCATGAGATTCGACTGCCACACGCAGTCCGGGTTGAATCCGGCCGAGGATGCGCCGAGGGGGTGTATGTCTGTTTCTGGACGAATTCTGGACGAATCCGTGAGGCTGCGACATATGAATCACTTTGCTGTGAGGTTTGCGCTATTCCCAGAGCCCGGCAAGCTCCTGACGAAGGCGCTTGAGCACGCGCGACTTGGCGACGTAGACGGCTCCAGGCGAGAGTCCCAGTTCGTCGGCCACCTGTCGGGCGGGCTTGCCATGCACGACACACTCCAGGCAGGCCCGCCAGGTGGCCGGCTCGAACTCCGCTTGCATCAGCGTCAGGGCGCGACTCGCCAGCTGTCGGCGATAGTCCACTTCCCAGAACGGATCGGCGGGATGGGGATCGGGGAGGTCATCGTCGGCCAGGTCGTTCGCGTCTGGCAACCGGGCACGCCGTTGCAAGTTACGCCAGCGATTGTGCGCCACGGCGCGAAGCCAGGCACGAAAGCTGCGGCTGGGGTCGTACGTGAAAGCCGGCAATTTCACGACCAGAAGCAGTAGCACTTCCTGCACAAGATCGGGCACGTCCGCCTCGGTACAGCCCAGGCGCTGAGCCCAGGAGTACAGCAATGGAGTGTACAGGCTGACGAAGCGCTGCCAGGAAGCATCGTCCACCGTGCCGCGCAGGCGTTCAAGAAGTGTGACCGGCGTCGTATGCATGCCGTGTGTCCTTTGCGTCATTGTAAGAGTATTGCAAACTGCCGGGTCGCCGGCGCCGATTCTGTGATGGCAGTGCACACCAACGGCAACCTGGCGTTGCGAGGTTTTTCTTTTTTGCCTGGATGTTTTTCATTGACGGGCGCTTATTCGTTTGGTAGTTTCCTACCAATAGTGGCGGAAACGGAATCACCCCACCAAGTCAATTCCTCAAGGACGCGAATCAACGTAGCGGAGGCCCGCCATGCGCAAGTGCGTCGTTGCCGGTTTGATCTTGCTGGGGATGGCCCTGTTCGTGACCACCGGGATATCCGGCGGCGGCAAGAAGATCAAGGGACAGCTCCCGCCCGGCTGGAAGAACCTCGACCTTTCCAAGGAACAGATTCTCAAGATCTACACGATTCCGACTCAGTTCCGCGAAAAGGTCAAGGCGCTGGAGGCGCAGATCAAGGATTTGAGGGTCCAGGAGAAGAGCGACATGGTCAAGGTCCTGTCGGCCGAGCAAAAGGAGCAACTCAAGAAGATCCTGCTCGGCGAGGACAAGAAATCAACGACCAAGTCGAAAGACAAGGACTGAGCACCACCGCTGGTTTGCGCTTCGCGTTTCGCACGCGCTGCTCGAGGCGGATCGCCCGCCTGTGAACGCGAACCGCAAACTTGAGTCCGGGGAGGCGAGACCGTGAGGCGACCAGGCACTGCGGATCGCCGTGATTTCTTGCGACTGGGCGCCGGCTCCCTTGGTTTGTCGTCCCTGACCAGCGCTGCTTCGGCAATGCCGGCTTCGACCCCGGAACGAGGCGCAACGAGCTGTATCATCCTCTTTCTGGTCGGCGGCCCGAGTCAGCTCGACACCTGGGACATGAAGCCGGCCGCTCCGGCCGAAATCCGTGGTCCGTTTCGGCCAGTCTGCACGTCCGTTCCCGGCATGCAAATCTGCGAGCATTTTCCGCGGATGGCGGCGATGGCCCGGCGCTTCAGCATTGTTCGCTCCGTGAGCCATGACTCGTCGCCGATCCACGAAACGGGGCAGCAGCTCCTCCAGACTGGAGGGCTGGCGCAAGCTGGCGTCGAGTTACCGCATGTCGGCTCAGTCGTCGCGCATCAACTTGGGGCGCGTCGCGGCATGCCGCCGTTCGTCATCGTTCCCGGCCAGATCGGCAACACCGGCGTGAACGTCGGTCACGGGCAAGGATCGGGCGTGCTCGGCCATGAGTACGATCCGCGCTTCCACCCAGTCGCCAGCATCCATGATCGCGACCTGAGACGCTATGGCCGGACGCACTTCGGCCGCTCCTGCCTGCAAGCGCGTCGCCTGGTCGAGCGTGGCGTGCAACTGGTTACCGTCAACATGTTCGACACCGTCTTTGATAAGGTGACCTGGGATTGTCATGCCGACGGCGTTTCGCTACCCACGACTCTGGACGATTACCGAACGACGTTGTGCCCAACATTCGATTCAGGCTACTCGGCATTGCTGGAGGACTTGCATGACCGCGGCATGCTGGACAGCACTTTGGTCGTGGCGATGGGAGAATTCGGGCGCACGCCGCGTCTGAATGCCAGAGGCGGCCGTGACCACTGGCCGGCAGCCTGGTCCATCCTGTTCGCCGGCGGCGGCGTCCACGGCGGCCAGGTCATTGGCGCCACGAACCATATCGGCGCCGAGGTACGGGATCGACCTGTCAGTCCGCCGGAAGTGTCCGCTTCGATCCTGAGCGCGCTGGGACTGTCCGTCCTGCCGGCACAGCCCATTCACGAACTGCTTGGTTAAAGGCATCGGCCACTGGCGAATGGCGCTGGCAGTCAGAACTCTTCCGACTGCTCCTCCAACTCGCGGCGGAAGGCATCGCGTTCCTGCCGAGTCGCCTGCAAATCGAAGTTGAGGTACTTCACGTCGAGTTGTAGCTGATCGACGGCGTCCTGCGCGATCTTGATGAGGCGGGTTTGCAGCCGGATGAAATGGCAGACCCGGTCGCATAACGGCAGCATTTTTTCGCGCTGCCTTGCGGGCAACACCGCCATTTGCTTGCGCAACTCGAGCAATTCCAGGGGAAGGCTCTCCTTGCTCCAGTCCACTGGACACGACTTGGCCATTCGCAATTCCCTCGTTTTAAGGCGCTCCGTTCTCCCGTTAAACGGATAAGCAATCCTCGGACCAAACGCTCGCGATCGCGCAGCTTATCGCAAGGTTCAGCACGCCAATGATATGCGTCGAAGCGCCCCGGTCGCCACTCTTCGCCATTGTTAAGATTACGCAACAAGTTCCACTTTTCTGTTAACCGGTCTTGTGCTAGAAGCCCGCGCCCATAGTTGCCCGCAGATCGCGCTCGTCGCATTAGGCTCCGGGTCAAACGAAAAAGGATGTAGCCATGAGGAGCTTGCCCAAGCTGGGTTGGTGCTATTCGGCTGTCGCCGTAATCGGCGTCCTTTCGCTCGTGGGGGCACCGTTGACGCGGGCACAGCAGATCCATCGCAACGCGTTCGAGAACCCCAGGCCGATCTGGACGAAAGGGGCGGCCGACGTCACGTTCCAGGAGATCGAACATACCATCACCGACCAGGGTGCTCACGACGGCCAGAACTCCGAGTACATCAAGCTCAATGCCGAGCAGGGCAGTCACATTTACTATCAGTATCCCACGGGCAAGGCGCTCATTTCAGCCGAGCTGAACGCCAGCATCTGGCTGAAATCGAACCGGCACGGCATCCAGTTGCTGGCACGGGTCGTGTTGCCCAAGGAGCGCGACCCGAGCAACCTGGACGCACCGCTAACGACGCTTCTGCGCGGCGAGGTCTATCGCCTTACAGGCCGCTGGCAGCGGCTCGAGCTGGGCCGGCCCTTGCAGCTTGCCCAGCAGCAGCAGCAGATCATGCAGGCCCAGCTCAAGCGTTCGATCAACTTCAGCGATGCCTATGTCGATGCCCTGGTGGTCAACGTCTTCGGCGGGCCGGGACCGACCGAGGTCTGGATCGACGATCTTGAGATTGGGCCGGTGTTCTCGGAGCCCGGACGGATACCAGGGGTTGTCCGGCCAGGCGTTGATCCCAAGGGGCCGGCGCACGAGCCGCGACCAACGGCGCGCGGCCAGGTCATCGAGTTCAACGGCACGCAACTCCTTGTGGGCGGCAGACCCTTTTTCATGCGTAACATCAAGCACACGGACACGCCGATCCCCGTGCTGCGCGACGCCGGCTTCAACACACTCACCTTCAACTACACGGCCGATCCAAAACTGGTGCGCGAGGCGGCCGATCTCGGTTTCTGGTTGGTACCCACGCTGCAGGTGATGGCCAACGATTCGCGGCTGGCCACCGCCGACGGCGTACGCCAGGAAATGGGCCGATTCGCAGAAAACGACGCCGTGCTATTCTGGCATCTGGGCGGCACGCTGGCGGCCGAACAATCGACCGCCGTCGCCCGGACCGTACAGTTCATGAAGACCGTGGACCCCGGCCGGCCTCTTGGCGCCGACGTCTGGGACGGACTGCGCGGCTATGGGCGCAACCTGCAGCTTCTTGGTATCCATCGCTGGCCGCTCCTGACGACTCTTGAGCTGGCGCAGTACGCCGAGTGGCTGGACCAGCGCCGTCGCCTTGCCAACGACGCGTTCATGTTCACCTGGGTTCAGACGCACTTGCCCGATTGGTACACGTATCTGCTCTACAATCAGTCAGGCGGTGCGGCCTTCAAGGATCCCATCGGCCCGCAGCCGGAGCAGGTTCGACTGCTCGCGTATACAGCCATCGGCTCGGGCTGCCGTGGTCTGTCCTTCTGGTCAGATCGATTCTTGTCGGACAGTCATTCCGGCCGCGATCGCTTGCTGTGCCTGGCCCTCCTCAATCAAGAACTGGAGATGATCGAGCCGCTGCTGGTGACCGCGACCAGCCGGCAGTGGATCGACACTTCGTCAAAGGACGTCAAGGCAGCCGTCATTCGCGGGCCCAAGGGCGTGCTGGTGCTGCCCATCTGGCTGGGCAAGGGCTCGCAGTTCGTGCCGGGGCAGTCGGCTGTCCCCAGGCTGACGATCAACGTGCCCCAGGTGCCGCAAAGCCACCAGGCCTGGGAGGTGTCGCCGGGCGACACGCGCGGGCTGCGCTCCGAACGCGTCACCGGCGGATCGAAGATCACGCTGCCGGAGTTTGGCCTGACCTCGGCGATCGTGTTTACCTCGGACACCTCGGTGATCGTTCGCTTTCAGGAGCAGGCTCGCTCACGCCGGCAACACGCTGCCCAGTGGACCTACGACATGGCGCTCTACGAAATGGAGAAGGTCCTGCGCATCGAGCAGAAGCTCGAGAATCAGGGACACGTCTTGCCCGACGGCAAGCACTTGATCGAGGATTCGCAGGCGCGTCTACGGACCGCCAAGCAGCACTGGGATAATCGTCTGTTCGCCGAGGCTTATCGGGAGAGTCAGCGGGCATTGCGGCCGTTACGCATTCTGATGCGGGCCCAGTGGGAACTGGCGACCAAGGCACTCGACTCGCCGGTCTCCAGCCCGTACGCCGTCAGCTTCTTCACGCTGCCCAAACACTGGGAATTCATGGACCAGGTTAGCAAGTCGATCGCGACGGGGAATGTGCTGCCTGGCGGTGACTTCGAGATCATTCCCGAACGAGTGCAGGATTCCTGGCGGCCCGAGGAGCCGACGCTGGACGACGTGGAGATGACAGTCGAGCGCGTTTCCGAGGTGTCCACGCCGCAGAGCGCCAAGCCCGGCGCCGCGCCACCGCCGGCCGTAGCCGAACTGCCGCGACAGGGCAAGCAGTGTCTGCGCCTGCAGATTCGTCCCAAGAACAAGGAACTGCCACCACAAGCGCTCGAGCGAACCCTTCTGGCACTGACCAGTCCCGTCGTACACTTGCAGCCAGGCTCGCTGGTGCAGGTCAGTGCCTGGGTGCGGATTCCGAAGAGGATCGAGGCGTCGCCGGACGGTGCGTTGTTCTACGACAGCGCTGGCGGCGAACCTCTCGCTCTTCGCCTCACCGAGCCGATGCCCTGGAAAAAGATCTCGCTCTACCGCCGCGTGCCGGATTCGGGAACACTGCACGTCACGCTGGCCCTGACAGGCCTGGGCAGCGCTTACTTCGACGACGTCCGGATTGAACCACTAGTACCCTCGAATCGCACGGCCTCGGCGCCATGAAGTTCGAGCATGGTCGTGGATTCGCAGCAGTTCGCTGGTCCGTATGTCCCGCGCGCTGATCAGGTTACCGACCAGGCCACGATCATGTACAGCACCAGGCCGATGACGAAGATGCCGGACATCAGGTAGACAATCGCCTTGCCCGCCTGAATGTCCTCTGTCTGCAAGCGTTGCCACTCATCATCGGAAAAGAGCTGGCCGGCCGGTGGTTGCTCGTGGGTCATGAAGGGTCTCCCAGGATCGATCGAAATCGTCTCGCTTATTCTATGTTGGCGTGCGAGAATTCGAAGAGGAATCTGCAGGGTAGGCTGCACTTCGCAAGCTATCCATGACGTGGGGCAATCTGGGTGAGCAACTCCTGGGTCAACACGAAGGGCACGCGCGGCACGGCCGCCAGCGTGAAACTCGACAAAAGCTCATGCGCCGAGATGGGGCGAATGCTGTCGAGCCAGCCGCATGACCAGCCAAGCAGGCCGATGACGTCCTCGGCTGTGATCCCGGCGTCACGCAGCGTTGACAGCCGGGTATCGCCGTGGCGCTTGGCCAGGCGCCGGCCGTCCGGGCCAACCACCAACGGCACATGGGTGAATACCGGCGGCGTCCAGCCCAGCCGATGATACAGGAGCAACTGCCGGGCCGTGGAAGGCACCAGGTCGTCGCCGCGCATGACCTCGGTCACTCCCATCTCGTGATCATCGACCACGACGGCGAGCTGGTATGCCGGCGTGCCCGAGGACTTCCAGACGATGAAGTCGCCGCCGAGCTTCTCGAGGTCCAGCGCGGTCGGCCCGAGCAAGCCATCCACATATGACCACAAGGCCGGCGCTGCTCGAAGCCGCCAGGCGAAGACCCGATCCCGCAAGCCGGCCGCGTCGGCGACACGACGACCGGCACAGGTCCCCGGATAGGCCGGCTCGGCATGGACTGCGCCGGCCGACTCGCCGTGCGGTGCGCTCGCAGCTCGTTCGACATCAGTGCGCGTGCAGGTGCAAGGATAGACCAGTTCCGCCTGCTGCAGTTGATCGAAAGCCGCCGCGTACCGTGCCAGTCGCGCTGTCTGATAGATCGGTCCCTCGTCCCAGTCGAGACCGAGCCAGCGGAGGTCGTCGATCGCCTGTTCCGCCGCCCCCGGCTTGACACGTGGCGAATCAATGTCCTCGATGCGCAACACCAGCGTGCCGCCGCGCGATCGCGCCGACAGCCAAGCGGCCAGATACGTCCGCGCGTTGCCCAGATGCTGAGCCCCCGTGGGCGAGGGGGCCAGCCGACCCTTGATCTGATCGTGCATATGACTTGTTTACGTTTCGCGTTCGCCGGCTCCAGTCAGGGAACGTATCGCGCGATGCGATTCGTAAACCTGTCAGGATGCATACAGCCGGTCGAGTTCCTCGCGGTAACGTTCGGAAATCACGTTGCGGCGCATCTTGAGGCTGACAGTCAGTTCTTCCGCCTCGACGGAGAATGGCCGCGGCAGCAAGACGAGCTTGCGAACCTGTTCCCAGGGCGACAACTCCGCCAGGGCGCAGTCGATCCGGCAGGCGATGAACGACCGGACATCCTCGCGACCGCATAATGTCGCTGGCACGCCGTCACCGGACAGGCCCGCTTCCTTCATCGCCCTGGCCAGGTTTTCCCAGTGCGGGACGATCAGTGCCGACAGAAAGTTTCGGCCCTCGCCGTGGACCACCGCCTGGTCGATGCACGGATCGGCGATGAGCAAGCATTCAAGCTGATTGGGCACGACCTTCTTGCCGTTGGAGAGGACCAGCACTTCCTTCTTGCGGCCGGTGATGGTGAGAAAGCCATCAGCGTCCAGCGTGCCGAGATCGCCGGTGTGCAACCAGCCGTCACGGACGGCCTCGGCAGTGGCCTGCGAATTGTTCCAGTAGCCCTTCATCACGTGCGAGCCGCGCGTCAGCACCTCGCCGTCCGGGCCGATGGCGATTTCAACGCCGGGAATCGCCTGACCGACGGTTTCCAGCTTGTAGCTGTCCTTGCGGTTGAAGCTGATGACAGGCGCGCACTCGGTGAGTCCGTAGCCTTGCAGGAGCAGGATGCCGGCGCGCTTGAACGCCTCGGCGATGGCGACCGGCAAGGGAGCACCGCCCGAGCCAAGCCAGTCGATGCGCGGTCCGAAGATGTTGCGCAGCCGTCGGCCGGTCTCGGCCTCGTCGCCGCACTGCACCGCCGTCAGGACCTTTTCGTAGAAGCGCGGCACCGAGGACATGTGCGTCGGCCGGATGTCGCCCAGGTTGTCAACCACGGTATCGACAGACTCGGCCAGACACAGCGGAATGCCGGCGATGACGCTGAGATAATGATCCACCGTGCGGGCGTAGATGTGGCTGAACGGCAGCCAGTTGAAGAGCACGGAGTCAACGGGCCGGGGCGACGCCGCATCCGTCGCCCGTGCGTTGCTCAGCAGATTGCCGTGCGTCAGCATCACCCCCTTGGGATTGCCGGTCGTCCCGGAGGTGTACATGATCGTGGCCAGGCTGTCGGCATGAAGGCCATCTTCGCGGTGGCGCAGCTGCTCGCGTTGCTCGCCGAGCAGCGTTCGTCCGCGCTGCAGGAAACCCGCCCACGAAACCGCCTCGTCGCCGGCCGCTATGCGGTCAAAGACGATGACCTTGCGCAACTCGGGCAGCTCATGACGGACCTGGCGAATCTTGTCAAGCTGCTCGCGCGTGGAGACGAACAGCCAGCGGACGCCGGCGTCGGCAAGCTGAAACTGCACCTGCTTGGCGGTGAGCGGCGCGTGCGGCGGGACGTTCACGCCGCCGGCCGCCATGATGCCCATGTCCGCCAGCAGCCATTCCAGCCGATTCTCGGAAAGCAAGCCGATGCGGTCGCCGACGGCCGCTCCCGCGGCAACCAGCGCGGCGGCGCACTCCTGAACCTGCTCGTAATAGTCGGACCAGGAAAGATCCTGATACCGGCCAAACCGCTTCCAGCGCACAGCGGGGACGTGGCCGAGGCGCTCGGCTTGCACGCGGAGAGCATGAACCAGGTTCTTCTCGTCGCCAACCGTGGTCGCGCTAGTCATGGCTTCCCAATGTACAACGACTCGCACGGAAAACCAATCTTCTTTCAATCGTATGAATGTTCGATGCCCTCACGCATTAGCAGGCGAGAAGAAATGACAGCTTCGTTCGATCGGTTCCTCCGGCGTACAATGGCTGTATGGACAAGCAACCATCCAAGGGCCGTGAGACCTTTCTTGCAATATTCTTGATCATCGTCTTTGGCGGGGCGTTCGCGCTGTTCCTCGATCTCATCTCGATGGGCCTGCTGTCGGCCATCGTCAAGATCACGCTGCTCATCACCGTTCTCGGCGCGCTTCAGTATCTCATCTGGGGCTACTGGCTCACGCGCGAGGTCGCGGGCGAGCGCGAAGAGCTTGAGCTGCGCGAGAAGATGCAGGCGGATGGGGAATCGTGGGAGAATCGTCCTTGAGGTCGCGACGGCCGTTCAGCCCTCGAAGCATTCGCCCCAGTTGACGCGTTCAACTGCTTCGCCGACGCCGAGGCGGCGGCACATGCGGGCGAACTGGTCCTGGTAGCGCGGGTCTGTGCTGTGCAGGTGCTCGCCCTGGGTGATGATCTTCATGCGGTCGTCGCGACGGACGCCGTGGCTCTCCAGGATGCGGGCAAACGGCTTGAGGTCCGTGGCATACACGACCAGGAGCTTGTGGTCGTCGAACTGCACCTCCATCGGGCCGGAAGTCGAGAGAGCAGCGACGCCGGTGCAGCCGTCGTGCATGAGCAATTCCTCGAACTCGCAGCAATGGCTCTTGAAGACGGGCAGGTCGATCCCCTCGCGGAAAAGATCTAGATGCTGCGTGCCGCGGCTTTCGTGGCTGGTTTCGACAACCACGTCCACTGCATCGTCGAGCGGATCGAGCAGATCGAGGAACGTCTCGAACAACTCCTCGCGCGAGATGGCAGCGACGAGGGCCGGCACCTTGAAGCCGGCGCGGCGGTCGTGGTAGACCTCCTGGCGATAGCCTTGACGCGGCACGATGCCGCGAGCGGGACCGGGACGAATTGCGTCCGTCAGCCAGAAATCTCCGTAGCGTTCCACTTGCAGATGGGTAGTCAAGTCTTTTTTCACTGGATAAACCCTGCGCTCGGGAATGGGAGAAGGGACGGGGCCATCCGAGACCGCGGGGCAAACAAATGTCGTCCAAATATAGACTGCAACCCGCCCGGCGGCCAATCGTTCGCTCCGATTGTACGCGCGCCGGAGTGAGGAAAATGAAACGCGTTGCGGACAGAAGGCTTGCGCGGCCTGGACGCTTGGGGACGGCCGCGACATCCGGACCGGCCAAAAAAACCTCGAGAGGGCGATTGCAGATTTCAGATCATCAGAGCTTGGACTGTCGACATTGGAATTGCCAGGTTTATGCCACCGCGGCGACACCAAATTTTTTGGCGCAAGCAGCTAATCTACCCAAATGATCCATCTTTCCTAGATTACATCGCATCCGCCATGTTGTCGCCGGCGACGCATGCTTGGGGGTGTCTCGGTCGTTACATTCGGAAACTTCGGTGAAAATTGCCCCATTTCCGAGCCTGACCTTGCGAGAAACCTTTTCGCCGGTTAGCCTTTCCCTATTTGCGAGTATGATTGAGTGATTGGTCTTTCCCAGCGGAGTGTCCTCATGCGGCGTCTGGCGGTTTTGCCCGCAATTCTCATCGCCATGGCGTGCCTCGCGCCGGCTCAGTCCACGAATGCGCAGCCGAACAACGCGCAGATCAGCGAGAAGAAGGTCGTCCAGGACATCTGGGATGTCGCCTATCTGGAAGGGGCCAAGGCTGGCTATGTCCACACCTATGTCACGGAGTCGCTACACGGCGGCAAGAAGTTTTATCAGACGGTCATGGTGCTCTTCCTGACCGTGAAGCGCAACGACCAGGTCATACAACTCCGCATGGAAACCGGCATGCTGGAGAATCCGCAGGGCAAGGTATTCGGCACCTACATGCGGCACTATCTGGGTCCGGAAAAAAAGCTGGAGATCGTTGGCAAGGTCGTCGGCAAGGAACTGCAACTCACGCTTGACGGCGACAAGGCGCTCAAGCCGGCTCCTTGGGACGACCGCGTGGTCGGCATGTACCGCCAGCAACGCCTGTTTGCCGAGCGCAAGGTCAAGACCGGCGACACGTTTGACTATCTCAGTTTCGAGCCGACGGTGAACCTGGTCATCGGTAACGAAGTCGAAGTCAAGCGCGTCGAAGAAGTCGAGATGTTCGGCGGCAAGAGCCGACGCAAGCTCCTGCGCGTCGAGACCAAGCCGGGCAAGATCGAGGGGCAGCAATTCCCCACGATGATTTCCTGGCTGGACCGCGACTTCCAGGCGGTGCGTTCGCAGATGGAAGCGCCGGGGCTTGGCAAGATTCTGCTGTATCGCACGACCAAGGAAGCGGCACTGGGCCCGGCGGCGGTAGCGCAGCTCCCCGACATCGCCGTCAAGCAACTGGTGCGCGTCAAGAGAAAGATCGCGCGGCCCTATGCGTCCCGATCGGCCATCTACCGAGTGACCGTGAAGGGCGAGGAAGAAGCGGGCAGGACTTTCGCCCAAGATTCCCGGCAACGGATCAAGAATGTCCAGGGGGCCTCTTTCGACCTTTACATCGATTCGCAGCGCGGCCCGGCAAACGAAGACGGCGAGGCCAAGGTGGCCCCCAAGTTCATGCAGAGCTCGTACTTCATCAATTGCGACGATGCCCGGGTCAAGCAACTTGCCAGAAAGGCGGTCGGCGCCGAAAAGGACGCCTGGAAGAAGGCGCTGCGCATCGAGAAGTGGGTCCACGACCACATGACAACACGGCAAGATGAAGCCCTTGCGACAGCCGATCACGTGGCCCGCACACTGAGCGGCGACTGCACGGAGTATTCCATGCTGACCGCGGCCATGTGCCGCGCCGAGGGCGTGCCGGCACGCACCGCCATCGGCTTGATTTACGCCGACACGGAATCCGGCCCGGCCTTCGCCTTCCACATGTGGACGGAAGTATGGATCCTGGGCCGCTGGATCCCCATCGACGCCACGCTCGGCCAGGGCTACGTCGGCGCCACCCACCTGAAAATCACCGACCATAGCTGGAACGACACGCGTACCCTCAATCCCTTGCTCCCGTTGCTCCGCGTCCTCGGCCGACTGTCGATCGACGTGGTTCGCGTTGAGTAAGCCAGGAAACCAGTTGTGCGCGGCGTTGGCAGCTGCCCTCCGAATCAAGGAATTTGTTTGCAGGCCACAAAAGAATGCGATAGTTTGAGGCCATTGGAACGTCTAGTAGATTGAGGTTGCCGATTGGGATCGAGCCATTCGCGGAGCCGTGCGGCTGGAACAGGAATCCTGTCGGCCACAATCTCCTGAAGTCCCCCCTCAACGAATCTCATGACGCGAGTGGCACGCCGGAAGCATCGGCAACCGGAAGAAAGGGCGCATGACCCAGGACCGCAAGACTGCTGCTGGATCCACCGCCAGTGGATCGACCGCCATCCTGGCGGCCACGGCCGTCTTGCCAAATTCGGGCAGTTCGCGGCCGACCTTGTCACACGAGGCACACAATCGCTCCCTTCAGTGGGACGAGCTGTTCCTGCACGCCACGCCGGCCCAACGTTCCGAACTCTTGTCACTGGCGCGCAAGCAGGGTCTCCTGTATGCTCACCAGCTACCGGTCTATGCGAACGGCAAGAAATCGGTAACGCATCACGACGACCACGGCCAGCTTCGCGCCCTGTCCAACCTGGCAACCGTTCCGCCGGAACGCTGGCAGCCGGTTGAGCCAGTCGACTTCGTTCCCATCGATGAATCGCTTGATGCTGGCCAGCGGCAGGCCGTGGCTCGCACTCTCGCAGCTACCGATGTGTGCCTGATCGCGGGCTTGCCAGGCACGGGCAAGTCACGGGTCATTGCCGAAATTGTCAGCCAGGCGGCCAATCGCGGCTTGCGCGTTTTGTTTCTGGCGCCCCATGCTCAGGCGATTGACGCGGTGCTGGCGCAGGTTGCCGATCGGGATCAGCTTTGCGCGGTGCGCTGCCTGGAACCGAACGAGAACCCAGACACGCTGTCGGCGGCGGTTCGCAGCCTGACGCACGGCGAACGTGCTCGCGCCTTGCGTGAATCGATCGCCGCCGCCGCCAAGGCGCGGGACGAGGCTGAGCAAGATTGCCAGCGCCGCGCCCAGGAAGCAAGTATCTGGCCGGAACTGCGGCAACTTGCGGACAAGTGCGATGAACTGCAGACTTGCCGCAGCAAGCTTGACGAGCACATGCAAGCGCTGCCGGGGATGCTCAAACGCGCCGTTGCTGACGGGACCGAGGCCAGCCCACCCGATGGCGATGCACCGTTCCTGGCTGCGGTCCAAAATGAACAACAGCGGCATCGACAGGCGGCCGCGGCTGCCGACGCTGTCATGCCATCTCTGGAGCAAGCGCGTGCAGAGCAAACTCTGGCACTGGACGGCATGGAGGAGAAACGCAATCAATTGCTGCCGCTGATCCAGGCGAAAGCCAATCGCGGCTGGTGGTCTCCCACATGGTGGCGGGCAACGCTGGCTGGCAACGTGGTCGGCCGGCTCGGCGAACTCGAGGCAAAGATAACCGCCGCGCGCGGCGAGCTAACCCTGCTCCAGGAACGCATCGACGGCTCAAGTCGCAGCCGACAGGAGGAAGATCGCGCCCATCAGGCTGAGGTGGATCGGCTCTTGCAAAGCGAGCTGGATCGCCGCCGGCAGGCCGTGCTGGCCCAGCAAGCAACGCTGCAGCACGAGCAACGGCAACTCGAAGAAGCGGCGTCGAAATGCATGCTCGGCTTGATGCCCGCGGAACTGCGGCCGTCGTCGCTGTCGGCGGTTGCCGTGGCCGATGCCCAGGCCCGCTGGCAGTCTCAATGTCAGCGCGACGACGATACGTGCCAGTTTGCCCGCCGCTGGAGCGCGTTTCTGCAAGAGTCGGCGGACGCGCTGGTGAATCGGCTGCCCGCGCTGGCCAATCTCGTTGCAGCAACTTTTTCCGCACTTGCCGCCGACAAGCACTTTGGCCAGACCTCGGGGCTGGTCTTTGATCTGCTGATTCTCGAAGAGGCGCATCTACTTGGCGAAGCTGACTTCTTCCGGCTGTCCCGACGTGCCCGCCGCTGGACCCTGGTGGGTGAGCCGACCTGGTTATGCGGATCCAGAGGCGCCCCTGCCAAGGCGCCGCCCACGCCGTCATTCTTCCAGCGGCTTTGGTCGCACTTCCATTGCGATCCGGGCAAGCTGCCCTATTCCTGGCACGCTGAAGGCGATCGCTCTTGCTGCCGGCTCAGATCCGTGCCCACCGAGCACCGGCAACATCTGGAGAGTGAGCGCCTGGCTGATTTTCCGGACATCGAGCTGCGTATCCTGTCGTTGCCGCATGCTCCTCCCGCCCTTGCCGAAGTGGTGTTCCCGGCGTCGTTATCCTTCGCGGAGGCCAAGAAGTTCATCTACCGGGAGTTGCAAGAAGCGGCGGTTCAGGCGGCAGGTCGAGGCACTGGACTTTCTCAGCAAGCGGAACGCTGGATATTCAGCTTCGCCGACGAAGCTGGCCGCAAGGTGCGCGAAGTCGAGCTGGACGCAGGCCTCCGCGAGATCATCGTCGATTGTGATGGCCCCTCACGCAATGGCGTCGCGTGCTGCTTGACGGCCCGGATCGAGTTTGACAGGTCCGCCGGCTGGGACCGTGCGCGCGTCGAACGCTGGCTGCACGAGCATTTGCAGCTTCGCGATCTGGGTCGGACCGCGTGGCTGGATGTGCCGTATCGCATGCGCCCACCGCTGGCGGCGCTGCTCTCGGACATGCTTTTTGGCGGACATGGCGGTGCTCGCATCGAACTCGGTCATGCTGCGCACAACGGCAATGGCACCGGCCATGCCGCCGCCATGCTCTTCTTTCCTGTGCCGGCCATGCGCCGGAAGGAAAACAAGAACGACAAACCGGCCCCCCGGCAAGCAGACAGGCAAGCGTGCAACCTGCCGCGCGAAGGAGCTGGGCTTGAGCTGGAACTTGGCGTTGGCCGCAGCCACGAACGCATCCCGGGCGACTTGAAGGGACTGGTCCCTTCACGCGGGCTGGTGAACTGCTCAGAAGCCCAGGCGCTGGTCCGCCGGCTCGAGACACTGGTTGCCGACACCGATAATCTGAAGTCCATTTGCCAGCCGCATGCGGCGAGCATTGCCGTTGTTGCCCTTTACGGGGCCCAGGTGGAATTACTGCGCCGACTCGTCGCACGATCGCAGCGCATCCAGCAGAGCGGCATTCCGGTGGAGGTCGGCTTACCCTCGGCTTTCATCCAGCGCGAGTTCGCCATCGTGATCCTTGGCTTGACGCGGAGCAACCCGCGTGCCGTTTCTTTCAGCGACCAGGCCGCGCACGTCGTCCAGGCTTTGACACGGGCGCGTTCGCAAGTTATCCTCATCGGTGACCCTGGCACACTCGCCCGCCGCGGTCAGTGGCAAGGTCGGCTGGACAACCTGGACGAAACAGCCGCCCATCAGGAAGAAGTCCTCATCAAGGATCTGGTTCGCTACCTGCAAGGCAAGGGCAAGCACGCCTGGGCGTTTCACCTGTGTGAAAGTCATCCATGACCCTGGCCACCGCTTTGGCCTCTTCACTGGCCTTTCCGGGGAGCAAGACTCTGGCGGGCTGGTGGCGACAGCTTGCCACCCACCAGCCGCAAGCATTCGGAGTCGGCTACCTGTTTTTGCACCGCGTTGAAGCCGCCGTTCAGCTCATCAAGCCACGCAGGGTCGATCCATTCTTGCTCCTGTTGCTGCAAGCTCTGGACCGTGAGGCGCCCGCTAACGCAAAATCCGTGCCTTGCGACCTGGTTGCGCGCCTGGAAGGTCGTTTGATCTTGAACCGGCAGGTGCTTTTCCAGCTCCTGCGCTCGCTTGAAAGCGACGGCCTGGCGCAAGAGCGATCCGGTGCTGGCTGGGGATTGACCAACAACGGCAGACGCGCCCTGGCTGATGGCGAGTATCCCGTGCAAGCGATCGATCGGCGAACGTTTTGCTTTCTCGAGCGCTGGCAAGCTAACGGCGAACGCGCTGTTTCGCCTCATTTTGTGGGCTGGCGCGGCGACGGTGGTCAACCCTGGTCCGCCGATGAATGTCCCTTCGATGTCAACAGCCTGCACGAATGCGTGCAGCGTCCCAGCGAATGGCA
Source organism: Planctomycetota bacterium (assembly GCA_016873095.1). Taxonomy (GTDB): domain Bacteria; phylum Planctomycetota; class Planctomycetia; order Gemmatales; family Gemmataceae; genus VGYC01. Next base: position 1,687 of record VGYC01000064.1, on the reverse strand, counting down.
GTCACGCTTTGACTTCCCACAAGAGATTCAACGCGTCGTAGCGCTTTCTTCTCCCGACGCAGCCGACGGCGGCAGCGAAGAGTCGAGCGTCTGGCAACGCGTTCTTGTCGATCACCCGGAACGCCATTTGACCGTCTGGGCCTTGGTGCCGGGCTCAGAAGAGGGCGCTTGCTTGCTGGTGTTCGCGGCCCGGCAAGACGGCTGGGCGCTGCACGGCGGCGAACCGCTCATTCGCATTGCCGATGGCTGGCAAGAGGCGTTCTCCGGTCTGACAGCGGAACCGGACACGGCCAGCCTGCGCCACGCCTGGAAAGCCTGGGCCAGTTCGCGCGGTCTGTCGGACGCCGACGCCGATGCTGCCACAATGTCTCTGACTGGCCATCACCTGGAGATACAGCCGCCGGCTGCCGCTCTCGATCGTCTCAAAAAATCCAAGAGTGATGTATTCAAGGGCGACACCTGGCTGCTCGTCGGTGATGGTCTGATCCGCACGGCCGTGGTCTTGCGCATGCAGTAGGCCGCGTGCTCCGCGGGATCGAGCACAGCTTTCTTGCTACAATATCCGCGATTTCCCGCCTGCCCAGCCCGCCGAATGACAGGAACGGTGCTGATGACCGCAACCAATAACGGATATGCCACGCTGGTGATGCTTGCGGCAGCTGTGCCGGCGCTAGCGCAACCCAGGAATCAGTCAGCGGTTCCAGCCATCCAGTTTGGCCGCGACATCGTCCCCGTACTAACCAAGGCCGGCTGTAATAGCGGCGGCTGCCACGGGTCGTTTCAGGGCCGAGGCGGCTTGCGGCTGTCGCTGCTCGGCTTCGACCCGGAGATGGATTTCGACGCCCTGGTCCGCGAATCGCATGGCCGGCGCATCTTCCCCGCCCATCCGGAGAGCAGCCTGTTCTTGCAGAAGCCGACGGGCGCCATGCCGCACAAGGGCGGCAAGCGCCTGACGCCGGGAACGGAGAGCTATCGCATCCTGCGCGACTGGATTGCCCAGGGCTACCCCGGCCCGAAGAAGGGCGACCCGAAGATCCTGAAACTCGAAGTGCAGCCGGCCGAGGCAATATTGCAGCCGAAGCAGCAGCTTGCGCTGCGCGTGCAGGCCATCTGGTCGGACGGCGTCAAGCAGGATGCCACGCCGTGGGCGCTGTATGAATCGACCAGCGACCGCGTGGCCGAGGTGTCGGCCGAAGGCCTCGTGAAGGCGTCACAGCCGGGTCGGGCCGCCGTCACGGTCCGCTATCTCGGGCAAGTCTTCGCCGTCACCGTCACTGTCCCGTACAGGGGCAAGGACCAACTGCCGCTGATCGCCAAGAGCAACTTCATCGACGAGCACATCGCAACCGAGTGGCGGAAGCTCAAGTTGATCCCGGCGTCGCCGGCGGACGACGGCGCCTTCCTGCGGCGCGTCTCGCTGGACCTCACCGGCAGCTTGCCGACCGTCGAGGAAGTGCGCCGCTTCGCCGAGTCGCGCGATCCCGCCAGGCGTACCAAGTTAATCGACGAACTGCTCGATCGGCCGGAGTACGTCGATTACTGGTCGCTGTAACCGTTCACAGGTCAGTCTAGCGTTTTCTACTCGGAATGGGGTATCCTTGCAGCTGGCATGGATGCTTCTCCGGTTGTTTCTGAAGCTGATCTCGCCGCGACACCCGCAGCGGTGCTGGCGCTGATTCGGCACTTG
>VGYC01000063.1 GCA_016873095.1 Planctomycetota bacterium | reverse complement strand
GAGATCAGCTTCGGAAACAAACGGAGAAGCATCCATGCCAGCTGCAAGGATACCCCACTCCGAGTAGAAAACGCTAGACCGACCTGTGAACGGTTACCACCCTGCCGGACTTCGGCGTGCCAGCGGACTTACGCCGGCTGGCGGTATCACGACGGCTGCCGCTGCTGCTGCTGTCCGACGGCCAACCACAGTCAATCGCCGAGTGTTTTGACTGCGGCGTCAGCCACTGGCTTCCGCGCCAGCAAACCTTGACGGAACCAACCATCCTGCTGGCGGCGCTGAGGCAGGCGGCGCGCCAGGGGGATCTGCGACGACGATTGCAACGCCGCCGCGACGCACTGGGGCACTGCCGGCAGCGCGTGAATCGGCTCACGGACATGCTCTGGCAAACCGCAACGCCGGACCCGCACATGCCGTGGTTGAGCCAGCTCCAGGTCCAGACACGCCTGCTCGAGGAGGTGGAACGCAGTCGCCGCCATCAATATCCGCTGAGCGTCGTCCTGGCCGAACTGGATGCGTCGAAGCGGCCGACTTCGGACCAGGCGTGGTATCAACGAGCGGCACAGCTGGTCAACAAGAACAAGCGTGCCAGCGATTTCGCCGGGCAATATGGTTTGAATGGATTTATCCTGGCGCTGCCCCATACTCCGTGCGCGGGCGCGGTCACCTGTTGCCGTCGACTCAAGCCGCTTCTGGAGCGACCGACGACGGACGCCCTGCGCAATGTTGATGCCTGGTTCGGCATCGGCAGTCTGCCAACGAACGATATTTCGCTCAAGGGCTTGCTGTGCGTCGCGGAGAGAAAGCTGCAGGACGCCCGGCACAGGCCTTTTGACAGTGTGGCCTTCTGAACTCGAGCGCTTCATCAACCCAAACGGGAATGCGAGTACCCGAGTGCTCATGGGTTGCTATCGGCACGATTTCCTGCCAGAATAGTGCATCGTCTGGAGGGAAGCGTGCAAGAAACAGCAGCGATGACGCGACGGCAGTGGCTCGGGGCCAGCGGGCTTGGGGCACTGGGAATGAACCTGGGGACGCTGCTGCATGCTCAGGCAGCGGCCGAGTCACGCACGGTCAATCCGCCGGCTAGATTGCGCGCCTGCATTCTGCTTTACCAGTACGGCGGGCCCAGCCATCTGGATACCTTTGATTTGAAACCGAATGCGCCGGCCGAGATACGCGGCGCGTTTCAGCCCATTGCCACGTCGGTCCCTGGCCTGCAGGTTGCCGAGCATCTGCCGCGGCTGGCGGCGCGGATGCACAAGGCTGCGCTGATCCGGAGTCTGCATCACGCGAATCGGCTGCACGACGCCGCCGGCATCGAAACCCTGACGGGGCGGCCGCTGGCTGGCGGCGACCGCGAGCTGTTCTCGCCCATTCCGCAGTTCTTTCCCAGTTATGGCAGCGCGCTGGCGTATCTCTGGCGCGAGCGCCGCCTTGACGTCGCATGTGCCGCGTTGCCTTATCTTTTTCACAATGTCGTCGATGTGCCGTGCCAGGGGGCAGGCTTCCTGGGAGCAGCCTACGACCCATTCCGCATCGAGGGCGATCCGGCCAACAGGTCCTACCGTGCGGACATGCTGTCGCTCCCCGGCGAACTGACCTGGGCGCGAATGCGTCAGCGCCGCTCCTTGCTGGAGGAGGTCAGACGCGTTCAGGGCAGCGACCATCCGGCGGGCCGACAGCTACGCGGCTTTGCCGAGCGCGCGTACAAGCTGCTGGAATCCGAGGCCATTCGCCGCGCCCTGGACCTGTCGCAGGAAAGCGAGCGCACGCGCGAGCGTTATGGCTACTATCCGGCGACGCGGGCTTACCAGGGCGGCGGCGGCGGACTGGGGCACGGCAGGGAGATTCGCGGCCAGAGTCTGCTGCTGGCGCGCCGTCTGGTCGAGGCCGGTGTCGCCTTCGTCACCATCAACGACTACAAGCAGCAGGGCCAGAACTGGGATGCGCATGGCTTCTGCTTCGAGGAGCATCGCCACTACCTGCTGCCCCCGTTTGACCAGGGTATGTCCGCGCTCATCGACGACCTCGATGCCCGCGGCCTCCTTGACACGACGCTGGTTATCGCCGTGGGCGAGTTTGGCCGCACACCGCGCATCAACGCGAACGCCGGCCGGGACCACTGGCCGGATTGTTACTCGGTCTTCCTCGCCGGCGGCGGCGTTCGCGGCGGTCATGTTCATGGAGCCAGCGATCGCATCGGCGCCTACCCCGCACTGGAGCCGGTGACGCCCGCCGATCTCGCTGCCACCATCTTCTGGCGCTTCGGCATCGACCCAGCGACGGAGATTCACGACCTGACCGGCCGTCCCTATCGACTGACGGACGGCGAACCGATTCGGCGATTATTTGAGGGATAGGAAAAATGACCCCGGCGTCCGTCACTTCCTGTCGTGGCCCGATCAAGCGGCGCGAGTTGCTGCGCCTGGGCCTTGCCGGCCTGGGCAGCCTGAGCCTGGCCGAGCTGTTTCGTCTGCGCGCCCGCGCCGGCCGTCCGCAGGGGCGACGCAATACCCTGCTCGTGGTCTGGTGCCATGGCGGCGCCAGCCACCTGGAGACGTACGATCCCAAGCCGCTCGCGCCGAGCGAGTATCGCGGCCCGTATCGGCCCATCGCCAGCCGTGTGCCCGGGTTGCACCTGTGCGAGTTGCTGCCACGGCACGCGCAGGTGGCGCACCGCTTCACGCTGTTGCGCTCGCTGGTTCATGGCGGCGTCTGTCACGACAGCGGCCCGCAGCAGATCTTCACGGGCCGACCGGTGGCGCTGGCCAGGCTGCGCGCCGACTATCCCGACCTGTTCTCGGTCACTCATTACCTGCACGGCGATGAGGCGAGCGTGTTGCCGAGCTATGTCGGAGTCAGCCCCATCCCCTACCTGGGCGCCGCGTTTCTCGGCAACGCGCACGAGCCGTTCGTGGTGGGCGGCGACCCCAATCGCCCCGAGTTCCAGGTCCCCAATATCGCCCTGCGCGACGGACAGGCAGTGACGCGCATCGACGGGCGCATGGGCTTGCGACAGCAATTTGACCGCCTGTCGCGCGTGCGGGATCGCGACAGGTCGCGCTCCTTCGACACGTTTCAGGAGCAGGCGTGGAGAATGGTGACCGGCCCGGAAGCGCGGCGTGCGTTCGATCTCAACCTGGAGGCTCCTCGTCTGCGGGATCGTTACGGGCGCAACACGTGGGGCCAGCAATGTCTCATGGCGAGACGCCTGGCGGAAGCAGGCGTTGAGCTGGTGACGGTATCGCTCGCCGGTCCGTTGTGCGGCCGGGTCCAGAACTGGGACGACCACGCCGTCAACCATCACGTCTTCGACGCCATGCGGCAGCGTGCGCCGTACTTCGACCAGGCAGTCAGCGCGCTGATCGAGGATCTGCATCAGCGCGGGCTGGATCAAAACGTGCTGCTGGTCGTCGGCGGCGATTTCGGGCGGACGCCGCGCATCTCGTATGCCGCCGACAGCGGTTCGGGCGTGACGCAGCCGGGCCGTGATCACTGGCCGCATGCCAACTCATTCCTGTTCAGCGGGGGCAACATCCGGGCAGGGCAGGTGATCGGTCGCACCGACCGCCTGGGTGAACATGCCAGCGACGGCCGCGTCGGGGTCGGCGACTTCGCCGCCACCCTGTACCAGCACCTGGGCATCGATCACGAACGGGCCACGATTTCCGACCCCGCCGGCAGGCCGATTCCCATCTTACCGGAAGGCCGGCCGATTCCGGAACTGCTGGGCGCGGTCCGCTGACGACTTCATTCCGACTCAATAAAGCAGCCCCGCCGATAGCTGACCGCCGAACAAGCTGAGGTTGCCGGAGGTTTGCGAAGCGCTGCCGGCGCCGAAGTAGGTTTGAGGGACGGCGCCGCCGCGCAGGACAAGCGTGCGGCCCAGGACAACGGGCGCATATTGCAATCCCAGCTCGACCTCGACGATGGGCAACGTCGCGCCGCGGCGGGCATCGGCTGCGGGATTGGCGAACTGGTTGCCGCCCACGACGCCGCCGGGGTCGTTGACGTTGAGGACGAAATTTCGGCTGTTGCGTGCGCCGCCCACCAGGAACGAGCCACGCACGTCGCCGAAGCAGGACAGCGGAATGCCGCCGAGCTGGTAGCCGGCGACGACATTGAGCGTTGGGCCGGCGCCGGTGAAGTTGTGGCCGAACTGCAACAGCTGAGATTCCGAGGCGCCAGCCGGCGGCGGCAAGACGTTGCTGAGGGTGGCTTGATAATCCTGGGAGATGTGGAAATAGCGTGCCCCGCCCGAGAACAGCGCGAACAGGCCGCCGCCGTCCAAGAGCCGACTCACTTCCATGTCGATCGCTTGAATACGGAGATTGCTGCGAAAAGCGAGAACGTCCTGGCCGAGGCCGCTGCCCAGGATGACACCTGGCGAGCCAAAACTGGGAGAACCGACCGGCGACGCCAGGTTGGCAGGGGGCGCGATGGTCGAGGTGGCCGCCTGGGCGACATTCAGGCTGGCGCTGGCTGTCCGGGAAAACTGGTCATAGTAGCAGTAATGTCCGCGAAAGCCGAGGCCGCTGGCATTGAGCCAGCCGAGCCAGAACGCCGGCGTGGCGTTGTAGTTCCAGGAAAAATCGGTCGTGGACTGGAGCGGCGAACTGGTGCCGATGCCGGTGGTGGTGGTGAAGGCGGGATTGCCGTCAAAGTACGGGCTCAGGATATAGACCGCTGCTCCGGCGATGAGCGTTCCCGTGTCTTCGACGGGCCCGGTGCCGGACATCATGGGCGCGGCCGAATACGGCGTGATCGTCGGAGCCACAGCCGTCGTGACTGGCATTTCTTGTGGCGTATCGGGAATGGCCCGCGAGATCGGCTGGGCCGGCCGACGCGGCGCCTTCACTTCCAGCGCCGGCAGTATGAGAGCGGGCTCCTGCGCAAGGGCCGTCGCCGAATGCCCCGACAGCAGGCCCAAAATGCCGATGCAGACCAGCGATCTTCTCATGATCGATCCTTCTCCAGCCCTCTCCATTGCCCGGCGTGAAGCGAGGCAAGCTGGGCATGCGCGCCCGCGACCCGGGACTTCAAGGAAAATCGGCCAATCAGGGTAAGAATCTGAGGAAAAATGGGTCTGTAGAGGAATTGCTGATTGTCACAAGTAAGCCAGGATAGGCAATTCTTCCACGCAGGCAGGGCTTGCCGGTTCGGCTTCTCCGCTGCTCGCGCTCGGCGCAGTTTGCTCTATCCGATGGCGGTACCGCCCTGGTGCCAGCCGTTCTCAAAGAACTTGTTGACCAGGGTGGGGGGCGGGACGGTGCCTGTGTAGGAGGCCTGGCGGACTGGGCGGTTGGTGCTGCTGGGGCCGTAGGAAAGCCAGATGGCCGTCTTTTCGACACTACCGGGGTCGCCGCCGTCCACCGGCTTAACGGCGACGTTGACACCGCCGCGGAACGTTTGCTCATAGGCGAGGAAGCGCACCAGCAGATCGAGCGGCCGTCCGGCGAAGGCGTTGGCGCCGCTGAAGACGGACACCGCGGGGGCATTGCCGCGGCCGGCGCCGACGATGATGTCGCGGATGCCGTCGCCGTTGACGTCGCCGACCGCCACGCTGACGCCGTTGACGAAGGATGAATTGAAGGCGTTGAAGCTCTTGACCAGGCGGAAGTTCTTGCCGTTGAAGACGCGGACCTCTGGATTCCGTCCCGGCCCGCGGCCGGCGACGATCTCCGCGTAGCCGTCGTTGTTCAGGTCGCCGGCCGCCACCGTGACGCCGCCGCGGAACGAGTTCTCGAACGCCAGGAACGCCTGGCCAACGGTAGCGTGCGTGGTGAGCAGCTTGACACCGTTGAAGACCTTGATGTGCGGCAGCAAGCCGCCGCCGGCGCCGACGATGACGTCGTTGTAACCGTCGCCGTTGACGGCGCCAGCCGCCACGCTGGCGCCGCCGAGAAAGCTGGGAGCGAACGCGTTGAAGGCGGTCAGCAGCGCGGCGGCATAGTTGCCGGATGCGTCTGGCGTGCCGTTGTAGACCTTGAGCATGGCTGGCGAGCCAGCGCCGGGAGTGACGATCAGGTCGGGTATGCCGTCGCGGTTGATATCCGCGGCCGTCACGTTCACGCCGCCGCGGAAGGTGCTCGCATAGACCAGCACATGAAACTTCAACTCGCCGCTGTCGGCGTCGTAGACCTTGACGCGCGGCACGCTGTTGGCGCCTGCCTGCGCGGCCGTGACCACGATGTCCACGTGGTTGAAGCGCTCGATGCTGCTGAAGACGACCTGCTGCCCGTAGGTCGTGCCGTTGCGGGCAAAGCTCCAGAAGCCATTGCCCAGCGAGGTGATGTGCAGCCGCCGTCGGCCGGTGCCGAATGCCAGCTGCGTCGTGTCCAGCTTGAGATAATCGCCGGTGCTGGGCGGCACAGTGCCGGTCACCGGATCGAGACCGTTGACTACGAACCTTGTCGTCTGGCTGGCGCGGATCGCGAACTTGTTCGGACTGCTGCCGCCGGTGAGGTTGACTTCCTCGAGGTCGTTGAGCTGAACGTTGCCGCCGCCTGTGGAGCGCGTCAGCCTTGAGTCCGAAGCATCAAAGTTTGCGTCATCGACGAGGAACAGCCTGTCGTTGCCGTCGCCGCCGTCGATGCCGAGGAACCTGACGAGGTTTTCGACGCGGGCGGCTACGGCGACGCTGCTGTTGGTGAGAGCAAAGACATCGTCGCCGCCGTCGCCCTTGACGGTGACCGAATCGAAGACGGCCTCGGCGTAAGCCCTCACGGCGTATGGCAGGCCGATGACGCCAACCGCCGGGATCAGGACGTCGTTGACCGTGGCCATGTCGATCGTGAGGTTGTCGGCGGCGGCGGTGCCGTGGATGCTGATGGCGTCCCGTTCGCTGTCGCCCGTGGCCGAGCCGCCGAGCAAGCTGAGCACCTGCAGGCCGGTGCCGGTGAGATCCCGCGCGGTGATGACATCGCCCGGCCGGTCAGCGATGAGGCCCGCCAGGCCCGCCGGTTCCTGGTCGCCGCCATTGACGGTGACGTCGGCGAAACCGAGCAGCGTCATGTTGCCGGCCGTGACATCGGCGAAGCGGATGAACAAGGCGCGGGTGTTGTCCTCAAGGGTCGTGCCCTCGATCACGATGATGTCGGGGCTAGTGCTGCCGTTGACGACGGCGGCATTGTTGCCGGTGCCGCCGTCCACGAAGTCGCTGCCTTGCTGGAGCGGGCCGACGAAGGTATCGTTGCCGGCGCCGGCGTCGACGATGTCGCTGCCGGCGCCGCCCTCGATGGTGTCGTCGCCAGGCGTGCCGCTGTCGACTGAGTTGCTGTCGGCGTCGCCGTATATCTGGTTCTTGGCGCCGCCGCCGGCGTGCAGGGCGTCGTCGCCGCCCTCGCCGGTGAGCAGGTCGTCGCCGTCGCCGCCGAAAAGAAAGTCGTTGCCGCTGCTGCCGGTGAGGGAGTCGCTGCCGTCGTCGCCATGGAGCTTGGCGCTGCCGGAGCCATGGTAAGACAGCCGGTCGGTGCCTTTGCCGCCGTGCAACTCGGCATCGGACTCGACGCCGCTCTCGATGGTGATGACGTCGCCCCCCTCGCCGGCGTCCCGGGCCACGATCTTGCGGATTCCGGAAAACTCCTTGGTCACGCCAAACGCCGCGACCTTGACGGTTTCGCCCGCATCGTCATCGACACTGCCGCTCACGTGGGACACGACAAACGTCTCGCCGTTGTCGGTGGTGTACCTTTCGCGCAAGCTCGCATCGGCGCCGATGTGCAGGTACAGGACATCCTCGTCCGCGGCGCCGACTTCCCCCTTGTGGGCCAGCACCGGCGGCGGCGGGCTGGGCGGCGACTTGGGCGGCGTCACGCTGCCGATGGCCACATCGAAGCCGATCGTTGGTCTCCAGGCCGGGATCGTGCCGAAGATGGTATCGATCTCCGGAATGATCGTGATGGTGAGCGAGAACGAGAGATAGACATAGCTGGTCGTGATCGCCACGGAACCCGTGATATCGAAGAGCTGCTCGCCGCTGACGTCGGCGCCGGCGTTGAAGCTGCCGAAGAAACCCTCGTTCGCAAAGCGCAAGCTCATGCCGCCGTGCAGGCCGATGGTGAAAACATCGTACCCGAACGTGTAGCTGAAGCTGGCCGAGACCGAGAAGTCGAAGCTGCCGCTGCTGTCGATGCTGGCGTGCACGTCGAAGGTGGCGATGCCGAAGAAATCGAGCGACAGGTCTCCCGAGAAGCTGAAGGCGCCGCTCGAGGTATCGATGGCGATCCGGGCACTACCATTCATCTTCAGCCCGAAGACGTTTACCTTGGCATCGGGGATGTCGATGAAGTACTCGCCCTCGGCCGTGTCGATGTGCAGGATAAAGGTCCCGCCGATCTCGAAACTGTCGCTGGGGTAGATGGAGGCCGTGGCAGTGAGTTCGCAGAAGAAGTTGCCGTCCTCGATGGTGGCCACGCCGGTGACCGCCATCTCCGAGCCGAACACCGCGACCTTGGCGTCCACCGAGATATCGATGATTTCCTCGGTGAGCAGCAGGTTGAACTCGCCGCTGACGGCCAGGTTGCCGTCCAGGAACTCCAGGGCGCCGCTGGCATGGAGCACGAAATAGAATCCGGTTTCGGTTTCCTCCCAGGTCGTGGCGGTCGCCGGCGTTCCTTCCGGGGGCGGCCCGCCCGGGATGACCACTTCCGTGGTCCCTTCGGGCAGATTGGGCAACGTGACGCCCTCGGGCAGCTCGAATACCTGATCCACTTCGGTGGTGTTGAAGACCAGAACGAACGTGGAGCTTTGCGAGAAGGCTGTGCCGATACCGAGGCCGAGAAAATCGGTCGCCGACTGCTCGCGCGTAAGCTCGATCATGCCGGCCACGCCACCGGCATTCACCGTCAAAAAGCCCTGGGCCAGCATCGTCAGGATCTCCGCGCCTTCCGGGCCCAGGTTCAAGGACGCATTCACGAAGATCATGGCGCCATCCGCGGCCGTCACGCGCCAGTCCATCAGCCCGACGATCGTCAGGTATTGCACGCCTGCCAGGCTCCACGACAGCGAGCCGTAGACCCCAAAGCCTACCGACAACGGCTTCAGATCGAAGACCTCGGTGGTGTCGTCCGAGAAGGTCAGCTCGACCTCGTGGCCTTCCGTATCGGTGTTGATGTAGAAGAAGCCGCGGGCGGTCACCTCGAAGCCAAGGTCGGTCAGGATATCGAAGGCTTCGCCCGATCGCACGACCATGGCGCCATAGAGGACGGGAACGTCGCTGAGCCCCTTGAAGTCGAGGGTGAAGTGCCCGGCGGCCTGGGCGAGATTGCCCAGGTAGCTGGCTTCCAGATCGCCGGTCATGTCAACGGTGAGCACCGTGCTCTGGATGTCGAAGTCGAAGGTCACGCTGCCGCTCAGCGTCGCCTCGAAATAGGTGAGTGCCTGGAACCTGGCGCCGCCGCTGATGGTGAGCTGGATGTGCTGGGAGTTGCTGTTCTCGTCCGGGTTGTCGATCTCGTTGCCCAAGCCGTCAAGATAGCTGAACACGACGCCGCCGTAGACCGTGAGCGGACTGTCCGGGCCATTGATGTCGGTCAGGAACAGGATGGTGGCATCCCCGGCAGCAACATTCGCCAGGTCCAGGTAGGCGCGGAAATTCAGGTCGATCGTGTCGTTGGCGAGCTTGCCGGCGGCGTTGAAGATGAACTTCCCGGACAGGTCGGCGGTGATGTCCACGTCGGCATGGAAGGTCGTGTTCGTCGCATAGGCACTGGCAAGCGAGGCGCCGGCCGAGATGCGGATGGTCTCGGGGTTCGCAAAGGCCTCGTCGAAGTCCTCCCAGGTGACGCCGCTGTCCACCTGGGCGGCGACCTGGCGCTTCAACTGCGCGGCCCATTGCAGGGCGGTGAGATCGGCCGGCGTCTCGAACTCCGCGTCCGCCAGCTCCTCCGGATCGGTGATCGACTCGATGGGATTGCCGAAGCTGATCCCGCCGCGCAGGTTCGAGATCGCCAGGCCGGAGACGGGCTCCAGGATCAGCGGAGCGCTGACGGAGATGAACATCTCGAGCGGACCGAGCTCGGAGACGCCGATCTTGATGTCGAACCCCTTGCCCGCCACCTCGATCTCGACTTGCAATCCGCCGAAGAAGAAAATCTCGTCCCCCGCCGCGTCGGCCGTGGATGCCTCATCGGTCGGCTCAAGATCGCCGGTCTCGGGATTCTCCGCGAGCACGAAGCGGTCCGGGCTGATCAAATCGCCGTTGTCATCCACGCGCACGACGCCGAAGATGATCGTGCCGGTGACCTCGAAGCCGAACAGCATGCCCGAAACCGAGATCAGCCCGTCGTCCATGCTGATGATGGGGAACTTGCCGTCGAGCAACTTACCCACATCGACGACGACGTTGGTGACACCGCCCTCGACCGTCAAGGTCGATCCGCCGATGGCCGCGGTGCTGAGCGTGGCCGAGAAGGTGACGGTAAAATCGCCGGGGTCGGCATTGCAGTCGGGCCACTGCAGGCTGATGAACGTGATGTTGATGGGCAGCCAGCTGGGGAACTTGAGCTTTCCGGCAGCGTCGTTGTTCAGGCTCAGCGACACGCCGAAATTGTCCAGGATGACGAAGCTGCCATCGGCCAGGCCGCTGCCGCTGATGCCCAGGCTCAGCAGGTTCACGCCACACGAGCCGACGGTCACCAGCGGCTCGTCCCCCTCGGCCGAGGTGTCGATCTCCAGGTCATCGATCGTGAACTCGACGACGGAGCCGACCGTGATCACCACGGAGGCAGCCTCGAGCGTCATGGCGCCGTTGTTGTCGTCCGAGAAATCGAAGGTGGCGGACAGTTCGTCGGCCGTCGCCGTGAACTTGGTGTTGCCCGGGAAGAGCGTGAAGTTGCCGACAGCGAGGGTGATCGAGCCGGAGAACGGCGCCGGCTCGTCGAAATCGACATCCACGTCGCTGATGGTCAGCGACGGGTCGGTCACCTCTGCGATGCTGCCGATGCTGAAGGTGCCCGCTACGGCAACCGTGGCGTTGGCAAAGGCAAAGCCGTTGTTGCGGATCACCAGGTCTTCGATGGTGCCCGTGAAGCCCGACAGCTTTGGAATGCTGATCGACAAGGATTCGATGGTGCCGATCTCGGTGCCGGGAACATCGATCGTGTCCGGATCATAAGTGAATGCGGCGGAGTCGGCCGTCACGACGAGGGCCTCGCCCACGGTCAGCTCGAACGAGCCGACGCTGATCTCGAACGCCGAGGTCAGCGTATCGTAGCTGAACTCGAAGTCTTCCACCGTGGCGGAGAACGCCTTGCCGGGGAAGAGCGTCGCCGACGCGGCCCCGATGGAGAATGTGCCGCTTTCAACTCCGGACGCACTGATGGTGAAGTCTTCAATCGTCACGCTTGGGCTTTCAACTTCGAAGAACGAGCCGATTGTGAAGGTCTGGTCGACGGTGATGCTGGCGCTCTTGATGACGAGCTCATCTTCGGAAATCTCCAGCTCGGCGGAGGCGCTGGCGTTGGACATGGTGACGCCGAAGACGCCGGGGGAAACGACGCTGAGGGCAACCTCGCCGCCGGCAAAGGCGGAGATGATCTCGAGGGTGGTCGTGGTCAGCTTGCCGCCCGGAAGCCTGGCGACTTCCAGGGACAGTGTGTTGCCGTTGATGACCGGCTTCAGGTAGAGATCGTCGTAGAAGCCCAGGCCTTCGTAGCCGTCAAAATCGCCCGTCAGCGGTTGCGACGAGGTCAGCACCTCGAAGGAATCGCCGAGGGCCGGCGTGTAGTCATTGAGGAAGGACAGCTTGAGGTTGCCTGCCAGCTGCCCATCGCTCAGGGTGAACTGGTCGAATGAAACGGCCGAGGCAATCTCGACCAGCAGCGCATCGCCCGCCATGAGAGAGGAATCGAGGACGGTATGCTCGATCGCTCCCAGGTTCCCATACACCGCCGGGGCGATGCGGTCTTCGAGCTGCATCACGTGCGGGCGATGCCAGCGCAACCGTGACAAGCGAGTCCGGTCCACGGTGTGCGGGGCGGGGAAAGGGCTTCCAGAGCGACTCATTTTCAGTTCCTTCATTCAGCCAGCAAGATCGGGCCAGGCGCGGCCCGAACACGATCCGTGGACGGAACCTGCAAACGCTTCGGAAACAGCTCCGAACTTGCATGTCAACTGATGCGCTGGGCGATGTTGACGCAACGGCGGCCAATCAGAGCGGCCATTCTAGTAATGTCACCGAGAAAAATCTCAACAAGATAGCATTTGACGTGCCAAGGCACGGCGATCGGAGCGATTCGCCATTCTTGCGATGTTTACAGGCGACCGCGGCGATGCTGCGCGCTGGCTCCTGGCCGCGCGCATATTCCCGGCAGCAATCACGGAATCGTTGTGAACGATTCTTTACGTCGCCAAGGCGCCGCGATCTCGCCATGCGGTGTATCAAACGCTGCTCAGGAGAACAGCTGTCGGATGGGCTCTCCCTCGTTGAGGTGCATCGGACGATTCAGGCGATCCATGATGACCGACTGCGGATTGATGCCGAGGACATGGTAGATCGTGGCGCCAAGATGTGAGGGATAAAACGGACTCGTGGCGGGATAAGCAGCAATCCGGTCCGAGCTGCCGATAACCTGGCCGCCGCGCACGCCGGCGCCGGCAAACAGGGCGAAGAACACGCCGGCCCAGTGGTCCCGGCCATCCGGCACATAACTTGGGGTGCCGACATTGCCGCCCAGCTGTGGCGTGCGGCCAAACTCCCCCACCATCACAACGAGCGTCTGGTCCAGCAGGCAACGCGCTTCCAGATCGTCGAGCAACGCGGCCACGCTCCTGTCCAGCGGGGGCAACAGGCGATCCTTGAGCTGGGTGAAATTGCTGTTGTGCGTGTCCCAGTTGTTCATGGTACCCATGTTGGCCTGGACAATGGGTACGCCCGCCTGCACCAGCCGCCGTGCGAGCAATAACGACTGCCCGAACATGTGCCGGCCGTAACGGTCGCGGACGGCATTCGGCTCGCGATCCACGGCGAATGCCTGGCTGATGGCGCTTGCGGTCAGCATGGAGCAGGCCCGTTCCTGCTGGCTGCTGAATTCCGCCACGGCTCTGGTGCGGGCCAGACTGGCGCGCTGCTGGTCGACCTGCGCCAGGAGTTGCCGGCGGTTGTCGAGATCGCTGAGCGACAGGCCGATGGGCAAGCGCAAGTTGTCCACTCGAAAATCGGGCTGGTTGGGATCCTGTCGCACCTGCCAGGGGTCGTGGCGCGCGCCCAGAAACCCCGCGGTCTGGCCGGAGAAGCCGTAGCCGTTGTTCAGGTAAGTGGGGAGCATGACACCGCTGGGAATGCCATCGTGTCGCGGGCGCACATAATCCAGGCCGGATGCATAGCATGGCCAGTCGTGCCGCGAGGCCATGTGCGTCGAGCCGAGCGGCATCCTGTCGATTCCGGTGAGGAGCATGTGCGTGGCATGTTCGTGGCTGGGCAAGCCGTGCGTCATGGAACGGACGATGGCGAACCTGTCAGCGCGCGCCGCGAGGCTCGGCAGGTGCTCGCAGATCTGCACGCCCACGGCGCGCGTGGCAATCGGCCTAAACGTGCCGCGCACCTCGGCCGGGGCGTCCGGCTTCAAATCGAAAGTGTCGATATGACTTGGAGCGCCCGTCAAGAAAATGACAATGACGCTCCTGGCGCGCTGAGCAGGCGCATCGTTTGTGCCGGCAGCCTGGGTTTGGCGGGTCAGCAAGGACGGCAACCCCAGACCCAGGAGTCCCGAGTAGCCGACCTGCAAGATTTCACGCCGCGTCATCCCCAGCGTGTGTTGGTGCCTGCTGCGTGGCTGGGACATTTTGCAACCTCTCACGGGGATTGAATGAACATCTCTGGCAAGCAGGACCGACCATCAAGGTCGAGGCGATCAACGTTAAGCGATCAGCGTCAAGCGATCAGCGTCGAGCGATCAGCGTCGAGCGATCAACTCCGGAATCGCCTGCCCCGGCTGCGGGAGCAGAAAAACGGGCCGCCCCAGCGGGTCGGTGACGGCGCGCGAGTCGGCATCGATTCCCAGATGCCGATAAAGGGTGGCAAGGAAATCGCAGACGCCGACGCGGCGATCGATCACGTCGCCGCCAAGCCGGTCGGTGCCGCCGATGACCTGTCCGCTGGGGATGCCGCCGCCGCTGAACAGCAACGAGGTCGCTCGAGGCCAATGATCGCGACCGGGCTGGCGAACGCCACTACCGCTGTCGGCGGCGTACGAGATCACGGGAGTGCGGCCAAACTCGCCCGTCACGACGACCATGACCCGGCGCTCCAGCCCGCGCTGGTGCAGATCTTCGATGAGAGCGCTGACTGCCTGGTCGAAGTACTGGCAGCGCGACTTCATGGCATCGAAGATGTGATGGTTGACGGCATGGTCGTCCCAGTTGCCCACCCGGCCGCACAGCGAGCCGTCCAGGCTGGTGGTCACCAGATCGACGCCGGCCTCAACCAGGCGTCGGGCCAGCAAACAGCGTTGCCCCCAGTTATTGCGGCCATAGCGGTCGCGAATGCGCGGATCTTCCTGATTGATGTCAAAAGCCTGGCGCGCTCGATCGCCGGCCAGCAGTTCCAGGGCCTGCGTCTGAAAGACATCGAAGCCGCGCCGGCGTTCCATCTCGTCAACTTGTCGGCGCAGCTGGTCCAGCGAACGGACCAGCTGGAAGCGCGTGTTGAGGCGGTCCACCTCCTGCGCGCTTCTGAGGCCGATGTTGGGAACCGCGAACGATGGCGCATTCGGGTCGCCGGTGACGACGAACGGTTCATGCGCCTGTCCCAGGTAGGCGGCCCCGATATAGGGGATCGGATTGACGCCGACGTAAGCGGGCAAGCTGCGCCGCGGATTGAAACGCACGTAGTGCGTGATGGTCATCAGGTCGGGATGGTCCGGGCGCTGCTTCAATTCCTGGATCGGATGCCCGGTGAACATCTGCTGGTTGCCCTGCTGATGGCAGAACCCGGTATGCACCATCGACCGCAGGAGGGTAAACCGCTGGGCCAGGCGGGCATGCTGTGGCAATAGTTCGCTGATGTGAATGCCGGGAACCGTCGTGCGAATCGAGTTGTAAGGCCCACGAACGTCGCTCGGGGCCGCCGGCTTGGGATCGTAGGTCTCGAGGTGGCTGGCTCCACCTTGAAGCCAGACGACGATGAGGGCGGTGCGCTCGGGTCGCTCGCCGACAGGCGCCGCGGCGCGCAGGCGCAGCAACTGCGGCAGCGACAGGCTACCGAAACCACCGAGACCGATGCGCAAGAACTCACGACGATTCGGCATGGTGAAGATTCTAGCGGCTGCTTGCGCTCCAAACAAGCGCGTCCAGCAACGGCGGAACAACTGCGCATCTTCGCCCTCCGGTCAAGCCAACAGCAGACCGTTGCAGCATGCTGGCCCGACAGGAAATCCATATCTTAAAGCATTGTATAATAATAGGTTACGATCGATGCCTGCCCCTTTACTATTGAGCCGGCGAGCGATAAAATACACAGCTGCCATGAGTCGTGCCATGTCCTTCTCCCGGTTCATCCAGTTGCCGGAAAACTGCAGCGGCTTCCTTGCCATCCGGAACCTTGCCCGTGAGGGCGAGGCCCCGGAACTCACGTGCCTGGTCTTGCACGGACCGCCCGGCGCGGGCAAGTCATGCCTGGTAGAAGCCCTGGCCCACGAACTGGAAAAAGCAGCGATTGCGCATGTGCTGATGACTGCCGGACAGTTTGATCCGGAAGCGGCCGATGGTGCTCTTCGCCAGGTTGGATGGCTGATCATCGAGGACCTGCAGCACTTGCTGCCCTTCCGGGCGGAAGGTCTGTCCATGCTGCTCGATCATCGCCAGGCACACGGCAAGTTCACGATCATGACGGCGAGTCGGGCCCCGCACGAACTGGTCTGCAAGGGCGATGGCTTGCCGCCACGCCTTCTCAGCAGGCTCGCGCAAGGCCTGACCGTTGGACTGGACCACTGGTCAGCATCGAGCCGGCAGCTTTTCCTGCAAGAGCTTGGCCGTCGCTGCCAGCTGAGCCTTTCCGAAGAAACGTGGGCGTGGCTGGCGGAAAACCTTGGGGGTAATGGCCGCCAGCTGGAGTCGGTGATCCGTCAATTGCAATCCTTGAGCACAGATCATCCCTACAATCTCAGTTTCGACGTCGTGGCGCGGCATTTTCAGGAGCAGGCCGACGAACGACGACCGAGCGTGGATCGCATTGTTCACAAGGTCAGCGGGCATTTCGGCGTGAAGGCGCGGCATCTGCAGTCCGGCAAGCGCGCTCGCCAGGTGATGTTGCCGCGGCAAGTGAGCATGTATCTCGCGCGGCGACTGACGCAGCTGTCGCTGCAGCAGATCGGCGCTTACTTCGGCGGACGCGATCACACCACGGTGCTCCACGCCTGCCGCAAGGTCGAGCAAACGCTTGCCGGCGACGCGGATCTGTCCTTCGCCGTACGAAAACTGCAGGCGGAACTGCAGTGAGCGATCGAGCGGATACGGCACGCCGGCGCGGACGGACCAGACCCTGTGGAGGAAGTGTCGATGGGTTGCAGCTTGTGTCGGCAGCTGTGACAGCCATGCCGGCTCAGCCGACCTGCCCGCGAGATGAACAACGGCCGCGCAACATGAGATCGATAGCTCATCGACGAGCTTTCCACATGACGTCGCGAGCCACGAACCTGGGAGAATCAGCGGCACGCGCCAGCCCGTCCTGACAGCTGCCGACATGAGGTGCCTAGCTATTACTGCTACTGCTGATTTAAAAAAGGATAGAAGTCAATGAAGACCGTGTGCCATCGCGAAGGCTTGCTTGGAGCATGTCAGCTTGCCAGCGCCGCCATCACCGCTCGGGATGTCAAGCCTGTCTTGCGTAATCTCAAGGCGGTCGTGGACAGCGATCGCTGCATTCTGATGGCGACCGACCTGGAACTTGGAATTCGCCTGGAGGTGCGCGGCGTCAAGGTGGATGAGCCGGGCGAGGCGCTCATTCCCACGACGCGCATGATCGCCATCCTGCGTGAATCGGCCGACGAGGAGTTGACGGTCGAGGCGACCCCCGATGCTTGCTTTGTCAGCGGCCAGAGCAACAAGTTCGAGATGCCGGGCGAGGATCCGTCGGCGTTTCCGGACTTGCCGACCTTCGCCGAGGAGAAGTACCACGAGCTCTCGGCCGGCGTACTGCGCGACATGATCCGGCGGACGATCTTTGCCGCGGCGTCGGCGGAGCATTCCCGCTACGGCGCGACCACTGGCGTGCTCTGGGAACTGGAAGACAACCAGGCGACATTCGTGGCCACCGACGGCCGGCGGCTGGCCATGATCCAGGAACCAGCAACCGCACACGGCGGACATTCCACCAAGGGTCAGACGCCGGTCGTGCCGGTCAAGGCCATGAGCCTGCTGGAGCGCAATCTCACGGAGCCGGACGAGATGATCAAGATCGCGCTGCGGCCCAACGAGGTGCTGATGAAGACCGAGCGGGCCATGATCTACAGCCGGCTGGTGGAGGGTCGCTTTCCGGAGTATCGCCGCGTCTTGCCGCAAAAGCTGTCGATCAAGGTGCCGTTCACGGCCGGACCGTTTCTTGCCGCGGTTCGCCAGGCCGCCATCATGACCGACGACGAGAGCAAGCGAGTGGTCTTTACCTTCGCCAAGAAAAAGCTTACGCTTCAGGCCCACGGTAACGAGTCCGGCCGTTCGCACGTCGAGATGCCCATCGACTACGAAGGTAAGAGCCTGGCGATCAACTTTGACCCGAAGTACCTGATCGACATGCTTCGCGTGCTCGAGCCAGACACCGCGATGACCATGGAGCTTGCCGACGCGAAGACGCCAGCCCTGATCAGGGTTGGCAGCGACTATCAGTATGTCATCGTCCCACTGGTTTCGGGCGACGCCAAGGAATCGGCAGAATGAAGCACGATCCCAGATTGCCAACGTGTCAATGGCTGCGCTGAGAGAGTCTGAATGACCGCCAAGCGTCACGAACCTCCGAAGGGTCCCGAGCTTCTCAGCGAAGTGCTGAGCCGGCTGTTCGCGGCGCATGGCTGGGGACGGCGACAGGAGCGCTTGCATCTGGAAGAAGCGTGGGCCGATGCGGTCGGTCCTGAGCTGGTGGCGGGCACGCGTGTCGGCGGCCTGCGGCGCGGCATCCTGGAAGTAGAAGTGAACAATGCGATTCTCATGCAGGAACTGGCCCAGTTCCACAAGCGCAAGATCATGGAGCGGCTGCGGCAGCGCCTGCCGCGCACGACCCTGAGCGATATTCGTTTCCGCGCCGGGACCTGGCAAACCTGAACCGCCGCCGGCGGCTTCCGAAGCCGCCAACGGCATCGAGGATATTTCCCATGAACGACGAGATCACCGCTGTCGCCGAGAATGAAGCGCCGCCGGACGGCAACGTCAACGGCGCCGCGCCGGCGCCTCCGGAGCAAGCTTACACCGAGGATAGCGTCCAGATCTACAAGGACACGGCGCACATTCGCCAGCGTCCCGGCATGTACATCGGCAACACCAGCACGGCGGGGTTGCATCACCTCGTCTACGAGCTGGTCTACAACAGCGTCGATGAGGCGTTGGCCGGCCATTGCAAGACGATTCAGGTCAAGATCCACGTCGACGGCAGCCTGGAGGTGAGCGACGACGGCCGTGGCATTCCAGTCGAGGAACACCCGGAAGCCAAGCGGCCGACGCTGGAAGTGGTCATGACGACAGTGGGGGCCGGCGCCAAGTTCGACAAGAACACGTACCGGGTTTCGGCGGGCTTGCACGGCATCGGCGCCAAGGCGGTCACGGCGCTGTCCGAGTGGGTCGAGGCCAGGATTCGCCGCAACGGCCACGAGTATGTGCAGGAATATGAGCGCGGCAAGGCCACCACCGCCGTCACCGAGCGTGGCACGGCCAAGCGCACCGGCACCAGCATCACCTTCAAGCCGGACCGCGAGATCTTTCACGAGGCCACGTTCGACTATGACACCCTCGAAGTCCGCCTGCGCGAGCTGGCCTTCCTCAACAAGGGACTGGCCATCAAGCTTGTCGATGAACGGCCGGGCAAGCAGAAAGAGGAGCTGTTCCAGTACGAGGGCGGCATCGCCGAGTTTGTCCAGTACCTGAACCGTACCGAGGAGCCGCTGCACAAGCCGATCTACATCGAGAAGGCGGTGGACAACGTCAACGTCGAGGTGGCCCTGCAATACACGTCCGGCGAGGAGGAGCGCGTCCGCTGCTACGCGAACAACGCCTACAACTCGGTCGGCGGCACGCATCTCGTCGGCTTCCGCACGGCGCTGACGCGCACGCTCAACAACTACGGCACCAAGGAGGAGATGTTCAAGAAGGGGCTGGAACCGATCGGCGAGGACTTCCGCGAGGGCATGACCGCCATCGTCAGCGTGCAGGTTCCCGAGCCGCAGCTCGAGGCACAGACCAAGATTCGGCTGAACAATCCCGAGGTCGAAGGCATCGTCGCCACGGTCGTCAACGAGGCGCTGGCCCGTTACCTGGAAGAAACGCCCAAGGACGCCAAGAAGATCATGAACAAGGTGATCCTGGCGGCCGAGGCGCGCGAGGCGGCGGCCAAGGCGAAGAAGGCCCTCAAGGATCGCAAGAGCATCCTCAACTCCGGCGGCCTGCCCGGCAAGCTCATGGACTGCACCACCCGCGAGCGCGACGAGTCGGAGCTGTTCCTGGTCGAGGGCGCATCCGCTGCCGGCTCCGCCGACAACGGCCGCAACCGCAACATCCAGGCCCTGCTGCCGCTGCGCGGCAAGGTCCTGAACGTCGAGAAGGCCCGCGTCGAAAAGGTGCTCGGCAACGAGGAGATCTGCAACCTCATCTCGGCCATCGGCGTGGACATCAACAACAGTGAGGACCTGAGCCGGCTCCGCTACGGCAAGGTCATCCTGCTCACCGATGCGGACGTCGACGGCCAGCACATCCGCACGCTGCTGCTCACGTTCTTCTTCCGGCAGATGCGGCGGCTCATCGAGCAGGGGCACGTATACGTGGCCCGCCCGCCGCTCTTCAAGGTCACGCAGAAGAAGCAGGTCCGCTACATCGCCACGCTCGGCGAGATGGCGCGGGAACTGATGGATCGCGGGCTGGACGGCACGAGGCTGAGCGTGCATCCGCCCGAGGCGCTGCCGCAAGCAGCTGCCGTGACGAAGAAGCCGGACCCGGTTGTGTTCGAGGGGGATCGGCTACGCGATCTCGTGGCGGCGCTCGATGAGATGGAAGAGGCGCTGCAGATTCTGGAACGGCGCGGCCTGAGCATCGTCGCCTTTCTCCAGCACGTCAAGGATGGCAAGCTGCCCACGTACCGAGTCCTGCTGGGGGGCCACGAGCACTGGTTCTTCACGCCGCAGGAGGTGGATGCCTTCAAGACCGAGCAGCAGCAGCAGGGGCATTTGCTGGTGGTGGCCGACGAGGCCGCGCCGGGCAACGGTCAAGGAAACGGCCAGGCCACCGGCCACGTCGAGGCCTTCGCCGTCCAGGAGTTGCACGAGATCCGCACCATCAACCGCGGCCTGGAGAAGCTGCGTTCCGTCAGCTTGTCGCACGACGACCTGGTGCCGACGCCGCGCATCGCCGGCCGTGAACCCGCCCCGCGCTTCTTCCTCGACAGCGCAGACCGGCACATGGTCCTGCCCCACCTGCGCGAGCTGGTCGCCGAGGTCCGCAAGCTCGGCGAGCGCGGCCTGAGCATCACCCGCTTCAAGGGTCTGGGCGAGATGGACGGCGACGAGCTGTGGGAAACCACGCTCGACCCCGACAAGCGCACCCTCGTCAAGGTCCACCTCGACCAAGCCTCCATGGCCGACGACTTGTTCCGCACGCTCATGGGCGAGAAAGTCGAACCGCGCCGCGACTTCATCCACAAGCACGCGCTGGAGGTGAAGGAGATCGACTACCACGGGGCGTGAAAGTCGCCGCAGACAGGTGTGAACGCGCCGGCGCGCGCGTTGGTAGTGGAAGCACGCCGGCAGCCATGATGCGACGGCCTGATCGTCGGCTGCGAGTGCATGTTCGCCTGGCACTGGCTCGCCGATCTCTGCGAGCACAAGGCCATCCCGTTCACGCTTGGCCATGCCCTGTACATGAAGGCCGTCCACGGCGGCAAGGCCAAGAACGACCGCATCGACGCCGATATCGCGTCTTGCCGCGACCCGGAGCCGGATTCCTGCCGGCCCACTGTTTTTCCTCAGAGGCGAAATACAGGGGTTCCCCGATCTGACCTAGATGACTTCGAACGTTTGGGCGAGCTGAAAGCGCCGCGGACAGTTGCTCGAAACTGTCCGGGAGGCATTTCGGCGCGATCCCACAATCGGGATCATTTAGGTCAGATCGGGGAACTCCTGTATTTCGCCTCTGAGCATTCGGCCGTGTGCCACGTCGTCGAAGAAGTCCTGGCGACGACCTGCCGCGATTGCAACGAGCTAAGCCGATGCTTGAGGGAGAAGGCGAAACGGCCTTCGCCGTCGGCGCGTGGCAACACGCGCGGGCCTGACCCCGTATAGCTGTTTGGCGCCGCCTCGGTCTTTGCGGATCGAGAGATGGACGCCCTGGCTTGAACCATCCCGGCGCAGAAGTGGACGACTCCGCAGCACGCGAGCGTGTCAAAAGAAAGCGATTGCAAGGAAGAGGACATGCAAGTCAGGAAGACTCGCCCGAAGTCGAAGGTACGCGCCTACGGTCAGGGGGTCCAGATAGCGGTTCGGCCATTCGGCGCTAAGTGTTATAGTCCATTTTACTTCCAGAATTGCCACCACCTCTTTTCGACATGGCCAAGCTCAACCGCGATGTTAAACGCCTCTGCGCCGGACGTGGCGAGTTCCTGCGCGATTCTGTGACAATGTTCAAGGGCGTCAGATTCCGAAGAGACCGAAGCCAGTTTCCGGAGATTCGTTGCGATGTCTCCGCACACCTCTGCTGGGCCACCATCCAAGGTCTTTGCCATTGCGGACAGTGCTGCAAGACCGCCTCCGGGGCGAGCGTCCGTGCCGATATGCGCAGCTTCGATCATCGCACGTGACTGTTTGAGCAAAGCAGGTATTGCTTTGTGTTCGAGGCCAGCTTCACGAATTCTTCGGATCGATGCCCTGTCCATTGCGATACTCCCGAACGTTCAGGAATCTATCCTGAGCCGCCGCTGGGAATGGCGTGGCTCACGGACCGGAGAGGCTGTGGCGGCGGCTCAGGATAGATTCCTGTTGGACTGAACCGCGGGCCCCGCAGCCACATGTCTATGGGGATCCGATGGGCCAGCGGCTTGCCTGCGTGCCGGCATGCATCGAGTGTAGCGGTGCGGCGCGGTGGCTGGCAAGCGTTTTTTCGCTATGGGTCGATCGCGTCATCGAGGTCGAGCCCTGATTGAAGATTTGCATCGGCAGTTGCGCTCGGTTCGCGGGCGCACGCCGAGCGCGGCAGCGTCGAAGACGCTACTTGTTTTTCCACTCTTCGCTTGGTTGTGTCGGTGGGCGCGACCGCCCTTACCCGGCGCGATCGCCCGCATCCCGCTCGCCCTCACCCCCAGCCCCTCTCCCCAGAGGGAGAGGGGAGCCAGATTCGCTTGTCGCCCTGGAGCAGGCACGCATGGGTGCTCCTCATGTTGTTGGCCCGGCCAATCGCGCCCCGTTGAGGCTTCACAATAATGCGCTGCCGTTCCCAGGGCTGCGCCCTGGGCTAGAACATGCAATCCGCCTCTTTTGATGCGACTCTTGCGATTCGTCCAGGTGGGGATTTGCCGAGGGGGCGTATGTCACTTTCTGGACGAATCCTGGACGAATATCCGGGACGATCTCCGACGCTAGCGTCGGTGCGTTTGCTGCCAGGCGTGCGACGGGCCCGGCGACGAAAGCGGCAACGGGATGGCGACTCAGAAGTCGTTGTCATTAATATGGTTGTGTCGAGTCGCCATGGCGCGGATTCGTTGCCGGGGTGCGGAGAGGGGGGTGGCAACGCAATGAATCCGTCGTGGCGGCTCGCTACTGGTCGCTCATATTCGTCAATCTTGCTTGCAACTGCCCGAAATGAATCTGCAGCGCGTGGCCCAGTTCGATGCCGAGGCCGGGGTCGATGCGCTGCTGCTTGCCGGCGGCGTCCTGCGTGATCCACGTCTGACGGGAGCGATTGCGGAGCAGCAGCACCCTGGGATCGGCGGGCCGGCGGCTGATGAGGGCCACGACGCCGTCCGCGCCCTGCGACTCGAGGCCCGGGATGTCGTCGGCGGTGAGTGGCATGCCTTCGCTCAGGTGCAGCGTCTTGCCAGAGGAAAGTTGCAGGCTGAAGCCGATGGCGCGAGCGCTGGCGGGACTGCACACGGCAATGGTCGCGCTGCCGATCTGCCGGCGATCGCCCGGCTGGACGATGAACGACTGTCCGTGGACCACGTCGTCGCAGACGATGCTGTCGCCGTGAAGGCGATAGCGGAAGGCGATGGGCGCGGCGCCTTGCACGAGCACGGCCGCCTGGCGTTCGTCGCCGCCGACGCTGACCGGGCTGGCGCCGAGTGTGACGGTGCGCACCTCGCGGGCGCTGAATGTCACTTCCAGCCAGAAGCGCCGGAAGGCGATCTCGGCGAGAGCCACCATGAGTCCGATAAGGAAGCCGAGCACGATGGCGCCGGTCCAACGGCCATGGAATTCGCCGAGAAGCTGGCTCATGATCACGAAGGTGATGGCGCCGAGCAGGCCACCGAGGGCCCCTCCGAGGAGGCCACGATGCCATTTGAGATTGGGCACGAAGAAGGCCATGCCGATGCCCATGAGCGCCCCCATCAGACTCCAGCCAACGACGCGACTGGCAATGGCGATCGGCGAGCCGACCGTCAGCTGGAAGAAGAGCTGGCCGACCGCCCCCCCGACCAGCCCGGCGACGACACCGCCCAGCGCCGCTCTTGCCAGGTCGCGCGTCAGAAGCTGTCGACGCCGCAGGTAAAGGCTCTGGCCGACGAGGATGAAGCCGCTGACGCCGCCGGCGATGACCATGGTCCAGGCAGCGATGGCCGCCAGCAGCCGGTAACGATCCTTCTGGGCGAATGCCTGAGTGGCTTGCACGGCTTGCATCGTGGGGACGCTGACCGCCGGCGGCAAGTCTGCGGCCGACTCGGTCTGCGGAGGCGGCGGCACCGAGTCGAATGTGGGCGGGGGCGGCAGGGCGGCAATGGTGATCTTCGAGATCTCCTCGCTCAGCTTGGGCAAGATACGAGCGAAGGCGTCGCCGCCGCGAACCGTCGTGATATCGAAGTAACTGCCGGGAAACGCCTGCTGCAGCGGCTGATATGCCGGCCTGTCGAACCTCTGCACCACCAGGTGGAGCTGATTGACCTTGCGCTTTTCAAGCTCGGCGATGGTTGCCGTCACCGTCGCCGGTGGATGGTTGACGTGGAATTTCGGCGGCGCGTCGGTGATCAACAACAGTACCTTGGCGGCATCCTTGCGGAAATCCTGACGACCGGCCAGGGCCAGAGCTTGTAGCGAGCTTTCGGGGATGTCGCCACCGCCACGGGCCGTCAGCGTGCCGACCTGCTGAGCGAACGCACGATAGTCCTTGGTGAATGTCTCGCCGTTGAACCGCAGCGGGTAGGGTTGCTCGTTGTCGTCCACGATGTCGCGAAACGCGATGAGGCCGATGCGCGCGTCGACATTTTGATTGTCGAGCTTTTCGACAAACGCACGAATGCCGTCCTTGACTCCATTGATGGCGAACAACATGCTGGCTGTGAGATCGAGTACGAAGAGCACGTCCGCTTTGGGCACGGGCTTTGGTTGAATGTCAAGAACGAAGGTCTGCTTCTTGCTGAGGCTGCGACCGCGATCAAGGACGGCGCTGGCTTCGACTTGCACGCGGCTGAGCCCGACCGGCGCGCCGCGCGGCACGTCCACGTTGACCAGCGCCTCCGTCGATCCCGGCGGAATAACCACGGGGGGCAGAGTGAGCGCCGCCGGTGTGTCGTGGAAACGCAGCGACACGTCGCTGTTGAAGTTGTTGCGGGCAATCTTGACCGTGAACTGCCCCCTGCCCCCCTGAACGATGGCTACCTGCGGCGAGACGGTCATGTGCAGGTTCGCCGGCAACGGCTCGATCACGAGGTCCATCGACGCTTCGTTGGCGAAAGTTTTTTCGCGCGCCTTCGCCTGGACACGCATCGAGTGATTGCCGATGGGCACCTGCTTGCCGACGCGGATCTCGACTTCCGCGGCGATTTCATCGGCGGCAATCGTGACGGGCGTGGCCGTGACCTGATCCGGCGCGTCCGCGATCTCAATCTGGACCGGCCCCTTGAAGCCGTGGCGAGCGATCTTGATCGTGAAGCGATTCTTGCCGCCGGAATAGACGGTCATGGACGGCGGGACGGCAAGCAGCAGGCTGGGACCCTGCGCCTGGATTGCTGCGGGCCGCATGACGGCCCACAGCAGTTCGCCCAGCAGCAACGCTCCGAGCAAGCCGCCGACGGCGCCGCACAGTCCAAAAAGAATCGGCTTGGGCAACGACAGGAGCGATGCAAGGAATCCGCCGGACGGGGCTGCCTGCAGCGCTGCGGACGATGGCTGCGGCGGCGACGGCACGGTTGGCGGTGCTGCCGCGGCGAACAGTCCGGAAACGCCGCTGGCCGCCAGCCATTGCTGCATGCCCTCCTGGCAAACGAGATCCTGCGGTGTCAAGCGGCCGTCGCGCGCCAGCTTTTGCAGTTGCTCGAAGGTTACCGGGCCGAACGATTGGCCTCGCCTGGAGATGTACCAGCGGTTCATGGCGGGCGTCCTGAAAAATGAATGCAGTTGTGAAGTTACCAGATGAAGGACCGATGTCAAGAAAATCCGCTGCACCGGTGCAAGCTTCAGTCACGCCTGTCTGCAGGGCTTTGCCCGCCGGCATCGCGCACTTTCAACAGTTCAACGCGGGAGCGGCGGTAGTACTCGAGCACGCGCTCGCGCTCCGGGAAACGACGCTTTTCTTGCTCGGCGATCTGCTCATCGAGACGGGCGCGTAGCCAGTCGAGATCGTCGCGCGAGTAAGAGGCCTTGCCGTCAAGCGTGACATACACGGGGTTGGTGTGTGCCTCGGCATCCGGCTTGCCTTCACGGGCGAACGAATAGGCACGGGCGGCGATCCACGTCGGCTCCGACAGGTCGAGTGGCGTGTCCAGCTCCAGCCAGCGAGCCATTCCCTGCTTGCGTGGGATCTCGAGCCGCTTGACCGGCCTGCCATTGGCGATGATCTCGACATGCGTGAGCGGCGTTACGTCGCAACGCGCCTTGACGCGCGCTGTAACTCGATGCGGCCCCTTGCCCTGTCTGGCGATCGTGTCCCCCGGCAGCTTGCCATCCACATCCAGCAGCAGCAGCGGACCGGTGGTGAAGAAGCTCTTGCCAGCCGCGGCGGCACGCGACCACTCGGCGGCGCTGAGATTGCCTGCCAGGCGGGCATACGTGCGGCAATCGCCCAGGGCACGGCAGTACGGGTAGTCGCTGGCCCCGACGGCCGGGAAACGGTAGCCGACGTTCAGGATCTTGTACCAGCCCTGGAGTGCGATGCCGCGATACTCGGCGAACTGCAGGAGTTCGACGCCGTCGGTGGTCCGCTGAGCGAAGTCGGCGAGGATCTCGCGCGAGTAGCCGCCATGGGCATGGAACGAGAAGCCGCCCAGTTCGCGGGTTTCAAGGCCGACCTTGCCGAACACGGGCCAGTTGTTGGGATCAACCGTCTCATCCTCCAGCACCAGCCGGCGATGCATGAACAGGCAGATGTGGCCGAATGTGCTGCAGCGATACTCCTGCCCGGAAACGATGGAATAGCCGCCGCCCTCCTTGATGGAGGTCGGCCCGAAGCCGTTGGTCTGCGGCCAGATCTGCCGTTTCATCGCCCCGGTGTAGAAGCGCGGATCGTTCATGCACAGGATGAAGCCGAAACGGATATCCTCGGCCGCCAGCAAGTCGAGCGCGCGAGCATCGTCGGCCGCCGTCGTCCGGTCCATGTGGATGTGCGTGTCGCCCGAGTAATAGCCAAGCTCGGCGAGGGCAACGGTACGTCGCAGCTCGATGCGCATCTTGCGAGTCTCGCCGGCCGACATCTTGGCGGTGATTGTCGCCGGCCGAAACTCGTAGCCCTTCCAGACCTCGATGCGTGTCGTCCCTTCCGGGACCTTCACCTTGAACGACCCGTTCGTGTAGAAGAACCAGCCGTAGTAGCGGAACGGCCCCTTGTCCGGCCGATTGCCGAGGCGATGCAGACTCCAGGCCGCAAGCGGATTACTTGCCGGTTCGTAGAAGTTGCCGTCGGCGCCGACGACATTGACGCGGCAAGACGTGGGCTTGCCCGCCGGGTCCACGACCTCGACCTCCAACGTGCCAGTCGCTTCACTGGCGACCATCGGCTTTCCCGGTCGCTGAAAGCCAGCCGGCGTGTGGATGGCATCTTCCGCGGCGGTGTCGGTCACTTTGCTCTGCGGCCGAACCCGCGTCAAGCCAACAGCTATCAAGAAAGGCACGACGGCGGCACACAGGCAACACACTCGAGGCAGCATGATGGTTCTCCGTCTTCCAGACCCGCGTGGCCGAGCGAGGTGGCAACCGCGAGTATGACCCGGTGACGCCGGAGAAAATAATCGCGAAATACCTGGCTGTCTGGGGGCGCGTTCGGGTATCATATTCTTCACTCGGTTCGCGGCTGGAGCGGCGGCCGGAGAGGAGATCTTTCAACGGGGGGCTGGAAGATGTTGCGCGTGAATCTTTTCGTGTTCGGCATCGCGATGTTCACTCTGGGCGGGATGCTGAACCAGGCAGGCGCCGATACCGCGACGCTGCAAGATCAGAAAGAAAAGCAGAAGCAGATCCAGGCCGAGACCGATCAGGCGGTCCGGCAGATTCGCACGCTCATGCGCGTGCTGGATTTCTACGAGCTGGACAAGGCGGCCGAGGCCAGGATGCTCGGCGAAATTGCCAAGACGCTCTCAAGCCTGAGCCGCGCCCAGATGAACGAGATCATCCGCCGCCTCGATGCTGCCGCCAAGAGCGAGGCCAGGCCCGACGCCCAGGCCCAGGAAGTGAACGAGGCCTACAACCGGCATCGCGAGGTCGTCAGCGCACTCAAGGAACTGGTGGCCCGCTACGACGCGGTCAAGAACCTTGAGCAGCTGGCGGATCGCTTCGACAAGGCCGCTGGCGTTCAACTTGAGCTGTATCTTCATTCCGGGCAGGTGATTCGCAATTTGCAGGAGCGCATCAAGCCAAGCCTCACCCCCCAGCAAGTTACCAAGCTGGTCCGCCAGATTCCCAGCCTGCCCATCGAGCAACGCCGGCAGGGCGATGCAGAGGTCGATCTGCGCCGCGAGGTCGAAGGGCTCTTCAAGCAAGGCGCTGGGCTGCGCAGCAAGCTGCCGGCCGATCAGCAGCAACGACTGACGGAACTGGAATCGCTCGCGTCCCGGCAACGGTTGATCGAGAACTTCTACCACACCATAAACGGTCTGAAGGCGCTCGACAACGTCCGCAGCTGGCAAGACGCCAACGCGAAACAATGGATCATCGCCGGTCAGCTGAAGGACCTCGCGCGGCTGCTGCGCAAACCGCCCGAAGGGCTCGCCGCGCTTCAGCAGGCCAAGTCGAAAATCGAGCAGGCAATTCGCAAGCAGGAAGAGCTGAACAGCGAGACCAAGGAGCAATCGCCGAAAACGGAGACGGCCGAAGCCCCGAAGGACAAGGGCCTCGTGTTTCCGGACACGACGCCGGTGGTCGATCCGAAGAAGCCCGAGCCGAAGACAACTCCGGAAGCCACGGCCAAGAAGCAAGCGGACAGCGAGAAGACCGCCGAGCTGGCCAAGCAACAAGCCAAGCTGGAGTTCGAGACGCGCGATACGGCCGACCTGTTGAAGCCGTCCGCGAAGGAAGGGGCGAACAAGGTCGAGGCCGCCGAGAAGGCGATGAAGGCTGCCGAGTCCGCCCTCAAGAAGAACGACGCCAGCGAAGCCATTCCGCCGCAGGAGAAGGCGGTCGAGGCGCTCAAGCAAGCCCAGAAGGACCTGGAAAAGCTCATCGCCGCCGAGGAGAAGAAGAAGCAGGATCCGCTGGCCGCCTTGCAGAAAGCTGCCGATACCGTCGAGAAGCTCATCAAGGAGCAGACGGAGACGCGCGACACCACGAAGGAAATGGCCAAGGACAAGCAGAACCTGAAGCAGCCCGAGCTGGCCGCCAAGCAGCTCGATCTGGCCAAGCGGACCGAAACCGTCAAGGAGACGCCGGTACCGGGCAAGGAAAAAGCCGAGCCGGCGCTGGAAAAGGCCGTGCAAGAAATGAAGAAAGCGGCCGCGGCTCTCAATGAGAAGAAGCCCGCCGAGGCGATGGCCAAGCAAGAGCAGGCCATCAAGGCGCTTGAGCAAGCCAAGAAGGAGATCGGCGAAAGGCTGGCCGACGTCGAGAAGCGTCGCGACGACATGGCCAAGCTGGAGGAGGCGGCCAAGAAACTGGGCGAACTCGCCAAGCAGGAGAACAAGGTCGCCGAGCAAGCCAAGGAAATGGCCCAGAAGCCGACCACCAAAAAGTCTGCCGAGAAGACCGCCGAGCTTGCCAAGCAGCAAGAGAAGCTGACACCGCAGGCCCAGGACATCGGCAAGCAACTTGCAAAGACCGCTCCCGAGGCCGCCCAGAAAATCGCCGAGAGCGCGAAGAACATGCAGGCCGCCCAGAAGGAGATCGAGAAGAAGGAGTTGAAGCCCGGCGCCGAGCAGGCGAAGGAAGCAGCCACGAAGCTCGCCGAGGCCGAAAAAGCCATTGCCAAGGAGATGGCGAAACTCCAGGGCAAGGAGATCGCCGATCAGGCCGCTCTCGATCCCAAGAAGCTGGATCCCACCGCGGCTGCGCAGCAAATTGCCAAGGCGATGGAGCAAGTCGAGAAGGCGGCCAAGGAAGCCAAGCAAGCCGAGCAGATGGCCAAGCTCGACAAGCCCGGTCCCCAGCAGGACCTCGCCAAGCTGCAAGAGCAGATTGCCAAACAGGCCGACAAGCTGAAGGTTCCAGAAGCTGCCAAGCCGGCCGAGAATGCCGCCAAGGCGCTGAAGGAAGGCGACCTGGCCAAGGCAATGGAGAAACAAGAAGCCACCCTGGCGAAACTGGAGGCAGCCGCCAAGGCGCAGCCGATGCCTGATCCCGCCGAACCGAAGGCCGTCGATGCCAAACCTGGTGAGGCCAAGACCGGCAAACCCATGCCCACCGAGGCGAAGGCAGGCGAACCCAAGAGCGGCGAGCCCATGAATGCCGAGAAGAAGGCTGGCCTGACCCCGCCCGGCGAGTCGAAAGAAGGCGAGGCAAAGCCCGGCCAGAAAGCAGGCGAGGCCAAGATGAACCAGACCGAGCCCGCGCAGGCCAAGCCTGGTGAACCGAAGGCTGGTGAACCGAAGGCTGGCGCTGAGAAGCCGGCCCAGGCGAAGACCGGCGAGCCAAAGCCCGGCGCGATGAAGGAAGGCCAGAAGGCCGGAGAGGCAAAAGACAACGTCGCCAAGTCTGGCGAAGCCAAGCCGGCGCTGGCCAAGGCGGGAACGCCCAAACCCGGCAATGCAAAGTCGCAGGACAAAACCGGTGCACCGAAGCCAGGCGCGCCCAAGCAAGGCCAGGCGAAGGCCGGGCAGCCGAAGGGCGCCGAGCCGAAGACCGCCCAGGCCAAGCCCGGTGAGTCGCCCGCGAAGGCTGGCGCGAAGGAGCCCTCCGAAGCCAAGTCCGGTCAGGCCAAGGCAGGCGAAGGCAAGGCTGGCGACCCGCCCATGGCGGCCGAAGCCAAGATGGCGCAAGCGAAAGCCGGCGAAGGCAAAGCCGGCGAACAACCGATGCCCGGCGCGCCCAAGCCTGCGTTGGCCAAGGCCGGCGAGCAAGGCAAGGGCGAGAAGGGCGAAATGGGCGAGCCTCAGGCCAAGGGTCAGACCACTGCCCAGGCCAAGGGCGACGGCCAGCCCATGACGGCCAAGGAAGGCAATGGCGAAAAAATGCCATCGCAGGCGAAGGCAGGGAGCCCGAGCCAGGGCACGGGTAAGGGCATGGGCAAGGATCAGTTGCTGCCCGAGCAGGCCAAGACGCCGGCGCAGCTCGCTCGGGCGCAGAAGGCACTGATGGAAGCAACCGAAGCCGCCGCCAAGTCGGCGGAGGCCACGCAGAACGCGATGGCCGCACTCGGCCAGGCAAAGGCCCAGGCCCCGGATGCCGTCAAGGACCAGCTCAAGCAGGCCGGCGCGAAGCTCGCCGAGGCCAGCAAGCAACTCCAGGAGGGGACGCCCGGCGAAGCGAGCATGGCCCAGGAAAAGGCTGCCGCCAAGCTCGGCGAGGCGCTAAAGTCGCTGAACCAGGCTCTTGCCGCCATGGGTCAGCCTGAAGTCAAGCCCGGTGAGATGCCCACCGCTCTGGCCAAGGCGCCGATGGACGATCCCGGCCAGGCGCAAGAGTTGCCGCCGAACTCGGCCGAAGCCAACCAGGAAAAGGGCGAGGCCAAGAGCCCGAGCCAGGCCCAGTCGCCCAAGTCCGGCAAGAGTGACGAGAAGGTTAACAAGAAGGGCATCGGCAACCGCGAGCCGGACGGCAAGGTCAACAACGCCAAGTCGCAACTGCTCGACGTGAAGGGTAGCGGCTCGTTCCTCCACCTGGCCCCTCGAGAACGCGAAATGATCCGCCAGGCGCTCAGCGGCCAGCTGCCGCCCGAGTACTCGGCCATGATCCAGCAGTTCTACATCAACGTCGCCCGTGGCCGGCCGGTCAACCTTCCCGCGCCGACCGCCCCGAAGCGCTAACGATGGCTTCGATTGTTTAGCGGGGAGCCGACAAACGACCGGACCAAGCGTGGTTACGATCACCTGTCGGCTCCCTGTTGAGCGCCGTTGGTAGGGAGACAATCGTGCCCTTGCTCGACCATTTTCATCCGCCGTTGCACCGGCAACCTACGCGGAGACGTGCTGGTCGTTGCGGATTTCGGCGTAACCTGGAATGGTTGAGGATTGAGGATTGAGCATTGACAATGTCAAAATGCAAATTGGAAATCGGGTTCGTGATTATTCTCGCCCTCGCGGATCCGGCTTGCGCCGACGTCAAGATGGACGAGGGCACGCAGACCGCTTGTGAGCGAGCCCTGCGCTGGCTGGCCAGCAAGCAGAATAGCGATGGCTCATGGAGCGACGGCGGCTACGTGCACAACACGGCCATCACCTCCTTCGCGCTGCTCTCCTTCATGGCGCAGGGGCATTTGCCCAACCAGGGACTCTATGGGCCGGAAGTGGCCAAGGGGGCGCGTTTTCTTATGGCGTCGGCCCGGCCGCAGGACGGCTATCTCGTCGGCGCGCGCGGCGGCAACATGTATTGCCACGCCATGGCCACGCTGGCGCTTGGAGAACTCTACGGTTCCACGGGTGATGATGCCATTCGGCCCGTCCTCAAAAAGGCCGTTGACTTGATCGTGCGCTGCCAGAACTCGCAGGGGGGCTGGCGCTATAACCCGGTTCCGGCCGATGCCGACATTTCGGTCACCATCATGACCGTGATGGCGTTACGCTCGGCGAAAAACGGCGGGCTGCACGTGCCGGACAACACGCTCAAGAAGGCCGTCGATTACATCGAGTCTTGCTACAACCCGAAGGTTGGTGCCTTCTCCTACCAGCGCGGCGGCTACAACCCCGGCTTCGCTCGCTCTGCCGCCGGCACCTGCGTCTTGTTCCTCACCGGCCGTTACAAGGCCGAGCAGATTCCCAAGGCCGTCGAGTATCTCAAGAAGAACTTCAAGTCGCAGGAACATTTCTACTACGGCCACTATTACGCGGCCCACGCCATGCACCAGGTTGGCGGCAAGGCTTGGGAAGACTGGTATGCGCGCCTGGTGCAACATTTCCTGCCGCAGCAAGCCGCCGACGGCAGCTGGTCGCGCAGCGCCGGCCGCAGCCCCGGTCCCGTCTACCAGACCAGCATCGCCGTCATCATCCTCTCCGTGCCGGCACACTACCTGCCGATCTTTCAGAGGTGATTTCAGCAAGAAAAGGTTGCTCGTTCTAAAAGATCGTACGGTCGAGGCGATGTCGACATGACGATGCGGCGCCGCGACTTGCCGCTTTGGAACCCTGAATGCGTTGTCACGGCGTCCGCAATCGTAAGGGGCGGTTCCGAAGTTGCTTCTTCAGCCTCAGCACCGCCAGTTCTTTTGCCTTTGCTTCGACCTCGACCGTGATATTCTGGCTGCGCCAGCACTTCGGGAAGTCCCTCACGTCGATGAAATCGTGATGGCGTTCGGGCCTCGGTCCCTTCCAGCCAGCGAGCGGGCTGGAAATATGGAACATTGGCTCCCGGTCCCAGGTGGCGATGGCCTGCTCGGTCGCTTCTTCCACGCTCAGATCATCGGGATTGCAACGATGATGATGCACGTCGTAAACCAGGGGAATACCGGTTGCTCGACAAACAGGCAACAGATCGGCGGGAGTGAACAGCTTGTCGTCATTCTCGACAGTGATGCGCATCCTGGCCCTGGACGAAAGGCGGTCAAGATTGCGGGCGAAATCTGCAAGCGACTTCCGCTTGTCACCGAAAGCCCCGCCGCCGTGGACGTTGATGACATCGGCCCCGATCCATTCGGCGACCATGGCCTGGTACTCGATCTCGCGAATCGATCCGTCAACCACCTCGGGCCGCAGTGAGTTCAGAACGACAAATTGATCGGGATGAAACGAGGTGCGCAACCCGTGCTTCCTGGCAAAGGCCTTGCATTTCCGAAAGCGACGGATAATGGCCTCGCCGTCCGGCAAGTCGGCCATGCTGTAGCCGCACTGTGGATGGGTCTTAAGTGGAAGAACCTGGCTGTTCACCCGGAAACAGCCGATGTCGTGCGTCGCGCAGAACTGGAGCGAGGCCAGCAGTGCATCGGCGTTGTCCAGGCACAGACGGCTCAACTTCGCCAGGGCATCGGACCGCTTCATCCTGGTAATGGCCGTGGCGGTACTGTTGCGGAATCGAATCGGCTGGTCGCGAAAGATGCAGCACAGGCCGAGGCGCATCACGAGTTCCCCCATATTCAGCATCGTGTTTGACAGATGGATCACCGATGCAAACGATAACCGACCTGCCATCAACGGCTACGGCAGGTCGGCGACCTGCCCCACTCCCAGTTGCGTTCACCAGCTAAGTCAACACCCCATAGTCCAGCCAGGTCATGGTCATTTCGCCTGCTGCGCTCCAGGTAGAATGAAGATGGAGGCGGCAATGGCAAACACAACAAAACGAGTTCCTGAAAACGTTTCCGGAGACTTCTTCGTTGATTCTACCTGCATCGACTGCGATGCGTGCCGGCAGATCGCCCCATCGGTCTTCGGCGAAGCCGATGAAACGTCATTTGTCAAGGCCCAGCCCGTTTCAAGCACGGAGCGGCGACAAGCGTTGCGGGCGTTGCTTGCCTGTCCCACTGGCTCCATCGGCTGTCTCGGCGGCGAAGACGTGAAGGCCGTGATGAGCGACTTCGCACTCGTGATCGAGGAGCCGGTTTTCTACTGCGGCTACAACTCGCCGAAGTCATATGGCGGCAACAGGTATTGGTTCACGGCGCGGGCAATAGAGATATTGCCCTTTGTTGATTGTGGTGGGCTTGGACTGCCTCGACAAGCCAGTCGAAGACGTTGCAGGATTGGCGGCGGCAGGTTTCGATGACAGTCAGCAGTCGCTCGACGAACTGACTGCCGGACGCTGATTGCGTGCCGAACGAGAGCTTCCGCCAGATGACCGCGTGCCGCAGCGCTTGCTCGGCGGCATTGTTGG
>VGYC01000062.1 GCA_016873095.1 Planctomycetota bacterium | reverse complement strand
ATGCTGGCGTACAGCCTTCTCGTGCGGCAACTGCGGCAGAACCGTGCGCAGGAATGGGCACTCCAACGGCTGACGACCATCGGCGAAGCCTGTCGCGCGATGCTGCGTGAAACCCTGCGGACAACCCTGGGCTGGGCCATCAAGCAGGTCACCGAGTTTTCGCAGAGTCCGGACCATGTGGTCGCTCAGCTGGGGTTGGCTTAAGATTGCAAAACTTTAGTCAAATACAAAGAACGGCTCAAGAAGCGATTTCGCCAGCTCGAAAACCGGCTGACAAGTTTCCTGGTAGAAGAGATCTTAGCGTTCCTGATTCACGCCGCCAGCGGCAGTTTTCCCTCTCCCGCATACCAGGCGAAGGCGTCGCACAGCGTTTCTGCCAGCGGCCTTGGGCGATAGCCCAGTTCTTCAGCCGCCTTGTCGCTGCGGTAGAACCAGCGATAGCGATTGAGCCGGGCGTGCGCCAGCGACGGGTACGGTTCACGGCCGGTGAACCGCGCCCGCAGCTCGTTCAGTCCGGCCAGACACGTCAACATCCATGACGGCACGGTGGGCCGCCAGCGTCGCGGGCGGCCCGCTGCCGTTGCCAACTCGCCCATGAAGGCCGCGTAGGTGCGATTCTCTCCTGCCAGGATGTAGCGCTGTCCGCGCCGGCCCAGTTCCGCTGCCAGCAAATGGCCCAGTGCCACGTCGCGGACATCGACCAGATTCACACCTCCCGGCGGCGCCAGCGGCACGCGGCCGCGCCAGCAGCGCAGGCAGAAGCGGCCCATGATCGAGCCTTCGTGATCTGCCGGGCCCACGAGATATGCGGGATTCACAACCACCACGTCACGATTGTCGATGGCCTTGAGCGCCATCTCCTCGGCGGCACGCTTGGCGTGGCAGTAAGGCAAGTCGATGTTTGTCAGGTTGAAAGGGCTATCCTCGTTCAGTTCACGACCACGCCGCGAGGCGCCGACAGCAACAACGCTGGACGTGTGCACGATGCGGGCGCCGCGTTCCGCTGCCGCCAGCACATTTTGCGTGCCCTCGATGTGCACGCTCCACATGCGCTCCAGCGCCGGCCCCCACACGGCCACGACGCCTGCCGTGTGAAAGACCACCTGGCAGTCGGCAAGAGCGCGGCCCACGAGTTGCCGGTCGCGGATGTCCCCTTCGATGCGTTCCACGCCGGCAAGCTTGGCAAGCGGATGATCCGGGCCCACCGGCAGTGACAGGGAACGGACATGGGCCCGGCGCGCGAGGAGTTGTTCGATGAGATGGCAGCCGAGAAAGCCGGTCCCCCCGGTGACGCACACCCGCAGTCCGCGCCAGAATCGATCGCCCACGTCCATGCCGCCGATTTGACGGCAAAACCGGCGAAGTTGCAAGCTCGAATCGCGCGGGGCACGCGTCCGACTCGCCCGCGCGGCGGTTTCACACGCAGCAGCACGCGCTTTGACACAAGGGACGGGGAAAGATGGCGACTACTGGCGGTCCAGGCAATCGATCCAGCGAATCATCTCGCGCAGGATGGCCTCCTCGAAGTACTCTCGACCGCGGTTGGGTATCTCGCGGTAGAAGGTTGGGAAGTTGCGCTGGACCAGCTTGTCGCGCCCCTCGGCAATGGACTTGATGAGGGGGTCGCGGTCGCCTCCGGCGATGTAGAACGATAGTCGCTGGCCGGCGACGTTGTCTTTCATCTGGGTGGCGACGGCGCCGATGGTGGCCACGCCCCGGAACAGGTCCCGGGCATGAAAACCGAGGTAAAGTGCCATCTGCCCGCCCACGCCGAGTCCGTGAGCCACGATTCGCTGTCTATCGATCGTGTAGCGACTGGTCACGTCGCGAACCGTCTCCAGCACATATTCCATGTCGCCGGGACCCCAGCCACTTTCCTTGTCGGACGTGGGCTGCAGGAGGATGATGCGGTTGTCGGAGCAATAATCCGCCCATGCGTCGGCGAAGCGTTCCGTATCATCGTCGCCGTGTTTTCCCGGCGGATGCAGAAACACGACCAGGGCGTGGGCAATGTTCGGGTCATAGTCCTCAGGCACGTAGATCCAGTACTTGCCGCCCGCGGTGGCCAGGCGCTTGATGAAACCGGTGGCCGGCTTGTCCTTGCCCGGGTCGATCTTGGGCGGCTTGATGTTTGGGTTGGTTGTTTCCAGCGGGGCCAGTGCCTTCTTGTGGCTGGCCGGTTCGGGCAGCTTCGTGGGGATTTCTTCCTGGCCGGCCTTGGCGATGCCTGGCAGCCTGTCGAGCGTCACCTTGAGCATATCCGTCTTCTTGTCCTTGGCATCCTGGCGGACGACTTCGAGTTGCAGCTCGGTGCCCGGCGACTGAACGTTGAGGAAATCGAAGAGCTCGTCGCGCCCGGACTTGGTGCCGCTGAACGGCCTCATGGTCTTGCCCTGGCCGATCTTGACGATGCGGTCGCCGGCCTTGAGGCCCGCCTTTTCGGCCGGCGACTTCGGAAAAACAAAGCGGACCTCGACGCCGAGCTTCGGGTCGTCGCGCATGGGCAGGATGCCCAGGTAGGAATGGGCAAACTGCTTCAAGCTGCTGACCAGCTCGAGGTCGTTGACGGCAATGACCTCGTTGCCGCGCTTGAATTTCAGCGTGATCTTGTCGCCTTCGTACTTGGGCCCCAGGATGTGCAGGATCTGAGCCATGCGGACGACCGGCTTGCCGTCGATCTCGACGATGAGGTCGCCGGCCTTGATGCCGGCCGCGGCCGCCGCCGAGTCCTTGACCACGTCCGAGACAATCGGGGCAGCGCCGTAAATATCCTGGCTGGCCAGGCGCACGCCGAGCAGGCCTTTCATGAGATCCTTGCCCTGCTTGAGGCGCGGCAGGACAGCGAACACGTCCTCCATGGGAATCGCGAAGCCGATGCCGGAATCGTACCACTCGAAGCCGGCGGTTTCCCCGTCGCCGCGCGGCGAAGCCGGGACCAGGATGCCCTGCACGCGTCCTTGAATGTCGATCACCGGGCCGCCGTAGTTGACTGGTGAAATCTTGGCGTCCGTCTGCAAGGCCCGGCCCCAGATGCGGTCCAGCGCACTGATGATGCCGACGCTCACCGACGGCGGGCTGGCACGCTTAGCATCGAGCGTCCGGCCGAGGGCGATCGCCCATTGGCCGACACGTAGCTCTTTGCGCGGCACGAACGCCGGCACGGGCAGCCCCGTCGCCTCGACCTTCAGCAAGGTCACCATTCGGGCCCGATCCGTGGCCACTCGCTTGGCGACCAGCGGCTCGGCCTTGCCGGGGACCGCCACCAGGATCACAGTCGGATTGTTGATGAAGTTGAAGGCGCTGGAGACGACATAGCCGTCGGCGCCGACGATGACGCCGGTGGTGGGCCCGAGGGCCTTGCGAAATGCCGGTCCCTTCGGACCGGTGACGACCATGTCCGCGCCGCCCTGCGTGACGATCTGCACGACGCTCGGCGCCGCCTTGGCGACGGCCTGCTTCATGGCCAGCTCGACCTTGTCGTTGATGTCCTGCGCCGACAGCCGGCAGACCGGCATGAAGACCAGCGCCGCCAGGATGTATAGAGATCGTTGCCGATGCATGGCGTTCCTCGACTTGTACAGTTAGTCTGCGCCCGGGCCTTCACCAGTCGCACCCAATTCGGCCTTGATGGCTGCCAGTTCCCGCCACACTCTGTCCAGGTTAGGCTTGACGATTTGCCACTGAGGCCAATTATCCCAAAGCAAGTTTGAGACCCGATCTTTCACTTTCGCGAACCCCGATGTTGCCGCCAACTCGCGAACAGCAGCGTCAATGTCACGACTGCCCAGCATCGAACGACAATAACGCATCCAAGGAATACGCGCAGTCGTCCGGAAATGCGCTCACCGCCAACCCTGTCTCCGCGGCAGCGCGCTCCAGCGCCTCTCGGTAGACATCCGCCAGCACGGACTCGGCGTGGTTTCGCAGGACACCACGCCCAGCAAGCCGCTTCAATTCCTGCCGCTGTTCGACAATCGATACCTGCCAACTCCGGGACCTCTTGTCTGGTTGATGCACCCATTTGAGGATGTGCGCGAGCAGAACGACGAGCCGGCTTTCAACCTCTCGGCGGTCTCTCCTGGCCATGTCCGTCAAGTACTCCCGCAGGCTGGCGAAGTCGAGTTGGCCGTGGTCCCCGGCCGCTAGCAACTCGACCATCGCATCGAGCCATGCCGTCTCATCCTCGGCATACAACTCCGGAAGGTCGACTTCGGTCTGCTGTCTCATCCCGCTTCCTTCCGCGAACCATTCACTTCCCAAAGGACACCCACCTACTTCGTTAGCTTCGGAACCTCTGTCAGTTCCAGCTTGACGCTCTTGAGCTTGTTGCTGCGCTGTACTTCCATGGTGACCTTGTCGTTGGCGCCGAAGTGCTTCATCAGCTCGCGGAAGGCGCGGATGCTGGTCACCAGCTCGCCGTTGACGTAGACGATCAGGTCATCTGGCTGCAGGCCGGCCTTGGCGGCAGGTGAGTTGGGCATGACCTCTTCCACATACGGCGGCGTGGCGCTGACCACGTTGGGAACGAGCATGATGCCGTGGTAGCCACCCTTGTCCACCAGCTTGCGTTTTTCGCCTTCCTTGTACTTGCCCTCGATGCCCAGGCGGACGAAGGAGGCGAGGCTGACGGTATCGGACTTGTCACCGCGCTGGATGTCGGCCTTGGCCTGGATGGGGACGGCATAGTTGATCCAGGTGTCGGTGAGCGTGTTCTTGAGTTCGCGGCCGAGGATGCCGAGCAACTCGCCCTTGCGATTGGTGATGATGCCGCCGGCAGCGCCAGGATTGCAGGCGATGGCGTCGAGGAAATACACGTCGCCGTTATACGGGGCCTCGAAAATGCCGCGGCGACCGCGCAGCTCCGTCATGGCCGCGATCACGCCGCGCTGCACCGACATCGGCTCGTCGCGCGTCGCGATCTGGAACTGGTTGCTGAACGCCAGCACCCAGTCGCCGGCGCCGGCCAGGGGCTGGCTGCTCGCCTTGTCCACGTCGAAGTGCGGCAGGCCTTCCACTTCGCCTTCAATCTTCACCAGCGCCAGATCCAGCTCCGGCTCCTTGACAACGACCTTGGCGTGATGGAACCGGCCATCATACAGGTGCACGCGCAAGTCCGACGTCGACAGAATGTGATTGTTGACCGTGAGGACATAGCCGTTGGGCGAGACCAGGATCCCCGTGCCATAAGACGGCAGCCCCTTGAAGCCGCCGGCGCCGAACAGCTTGACCATCTTCTTGTTGACGCCCGCCGCCACCGTGGTAAACGGCTGTTGCGCCGGCACGTGCGTCGGCCAGGCGGCGATGGCCCCCAGGAGAATAACGGCGGCGCCGATTGTACGTTTCATCGTTACTGTCTCCTCCGGTCGCTTACGCTCCCGGCTCGCCAGTTGTTGTCACTTGTCGTTTGCCGGTTGGGTGGCACGCCCTGGGCGTGCCACCCATTTGTCGTCTCACTTTGCCGTTCCTAGCTGGAAGCGGTTGAAGGTGAATGTTCCATAGGACGTATTGCCGTAGACGACCTGCAGGCGGTGCGGCAGTTGTCGGCCATCGACTGCGCGGTAGTCCGACAGGTACCCCTCACACGGATCCTCGTTCTCGTTCAGGCGGACCTCGTAGCCCAGGAGCTTCTGGTCCGACAGGGCGAAGAACCACTTGACCAGAAACGGCCCGAGGCGCGTGTTCAGCACCTCGGTGTCCACGCGCAGGTCGGCGAGCTTGCTCGTCTTGCCGTCGGACGACGGCGGATAGAGCGGCTCGTGCCCGCCGTGCGCGAACTCGCTAAACGGCTTGGCCCCCTGGTTCAGTAGCTGGTGGTAGACATACATCGCCGTCAGCAAGCCGCCGCTGCTCTCCGGCACGCGCAGCAGAGTGGGGTCTTGCGCTTCCAGCGGCAGCACCTGATAGGGGAATTCGCCGACGGTCATCTTCACCAGGGGCCGGAAGACCTTGGCGTCCTTCGCCTTGTCCTCCGTTATATCGATGCGGAACTTGCTTTCGCTCTTGAGCTTCAGCAGCCGAACCGTGCCGTCCATCGTCCACATGCCGGCCAGACCGCTGAAGTCGCCGAGTTTGCGGAAGCCGGCCAGCAGGCGATCCTGCTCGAGCTTGTTGAAGTAGTAGTTGGCGAAGCCCTGTTTGGCCTGGTAGAACTTGGCGGCCGGCGACGGCGGGCCCTTGGGCAGCTTGATGCCCTTGGGCGGCTGTTGCGGCGGCTGCGGCTGCTTGTCGCCCACGTCGAAGATGCGTGCCTGCACGCCCATCAGCCGCACCAGAATCTCCTTGCGCGTTTGCTCGCGGCGATATTCCAGCGGCATCCGCCAGCCGCGCGGATACAAGCCCATCACATTCTTGAACTGATTGACGCTTGAGATGGTCCGCCCGGCGAAGGACAGCAACTCGTCATCGATATCCAGCCCGCGGCGATAAACGTCCGATTCCTCGAGGATCGAGGTCACCATCATTCGCCCCAGCCCGCTCTTCTCGGTCTGTGTGGTGATGAGGGCGCCCAGGCTGGCGTGGTCCGAATCGAGCCCCGCGCGCATGTGGCCCATGAAGTTCTTGATCTGGTTGATGGAGATGGCGTAGCCGACGCCGGAGTTGATGCGGCCACGCTTGTCGAACGAGCCGCGGCCGTTGATGCCGATCAACTCCCCCTTCATGTCGAAAAGCGGCCCGCCGCTGTTGCCCGGATTGATCGACGTGTCGATCTGGATGCAATCGGTGTATTCCAGCAGCGTGCCGGCCGGGTACTGATAGCGATGCACGCCACTGACCAGGCCGAACGTCACGGTGGGCGTGAAGTCGGTGGCGAGCAGAAACGGGTTGCCCATGGCCAGGGACCAGTCGCCCTCGCGGACCTTGTCGCTGTCGCCCATGACGGCGAACGGGAACTTCTCGCCTGCCTTCTTGGGGAGCAGCTTGATGAGGGCGACATCGCCGACCTTGTCAAGACCGACCAGCACGGCGTCGTAGAGTACGCCGTCCGCCAGGCCGCACTGCATGACCGGGCCGGGCGCCTGCACGACGTGGAAGTTGGTGAGGGCATAGCCGTCGTCGCTGATGAGCACGCCGGAACCGCCCCCCTGCCCGCCGCGAGCGAAGACGGCCACCACCGCGGGTCGAACCTT
Organism: Planctomycetota bacterium; assembly: GCA_016873095.1. Taxonomy (GTDB): domain Bacteria; phylum Planctomycetota; class Planctomycetia; order Gemmatales; family Gemmataceae; genus VGYC01. Next base: position 28,519 of record VGYC01000062.1, on the reverse strand, counting down.
GTCCACGACGGCCACCCGCGCCGCCTCATCGCGGAGCACGTCGGCGTCCTGTGCCAGGCTCCGCCAGCCAGCGAGGAACACCATGCCGATGATGAGAGCCAGGACGAATCCGCGGCGAGTTGCCATGTCGATTCCCTCGCTGATGAATCTCAATCCGTGTCAGAAATCGTTTTCGTGTCAGAGGGGGTGATGCCATCGTGACAAGAAATCGCTGCACAATGTCTCGCAGGCTTGCAATCCACAAGTGTTGACGAGCAATGGCTCGTGATCATTGACTCACCCGCGCCTCCGCCAGCACCGCCTGGGCGTGCAGGTTATTGAATGGGTCCGGCGTGGTGACAACAATCTTGAGCGTGGTCACGTCCTTGACGTTGACGGCGATGGCCCGCATGGCCTTGGCGGGCGATTCCGAGAAGCGCTTCTCGCCGTCGCAGAAGATCGTCACCACCGCCTTGCTTTCTACCGAGAAGTCCGGATGCACTCCCAGGAAGGCCTTGAACTCCTTGAATTTGCCGTCGAGGTTGTACTCCAGCTCGATGGGGCCCCGCGCCCACACGCCACGGCCGAAGTTCTGGCCGTCCATTGCGATCGGGGCGTCGGCCAGGTCGCGTACGTAGCCCTCGCCGGCGATGCCGGTGCCCGCCTTCGGCTCTTTTTCCGGCCGGGCCAGGTACGTCAGCTTGCCCATGTTGAAATCGAGCCTGGCGAGCGCCTCGGGATCCAGCGACACGTTGGCTGCAAATGACGTGGTCACCTGATACTTCTTGCCGTCGAAGGCGACCTTCACGGCCATCAAGGTGTTGCCCTGCGTGTCGATGACCTTGCAAACCGGGCTGGTGGTCGGCACTTCCAGGCGGTGAAACACCATGCCGTTCAGGCGATCGAGCGTGATTGGCAGCACGTCGCCGGTCTCGCGGCGAAACTGCACGGTCTTGCCCTCGGCATCCACCTCGCCGATCGTCCCTTCCAGCGGATTCAGCTCGCCGTCCTTGACGACGACAATGCGATCCTTCTTGACGCGCTGGGCGAGCAGCTCTTCCCACTTCTTTCTCAGGGGGGCGTTCTGCGCCTCGTGCCAGATCGACACGACGTAATTCACTGGCAGCGACAGTGCTGTCCCCGAAGGCAGCGTGAGCTGCACATCCTTGCCCTTGAGAACGACCTTTGTGCAATGCAGCACGGTGTCGTCGAGCAAGCGGACGTCGGAATACTTCTCCGTCCCCATGCCCTTGGCGGGCCGCAACTCCACCGCCAGCACCTGCGCCAGCGGCACCTTTTCTTCCCCCTTGGGTGTCTTGACCAAGACCACGCTATCGGACAGAGAAACGACCGTGCCGACGACCGACTTGCCGCTCAAGGTCTTGACCTCGTCGGCGGCGGCAATGGACCCGAACAGGATCGCGAGACACATGGCGCGACAAAGTTGCATGATCATGTCGAACCCTTGTGTAAGGGTGGCTTCTGTAAACGCGAGCCGCCGGGGTTGGTCCCCGGCGGTCCGCGAAAGCTTCAACCCAGTGGCGAAGGCGACGATGTCAAGACAGCGCTACCTCCGGTTGCTCTGGGCCAGATTGCGGAAGTAGTTTTCGATGGCCTCGCGATGGCGCGGCGACATGCCGCGGGTCAGTTCCTGCAGGGCACGAGCCTGATCGCGGGCCTGCATGCGGCCCCAGCCCTCCATCAACTTGCGGAACTGCACCGGATCGACCCGGCCGCTGCCACCCTGGTTGGCGATGTTGCTGTCTGGCATCGGGCTGCTGGGGTTATTGCCACTGCCCGGCGAACTGCCGGGTTGGCCGCCGCTGGGGCAGCCGCCGCCGTTGGGTCAGGACCCGCCCGGCGAAGGATTTGGCGGCTGCTTGGCCTTGTTCTCAAGCTCCTTGATCATCTCGTCGAGGCGAGCGAGAACTTCCCGTTGCAGCTTCTGGGTCTGGGGGCCGCCCCGGGCCAGTTCCAGGCGGCGTTCGATGTTCTCCATCTTGCGAGCGATGGCGCCCAGGTCCTTGTCCTTCCAGGTCTGCATATCGAGCAGCATCAGGGCGGACACGGTCTTGTAGCGCTCCGGCGAATCGCTGGCGGTGTCGTCGAGCAGACGATTGATCGTGCGCGAAGCTTCCTTGCGCTGGAGCAGGGCGTGCTCGCAGACGGCGCGATGGAACAGGTAAGAAGCGGGGGCCACCACGTGCTCAGGCTGAACCAGCTTCAAGGTATCGAGAGCTTCCTCGTGAACGCGGCGGTTGGCCAGGGCGCGGGCATAAGCCAGGGCCAGGTTAGCGCGGAAGAAGGTGGGCTGCTTGGCGTCCTTCAGGATAGCGGGCACCTCGGTCGGTGCCGGCGTGCGCGGGTCGCGCGCCTGTGCCAGCAAGCGGGCGGCGTCGGCGCTGCCCAGGGCCAGCGAATCGGCAACGCGGTCGAGAACCGTGCGATCCTCACGCGCCCAGATGGCGTTCAGCTGCTGGGTGGTGGCCGCGTCGGTCTTGCCGATGTCCTTGAGCCAGGCCGCCGCCTGGGTACGGGCAGCTTCGGCCTTGACGGCTTCGAGGGCCCCGAAGGAGACCATCTTCTCTTTCACATTAGCGGCCAGTGCCGAGCCGGTCCCCATCAGGAACAGCCCGAGGGCCACGACCGGGATGGAATATTGCCGGTTCACTTGTTGTCCCCCTTTGCAATGCGATTGGTGACCTCGAAAATTCGTTCCTGACGCTCGGAGAGATTACGCAACTCGCCAACGATGCGCGGCTCGGCGGCCTGCTCGCCGGTGTACTGGTCGCCGTAAACCGTGGTGCGGGTGTTGACGCGTTTCTGCATCGACCGGATCATCTTCAACTCGGCGATCTGGTCAAGCAGCTTTTGATCCTGATTGGGAGGAGGGTTGCCGCTCTTGGGCGAAGACGGCTTCTTGTTCTTGTCCATCTCCTCGCGCTTCTTCTTGAGGGCCTCGATCATCTCCTTGAGGGTGTCGATGATGTCCTTCTCGATGGCCTGGGTGACAGCGCCGGTGTCGACGATGTTGAGGCGGCGCTGGACGTGCTTCATGTCCTCGCGGATCTGCTTGAAGACCTCCGGGAAGGCGACGGCCGAGCCCTCGGCCTCGAGCATCTCGACCGCCTTGGTGGCCTCGACCACGATCTCCTTTTCGTCGTCGGACAGCTTCAAGGAGTCACGCTTGTCGAAGTTGTCGGCCAGCTTGTCCTTGTGCGACTGAATCTTCGCGAAGACCGTCTCGGTGCCGGCCAGTACCTGGATCTGCATGGCCAGCATCTTCTCGCAGCGGGCCTGCAAGGCGGCCAGCAGCCGCTCCAGTTCCTCTTCGCGCAGCTGGCGAAGCAGGTCTTCGAGCTTCTTCTTGGCAGCCTCGAGATCCTTGATGGCCTTGATCTGGTTCTCGCTGGCCGGGTCGTTCTTGCCCTTGGCGATGTTCTCCTCGGCCTGCTTCTGCTGATAGTTGCCGTCCTCGATCCTCTTCTTGCTCTGAGCGACGTCTTGCTTGGGCGGGGAGTCCTTCTGAGGCCCGGGCGGGCTGGCGCTGGGCGGGGACTTGCTGCCGGCCTGCTGGCTGCCGCTCTGCTGCTGGCCGCTCTTGGAGGATGACTGTCCGGACTTGCCGGCCTTGGCCTCGCCCTGCTTGCTCTTCTGGCCGCCGGACTTGGACTCGCCGGACTTGCTCTCGCCCCCCTTGCCGCTCTTGGAGCCGGCCTGGCCCTCCTTGCCCTGACCGCCGGACTTGGAGGAGCTTTGCTCGCCCTTCTTGTCCTTGTCGTCGCCGGGCTTTTCAGTGCCCTTGGCCTCGCCGGTCTTCTCCTTGACGCCGCCCTTATCCTTGGCGCCGGCTTCTTTGCCGTCGCCGCCCTTGTTATCCTTGGCGCCGCCCTGGCTGCCGGACTTGCTGTCCTTGGCGCCGCCGGACTTCGAGCCTTCGCTGCCCTTGCCGCTCTTGGAGCCGGCCTGGCCCTCCTTGCCACCCTTCGGGTCGCCGCCCTTCGGGTCGCCGGACTTGGCTTCGCCGGATTTAGCCTCGCCGGGCTTGGCATCGCCGGACTTGCCGGACTTGCCGGCCTCGCGACCCTCGCCCTGCTTCGCTGGGTCCTTGCCGACCTCCTTGCTCTCACCCTTCTTGCCGCCGTCCTTGCCTCCCGCCTTCGACTGGCCCGGCGCGTTCTTGGCCTCGCCCCCCTTGCCATTCTTGCCGTTCATCTTGTCAAGGAGGTCGGCGGTCGCCTGAGTGACCGTGTTCTGAATCTTGATCAGCTCGCTCGTTTCGGTCTTGCCGATGCGGGTCTGGCCCTCGGCCGTCTTCTGGTCGCGGATGATGTTTTCGAGCTTCTTGATCATCTCCTCGAGGCCCAGCCGTTCCTCGCGCTTGCGGGCGGCGAGCGTATCCTCGCGCAGCAGGGCGATGAGGTCGCGGAGATCCTCGGCCAGGTCGTTGCTCTGCTTGACGGCCTTGGCGATGTCGCTGACGCTGGTCAGCTTGCCGGTCTTTAGGTAATCGACGAACTGCTCGAAGCGGGTGGTGATGGACTTGTCACGCGACTTTTCGAGCGCCTTGGCCAGGATGGCGGCCCGCTCGCGCTCCTCCGCCTTGGTGCTGCGCTCCAGGCGCTGCTGCAGCCGGAGCAGGGCCTGCTCGAACTCCGCAAACTGCCGGTAGAGGATCTGCTGCTTCAGGGCCAGGTCCTCGCGGATCTGGACTGAATCATCAGCCTTCGGCTTCGTCTGAGCGCCGGCCCGCAGGTTGACCGCGACGAGCACGGCCGCAAGCCCCAAAATCGTCAATGTCCATCGCGACTTCATGGATGATTCCTCCCGCGCCCGCCCAGAGACAGTCCCCGTGCCGGACGTGGATAAGACGAGCCTTTTTGCCCTTTCCAACACATTTACCAGAAAACTGAGCGTTTGTCACGTCCTGGTTCGAATTTACAGCGCTTTTCCATGCGCTCGCAATTCGTCCGCGACGAGGGCTCACGGTTCGCCACAACCCGGCTACTTGGTGAGTTCCCCGAACAATTCCTTCACCTTCTTCTCATGCTGAATGCGCCAGTCGTCGCGGATCTTGCGCTGATCCTGCTCGATGCGGACGATGGTCTGGAGCAGCTGGCCGAAGACCACGCCCTCCTCCATGGCCAGGTAGACGGAGTTGAGCTTCTCGATCAGGTCGTCGAGGCGGTCGCGAGTCAACTGGGTGTTCTTGACGTGCGTGGGGATGTTGGCTTGCAGCTTGAGGCGTGTGGCCTGCACCGACTTGTCGGCCTCGGCCTGGCGGAGGGCAGCCGTGTCGTCCTCCAGTCCCTTGGCCAGGGCGCTGAGCCTTTCCTCGGTCTGCATGAAGCTGCCGAAGTTCGGGTTGATGATCAGTTCCATGGGTTCGACAATCTTGTCGCGGACGTCGTTGATCTTCTGCTTGCCGCGCGTGTAGCCGACGCGGTTGACCTCCAGTTCCTTGAGGATGCGGCTGAAGTCGCTGTGGATTTCGCGCGACGTGCTGCCCGTGTCGGAGACGACCTTGCGAACCTCCTCCACGCGGATGTTGACCAGCGCCAGATCGGTGGCGGGGGACGACAGCTTGCCCAGCTGTTCGCTGATGGCCGTCCGCCCGTTCTTCAGCTTGCCGATGGCCTTGTCGAGCCGGTCGCGAATGCTTTCCTCCTCGAGGAAGATCTGTGCCAGCAACTCGCTCTCGGAGACGACCAGGAAGGTGAAGGGCGCCTTGTTCTTGCCGACGGAGGGGCCGGTCTCAATGTTGTTGTCCGTGGCCGACACCGACAGGCGCACCTGGTAATGCAGCTGCGCCTCCTTGGTGGCGTCGGCGACCTTGAGTTTGGGCAGATACTTCTTGAAGTCGAAGCCGTCCTCGTCCTTGAGAGTGTGCTCGCGGAACAATGCGCGCTGCGGGGGCTTCTCCTTCAGCTTTTCCAGCAAGGCGTTGAGCGTCAACTCCTCGGCGCCGCGTTCCTCGAGGCGGACCTGGAAGCGCTCCAGCGGGACTGCCCCTTCCTCGTTGTAGCGCTTGCCGGAAATGGCCAGATCGACAGCCACCATCCGGTTGACCCACGCCCAGTAGATGGCATCGGTCCCCGGGAAGCCATGCGTCGACAGGCCGCTGACGACCAGGCCCAGCCGCCGTAGCTGGGCATTGCCCTGAAGAACCAGCTGCGGCAGCTTTTCCTTGTCCCCCTTGCTGACGAGTTCGAAATCGATGGGCTCGACGTCGAAATGCCAGTTGGCTTGCGTGAGGCCGTAGTCATCGCGCAGCGTCCCCTTGAAGGGCACGAGGGCATCCGGCGTGATCAAGAAGCCGTCGGCCGCCGTGCCCTGGCTGGACTTGCCGGGATCGGTGCGGAAGCGCGGCTTGCGCAGTCCGGCAAGCATCTCCACGTCGAAGACTTCCGGCGCCCGGTCGTCGATTGGCCGGATGACGATGCGCCGCTTGCCGCCGACGTTGTCGCGATCGGTGAACTCGAAGTAGAACTCGATGGTCTTGACGACGTTCTTGAAGCTGACGGAAAAGGTCTTCTGATCGTCGGCAAGCTGGACCTTCTGGATGGGGGTGATGGCGCCGCGTTCCTCGGTCTGGGCCGGCCGCGTCATGCGCACGCTGTCCTTGAGCGGTCGGTCCGCCTCGGCATAAAGCGTCATGTTGGCGCCGATGGGGATTTGCACGATGCTGGCTTCGCCGGTGACGGAGACGGGGACGTTCTTGAAGATCTGCTTCTTGCCCTTGAGCGGCCGCTGATCACCCTGGAGGCGGTAGAAGAGATACGCCGGCTCCTCCTTGTCCACGTGCACGCTGGTGACGCCGGGAGGCGGGACCAGCTGGATCTTCAGCACCGGCGTGGAATAGTCGAGCGCCTGGATGGTGAACTCGACCGACTCCTTCAGGTCGCCCAGGCCGAAGATGAAGCTGTTGCTGGCTCCCGAGCGATCCGGGCCGGTGGTGATCTTGGTGTTCTTGCCCCAGTAATAAAAGACGATCTGTTCGGCTGGATCCTCGGAGGCAAACTTGGGCAGAGCCAGCTTGCGTATCTTGCGTTCCATGGTCACGTCGCCGGCCAGCTCCTCGATCCTGGCGAAAACGTCATCAAGGGCCTTTTGCGCCTCGGGATGCTCGGCGCGGAGATTGCGGCGAACCACTTCGATGTTCGCCTGGCTGCCGAGACGGTCCACGGTCCAGCGCTGCCAGTCAAGCCAGTCGGCGACAAGGACTTCGAACCCGGCGGTTGCCTTCTTCAACTCGGCCGTCGCCAGCTCGGTGCGGACCGCGCCGGCTGACTTGCCTTGCCAGACCGATGGGATAACGCCTGCAGGGACGTCGGAGTCGAGGTCGCCGAGGTCCATCTGCCAGCCGCCCCAGTGGGCGGGAATGGTGACGCGACCGAGCAAGGCAGCATCGACGAAGCCGGGCAAGTCGTTCCAGGTCAATGGCCGCCAGCCGCCCGTCTTCGCGGCCTGCGACGAATGGTCGGCTACGACCCACTGGAAAGCACGAACCTGCAGGTCCGGCCGGCTCTCATCACGGCCGATGCGCATCTCGCCCGGATGCTCCTTTGTGTCCTGAAAACGGACCAGCTCAAGATAAGCCTGCCGCGGCCAGTAGGAATCCTGCAGCAGGATGTTGCGCTCGACCCAGATGGCGGCCGTGTGCTGGAACCGCCAGAAGTAATCGCCGACCGAGGCTGAACCGCCGAAGGCCGCGTTGATCCCGAGATAGCCACCGCCCACCAGCAGGTACATGCCGACGCTGACAGCGAGGACCAGCCCCGCCAGCTTGCGGAGCCGTCCCCAGTTGAACACCTGCTTGACCGGAATCTGCTCGACGCGCTCGGCGGCATCCACGATGGTCTTGTCCACCAGGGCCTGCGAATAGCCGTACTTGCCGGCCAGCTTCGGGTCAGCCATCTCGACGGCGGTGATGAGCCGGTCGCCCAGCTCGTGCGGAAAGCGCCGCTCCAGCACCAGGGCCAGGGCCGGATCACGGAACTCGCGGAACCAACGCATGAAGACCTTGAAGGCGACCAGCGCCAGCAAGCCGGCCAGGAGCATGCCAAGGATGACGCCGCGGACGATCCAGTCAGCAGTCCGGTCGCCGGGGGACAGGTCTTGCAGTTCCTTGACCCAGTCGAAGCCGTTGGTGAGCTTGAAGATGCCGTAATCCAGGGCCAGACCGATCCAGAACCACAGCGCGACATAGATGAGGGCGACGAAGGCCCCTTCCAGGGTCACGTAGCTGCGGATGTAGCCGCGCAGGGCCTGCAAGGGATGCCGCACGCGCCGGTCCGTGTCCGCCCGGTCAATCGTCCGCTTTGGTGAAGTCACGGTTGCCATGCATTCGCACCCAGTTTTCAGTGTTCAGTGTTCAGTGTTCAGTTTTCAGCGTTCTTCTTTCTGAACACTGCACACTGAACACTGAAAACTTGCTATGCCAGTTTCAACAGCTTGCGAGTTAGCCATTCCAGCGAGAGGATGCCGACCACGCCGGCGAGTACGTAGGACATGCCCCAGGGCCAGACTTCGTGCAGGAACGGATTGCCGAACAGGTTGGCGATGAACTCGCCGGCAAGCACCAGCGCCACCCAGATCGCGAGGACCATGAGCGCAACCAGCGGGCGATAGCACCTGTTGAGGACCAGCAGTGCGACGACGACCGCCAGGCCAACGCCGCCGACGGCGAAACCGGCCAGGTCCACGCCGTCCGGCAATTCGATCCAGTAGGTTGCCGTCTTGACCGCGAAGAAGGCCAGCGCCGTTGGCCCGAAGACCAGCTGGGCCAGCACCTGCTTGTCGACAAACAGCAGCACGCCGAAGACAACCGCCGCCAGCGCCGCCGGGAACCAGATAAGAAGGTCCTGGGCGATGATGCCCATATCGCTCGACACGCCCTGGTCCCACAGATCCACGAGCTGGCCCTTGGTGTTCTCGCGCTTGGGCAGCTCGTTCACCAGGCACTTGGTGATGAGGCCGGCGTCCTTGAGGTTGAAGAACAGCCGCGTGCCGGCACGATCGGCGTCGGGACTGATGTCCTTCAGATCCTGGTCGGCCGGCGGCTTGAGAACGCGCTCGACTTCGCGACGTGTCTCCGGGTCCAGGCGTTTGAGCACGTCGGCGGCGTCGCTCGACAGACGATACAGCTCGCGGAAGTTGTTGCGAACGTTGTCTAGCTCCAGGTTCGGCTTCTTGACCATGATGCGGTGCGACAGCGAGTCGGAGGTGCCGGGAATCGGGATCTTGAACTCGTACTCGCCGGGCGTGCGCACCTTAAAGCTGCCGACGAACCAGCCGTTCCACTCCCCCTGGGCGTTCTTGGGACGCAGATCGAAGCTTTCGGGGGATTCCGGATCGATCTTCGGGTCGAATCCTTCCGGTCGCTTGACGATGACGCGAGGCGTCACGTCGCGTGGCAGGGCTTGCAGGTCGGCTCCCTTGATCTGAGCTTCGATCGGGACGGTGCCGGTGGTGTAGTAGCGACCCATGGGCATGAAGCCGTACTTCGTCTGCATGGAGGTGCCGGCGGCCGCGTAGCGGGCCAGCTTGATCCAGAAGCGTTCCCAGTAATTCAGCTTGAATTGCCGGAGCCGCCAGAAGTCGCCCTGGCTGAGATACATGGTCTTGCCGCTGCCGTAAGGCATGCTGACGATGTAAGGTTGTTCGTCCTTGCCGTCGTTGATGCGAGAAGAGGCGGCGCCGGCGAAGGTGGCGATGACGATGGAGGCCGGCTTGAGCTTCTCGACCGGGTAATAGTTGTGGAAGCCGCTCACCGGGATGGAGTCCTTGCCTTCGGGTTTTTGCCCGCGCCAGAAGAACCGGTTCCAGCCGGCCGTCGGGCTCGTGCCCTCGTCATCCAGCTTCAGAAAGGGATAGTCCCTGGCGGCCGGCGTGAAGTTGAGGTAATAGGGCCGCCGGGCATCGTGCTCGATACCTAGGCTATGCAGCCGGCTGTCCTTGAGCACGACGGGAAAGATGGTCAGCAGGCTCGACAGATCGAGGCCGCCCGGCCGGGCCAGGTGAAACGTGTTCACCGGCCCAGCGATGAAGACGATGCCGCCCGCATGATTGCCAACCCACTCCTTCAGCAGCTGCAGCTGCTTCGGCTCCAGCAGCGTCCAGTCCGGATCGAAGGCGAGGATGACGTCGTACTCGTTCAGGCTGGAATGCGGATCGCTGGGGTTGTCCGGTCCGAGGCGATTCGGAAAGTGCTTGAGCAGCCAATCCTTCTCGACGTCCTGGTCCACCTGGTCATCTCCGCCGGTCTGCAAGAAGACCGCCAGCTCCATGCGCTTTTCCTGCACCTCGCGGTAGAGCAATGTGCGAACGAATTGATATTCGCGCGTTGGGCCGCCTGCGAACAGCAGCACGCGGAGCTTGCGCTTCTGCACGAGGACCTGGGTCGGCGGATCGCTGGCGTGCTCTTCGTTCGGGAAAGCCTCGTTCTTGTGGCGCGGCACCTTGGCGATGAACTGCCAGGTTCCTTCCAGGACATTGCCCTCATCCTTGTCGGCCTTGACCTTCTTGATGTCCTGGATGTCGATGTCGAACTCGACGACGTCGTGGGGATTGTCGCCGCCCCCCTTGAACTTGCCACGCTTGGGGTCGAGCAGGTACTTCGGCTCACCGGCGGTCGCCTTGCCGTCCTTGTCCTTGACGCGCTGCATTTCGAGGGTGACGGTGAACTCCTCGTCCGGCAGGCCCTGGCCGATGACCGGGACGCGGACCGGGAACTTGTCGTCCGGCCGCGCGACTTCCGGGGCCTGCAGGTCGTCGATGCGGATGCTGACCGGCTGGCGGTATTCGCCCACGCCGATCGTGAACACGTTGATCTTCTTGCGCGAGTTGTTGACGCGGGCCAGGAATTCCTTGACGGCGTCGTCGCTGCCGAGGTTGCTCTGGCCATCGGAGATCATGACGACAGCCTGTAACCAGCTGCCGGATGCCAGGCGTGCGATCTGCAACGCCGAACCGCCGACGTTCGTGCCCCCCAGCAGGCTGTCGTAAAGGTCGTTGAGCTTGCTGCGCAGCTTGATCTGGTCCTCGACCGGCAACTTGGCAGAAACCTGGATTTTCTTCTTGTCCGGCTTGAGGAAATCGGTCCATTCACCGAGAGTGGGCAACGACCCCTCCTTGAGATGCTGCACGCTGGTCTCGTCGGCGAGACTACCGAATCGATAGGCCGTCACCGGAGACTTTTGCACGATGCGCTCGATGAAGCTCTTGGTCTTGTCGTCGCCTTTCTGAGCGATGCTGGTCAGGAACTGGATGACCTTGTCCTGGCGTGTCGGCAGCTTGGCGGGATCCTGGCCCGGCTCGGGGAGGTCGTCGATGGTTCCCATGCTGCCCGAGACGTCCAGCAAGAACAGCGTCTTGGAGAACGTCTCGCTGATGTCGTAATGCTGGCAACCGGGGAGCAGAAAAACGAAGGCCAGTATGGCGTAGACCGAACAGCGCAGGATTCCGAGAAACGCGGCCCAGACGGGATGGATCGATTGCGCGTCGCGCAGATACATCAGCCAGACGTACACCAGCCCGACGGCCAGGAACGGGATGAGGATGTACCACCACGACAGCGTCCAGCCCGGCAGCAACCCCTTGAGGACGAGCGGCAACGCGAGATAGACCGCCGACAGCACGCCGATGACTGCCGACGACCACAGGAACGTCGGCACGCGTCTCTCGCGCTTGAAGAGCACGATCAACAGCACGACGGCGAAGGCGAACGCCACCGGCAGCACGATCACCCAGTTCGGGCAAGCCTCTTGCGTTCGGCGAAATAGAAAGAACTCGGTTTGCTCGCCCATTCCATCCTCGATGTTTCTGGACAGATATCCAGATGATAAGACTGGCCGGGGGGAGAAACATAACGCGGCGAGTCTTCCGGAGAAGTTCTGCCATTCTACATGCGAAGGAAGAAGACGGCGAGCGCCTGTCCGGGGATCACGCCGCCCGGCGTGTTTCCAGATGGATGTGCTCTTGCAACTCCCCCAGCGCTGCCAGCAAGCCGTCGATGGCTTCGGGAAGGTGATTGGCGTTCACCTGGATGCGCAGGACGCCGGCATGGTAGGGGACTGCAGGAAACGTGACGGACTGGACGTAGTAGCCGCGTTCGAAGAGAGAATTGCCGGCGCGAAAGGTGTCGGCCTCGTCGCCGACCAGGATGGAGATGATGGGCGTGCTGCCGCCGAGCACAACCAGGCCGAGGCGCTCGGCGCCGCGAGTCAGGCGGCGAACGTTGTCGTGCAGCCGTCCCCGGAGGATGTCGTACTCGGGCGAGTTCAGGATGTCGCAAACCGTACAGATGGCGTCCAGGTACGGTGGCGGCACCGGCCCACCGAAGATATAGGTGTTGGACCGCATCTTGAGCAAGCGCTTGAACGGCGCGGGGCAGCCGATGAAGCCGCCAAAGCAGGAGAACGCCTTGGACAGCGAACCGACGACCAGGGCATTGTCGTAACTGCCCAGCGCCTCGAGCACGGTGCCGCGGCCATGCGGGCCCATCACCCCGGTTGCGTGGGCATCGTCGACATAGAGGACCGCGTTGTGCCGCAGGGCGACTTCATTCAATTCCTGCAAGGGCGGCAGGTCGCCGGTCATGCTGTAGACGCCGTCGATGGCCACGACCGCGACGCGAAAGCCGGCCGCTTCGCGCAGAATCTTGTCGAGGTCGGCGGGATCGCTGTGCTGAAAGGTGACCAGCCGGACGCCATTGGCCTGGGCGATCCTGGCGCCCTCCTGGATGGAGTTGTGGGCGTGCTCATCGACGATGAGCAGATCGCGGCGGCCGACCAGGCCGGGCAAGGCGCCCATGTTGGCGAGGCTCACCGAGGGATAAATCAAGACGGCGTCGCTTCCCAGCCAGGCCGCCAGTTTCTCTTCAGCCTCGAGGTTGGTCCGCACGCTTGCAAAGGCTCGCGAAGCGCCGTTGTGGCTGCCCCAGCGCTCCAGCCCCCGGCGGATGGCGTCGCCGACCCGGACGTCCTGATCCAGTCCGAGGAAGCTGTCCGACCCGAAGTTGATCACCTTCCGGCCAAGCACGAACATTTCGCGCTGCGCGCCGAGGGCATCCACGACCAGGTCCTTCATGTGCGCATCGGGAAACTGCTCCTCGAAGTGTCGCGCAAAGCGCACCAGCCCGTGCTGGTTCATGGCCTGGCACAGGTTGCTCATCGGATTGGTCATCGGCCGCTCGAAAGTTCCAGGCAAAGCCCTGAGCCCGAAGCGCCAGCGAGGGCGGCCTGCGCCCATACCTGGCGACAAGATAAGACCAAAATGGCAGGGCGGAAACAAGGCATCCCGCGACCTTCACGGTCGGATTGACATTTTGGCGTACCTGCGATATCTACGTGTGGTGATTTCGAGGCTGGAGGTCAAGCCTGCAACCGCGCATTCGCAGATTGCGCAGAGTCCGCAGCTTGAGAGCCGTCGGAAAGGAAGCCGTCGTTGCAGCATCGCGATGCCTCAGTCCTTGGTTTGCAGGCGCCCTTGCGCTCGGCGGTAACGTGCTCCGTGGCGGGCTTCGGCATCATCCGCGGCGGCTCGGAATTGCTGGAAACGCTGCGACGTAACCCGGTGGCTGCGCCGGGCACGCCGTTGCCCGCCGGCTTCCTCAAGCACGCCGAAAAGCAGACCGTCGCCGGCCTGGCGGCGGTATACCAGGCGATCTACAACTTCGACCTTGCCCGTGTGGAGCAGCGGCACTGGGGCGTGATCGCGGCGCCGACCTTTCTTGGCCGCAGCGGCATGGCCGACGCCCTGGCACGCTTTGCCGTCGAAGGCGCCTGGGGCATCTCGCCGCACCTGATACCGCACCAGTCCTTGCACGCCGTCTCCGGGACCATCAGCCAGTCCTTGCGCATTCATGGCCCAAACTTCGGCGTGGGCGGCGCGCCCGGTGCGGTCGTCGAGGCCGTGCTCGCTGCCGCCAGCCTGCTCGCGCTGCCGGGGATTCCAGGAATCTGGTTGGTGCTGACCGATCACGAGCGCGAGTTCATTCCGGTCGATCGCGCTGAGCCAGCAAGCAAATGCGAGCCCGAACCGGATTGTCGTGCCCTGGCGCTGGCACTGATACCCGGCCGGACCTCGTCCATCGGGCTCAGCCTGCAGATATGCCCGGAGCATTCGCGCGTCGGGGTGACCGCGAACGCGATGCCCGTTGACACGATCCCTGCGGACATGCATGGTTGCGGGTCCCTGTGCGATGTGGGCGACCTGATCGAAGCCTTTGCGCACGAAGAGTGTCGCGGCAGCTGGCGGCTGGGGACGAGCGGCTGGCTGCGCTTGCTGCGTGAAGACGCGGAGAGTCCATGTTGAGCGGGCACGACGACATCTGGATCACCGGCGTCGGCGCCGCCACGCCACTGGGACATTCGTTTGCCGAGATTGCCGAGGGTCTGCTGGCCGGGCGCAGCGGCATCGAGCGTGTCAGCCGATTTGCGGTCGGCGAGCATCCTTCGCAGATCGCCGGCCTGGTTGCGGACGTTCCGTGCCCGGCCGGCCACGAGCGCCGCGACTTTGACCGGCTCGCGCCGCTGGATCGCCTGGCGCTGTGGTGCGCGGCCTCGGCGCTCGCCGACGCCGGTTGTCGGCCGGAGCGATCGGACCGGCGCATCGGCCTGATCCTGGGGACGGCAGCGGAGTGGCTGAACCTGTGGGAAGTCGATCGTTGCCGGGGAGGCCGCCGCATCTTCGAGATCAATGCCGACATGGAGCCGGCGGCGGCGAGCTTGCGGCAAAGACTGCATCTGTCCGGCCCGGCCATCGGCATCTCCGCCGCCTGTGCCAGCGGCAACATCGCCCTGGCGCTGGCGCGGCGCTGGCTGCAGATGGGCTGGGTTGATCTCTGCCTGGCGGGCGCCTGTGACATGGCCGTGACACCGCTGTGCCTTGCCGGCTTCGGCAACCTGCGCGCTCTGTCACGACGCAACGACGAGCCGGCCCGGGCCTCGCGGCCGTTTGACGTGGACCGCGACGGCTTCGTCATGAGCGAAGGGGGCGCCATGTTCGTCCTCGAACGAGCCGAAGACGCCCGCGCACGCACGGCCAGGGCATACGGCTGCCTGGCCGGCTGCGGCATCACCAGCGACGCCCACAACATGGTCATCCCAAGCCCGGATCCTGCCCCGGCAGTGCAGGCGATGGAACAGGCCCTCGCCGACGCCGGCCTCAATCCCGTCGATGTCGATTACGTCAATGCACACGCCACCAGCACGCCCGTCGGCGATGCCGCCGAGGTGCGTGCCCTGAAGGTGGTCTTCCAGGAGCAGCTGCCGCACTTGCCGGTCAGCTCGACCAAGAGCATGACCGGACATCTGTTGACGGCTGCGGCCGCGGTCGAGGCGCTCGCCTGTCTGGCGGCGCTGCAGCACCGCGCCGTGCCGCCAACCATCAATCTCGACAATCCCGATCCGGCATGCAACCTCTGTCACGTGCCGCACGTGGCCCAGGAGCGGCAGGTAAAGGCGGCGCTCTCCAATTCCTTCGGCTTCGGCGGCAGCAACACCTCCATCGTACTGACGGCTGCGTGACCCGCGCCACGAAGCGACTGCGACGCAAGCGCTTGCGGCCTGGGCCCCGCCGGCGGCGGCCTTCACGATGCCGGCTGTGTTTCCGGAATCTTTCGAGGTCCGCGTGTTCTCGACGACCAGCGGGCTGACGCTGGTCGGCGCCATTGAACTGGTCAGCCCCGGCAACAAGGATCGACCCGAGGAGCGGCGTGCCTTTGCCGCCAGGTGCGCCAGCTATCTGTACCAGGGAGTCAGCCTCATCATCATCGACGTGGTCACGAACCGGCGTGCGAACCTACATAACGAGACGGTTCGGCTCATGAACGCCATCGTCGAACAGGAACTTACGGACGATGCGGCTTTGTACGCCGTTGCCTACCGCCCGGTACGGCGCGAGGAGCGCCCGGAGATCGACGTCTGGCCGGCAAGTTTCGGCCTCGGCGACGCCCTGCCAACCTTGCCGTTACGGTTGAGCGGCGATCTGTTCGTGCCCGTTGATTTCGAGGCCACGTATCAAGAGGCTTGCCGCCGCCGCCGACTCGCGTAACTGGCGGTCAAGGGCCGTCGCGCTGGCACTTCAAACAAATCGATTTTCTGCTGTTCAGCGCCGTCGCGGTGTGGTTAAATCTCGGGTAGTGAAATGTCACTCGCAAACACGGGCACGATGAGATTCCAACTGCCTACCCGCCTGTCCGCGGACGAACTACAGGAACTGGAACTGACCTGCGTCGCGGGCGGCCAGGACAACATGCCGTTTCCCGCCGAACTGAGCTTTCAACCTGGCGAGATGGCCGTGGTCCGCTCGCAGGAAGAGAGCGGCAATGTGCTCGTGCCCTGGAACGTGGAGGGCGCCGGGCAAGTCATGGCGCGAACCGCATCGTTGATGGAGCGGGATCGGCCCTATCAGCTCGCTCTCGAACTCGTGCGCGGCAAGCTCAACCAGGTGCGCGGCCAGGCCTCGGACTGGGGCATGGGCGGCCTGGAATCGACTCCCGAGCTTGACGCGCTGATCCGCCAGGCCACGCGTGGCTTCGGCCGGGTCAGCACGCTCGACGCCGTCGAGCCGGACAGCGCCGCTGCCGAGCGCGTCCTGGGCGACTGCTATCGCGCCGCGGAACACCTGGTGGCGACCTACACCAACCAGGTCTTTCGCTTGCGGCACGAACGGCAGCCCCGGCTTGATACGCTGCTGCTGTGCCGGCTGGGTTTGACGCCTCCCGCCGAGGCCGCCGCCGCGGAACTCAAGCGAGCTTTCAATGCCGTCATGATTCCCTTTCCCTGGAATCGGATCGAGCCGTCGGAAGGCGAGTTCTGCTGGGATGAGATCGATCGCCTGCTGCACTGGGCGCAGGGGTGCGGGGTTCCGGTGCTGGGAGGGCCGCTGGTCGACTTCTCCGGGCCAAGTCTGCCGGATTGGCTCTGGCAGCACGAACTGGACTCGAGCAGCCTGGCCAGCGCGCTGTGCTGCTTCGCGGACGCGGCGCTGCGTCGCTATCGCGGCCGCATTCCCGTCTGGCAGCTCGCTTCGGCATGCAACTATTCGCAGGTGCTCGGCCGCAGCGACGATGAACTCCTGTGGCTGACGATGCGACTCTTCGAGTGCGCCCACCACGTCGATGCCGACCTGCAGTTCATCGTCAGCGTCGCCCAGCCCTGGGGCGAGTATCTGGCCACGCAGAATGATTGCAATTCACCATTTCTCTTCGTCGATAACCTGTTGCGATCCGGGATGAGACCGGCCAGCCTCGACCTGGAGGTCGTCATGGGTTGCGGTCCGCGCGGCAGCTACTGCCGGGATACGCTCGAATTTTCCCGGCTCATCGACCTGTATTCCATGCTGGGCGTGCCGTTGCAAATCACGCTCGGCTACCCGTCGCAACCGGGGCCCGACCCGCTGGCGGATCCGGACATGCGGCTATCGGCAGGACACTGGCGAGGCGGTTTCACGCCCGAAGTGCAGGCGGAGTGGGCCGCGGACTTTGCCACCCTCGCGCTGTGCAAGCCGAGCGTCCAGGCCGTGCAATGGGTGCACTGGTCGGATGCCGAGCCGCATCTATTTCCGCACGCCGGTCTCGTCGATGCCCAGGGCAACATCAAGCCGGCACTGGCGCCGCTCGCGCGACTCCGGCAGCAGCAGCTGCGCGTGTGACGATGCCATCGTGAGGATGTCATGCCGGCTGAACAAGCAATGGAATTTGCATTGGACCATGCAACGCTGCGCTCGTTCGTCCCGGTTGCTCCCGACGGACATTTCCCGATCCAGAACTTGCCGTACGGAGTTTTTCAGCGGCAGGCCGATGACGTGCCGCGCATCGGCGTCGCCATCGGCGACCTGATCCTGGACCTGAGCGTGCTCGCGGAGCGGGGATTGCTGGCGGACGCTGCGCTCGCCCGCGCGCTGGGGCCGGGGCAGACGACGCTCAACGCGTTCATGGCGCTCGGGGTCGAGTCGTGGCGCAAGGCGCGGGCACGGCTCACGCAGTTGCTGAGGGCCGATGAGCGAACCTTGCGCGACGACCGGTCGCTGCGCGACAAGGCGCTTGTGACGCGTGCAGCGGTCCGCATGCTGCTGCCGGCGTGCATCGAGAACTACACGGACTTCTATTCCTCGCGCGAGCACGCCACCAACGTCGGCGTCATGCTGCGCGGCGCGGACAACGCCCTCATGCCGAACTGGCTGCACCTGCCGGTGGCGTATCATGGCCGAGCCAGCTCGATCGTGCCCAGCGGCGTGGACATTGTCCGGCCATGCGGGCAAGCGCGTCCGGACGATGCGGCCCCGCCGGTCTTCGGCCCCAGCCGTTTCCTCGATTTCGAGCTGGAGATGGGCTTTTTCATCGGTCCCGGCAACGAACTGGGCCGGCCCATCCCCATCGGCCGGGCCGCCGAGCATGTCTTCGGCATGGTCCTGGTCAACGACTGGAGCGCCCGCGACATCCAGAAGTGGGAATATCAACCGCTCGGTCCATTCCTGGCCAAGAACTTCGCCACGTCGATTTCGTGCTGGGTCGTGCCGCTGGAGGCGCTGGCGCCGTTCCGCGTCGCCGGGCCGAAGCAGGAGCCGGCGCCGTTTCCGTATCTGCGTTCGCCGGGCGACTGGTCCTACGACATTCATCTGGAAGTGCGCCTGCAAGCCGCGTCGCAGGCCGAGCCGCAAACGATCTGCCGGACGAACGCCCGGCATCTGTACTGGAACGTGTGCCAGCAGGTGGCTCATCATAGCGTCGGCGGCTGCAACCTCCGCACGGGCGACCTGCTCGCCACCGGAACGATCAGCGGCCCCGATCCGGGCTCGTACGGCAGCATGCTGGAACTGGCCTGGAAGGGGACGAAACCACTCCGCCTCGGCAACGGCGAAAGCCGCGTCAACCTCCACGACGGTGATCGCGTGACCTTGACCGGCTGGTGCCAGGGCGACGGCTACCGCGTCGGCTTCGGCGAGACGACGGCGCAAGTTCTGCCCGCTGTGGAGCCTGTCGAGACGTGAAGCAGGGGCAAGGCATGATCGTCGAAGCACATCCGTTGCTGGACTTGCAATCGTTTGTCAGCGAATTTCCGCGACCTCTGGGAGAGATGCCGGCAGCGGCGCTGTCGGGCATGCTCGCGCTCGACGCGGCCGCCCCCTTGCACAGCGACGACGGCGTGCGCGAAGCCGTCCGCAATCTGCTGCGGGCCGGTGGCTTCAAGCCGACCGGCCGCAGCAAGCCCGCCTCCGAGTACCTGCTGCGCGCCGCCGGCGACGGCTCGCTCGGGCCCATCAACCTGGCCGTCGATGCCTGCAACGTCGTGTCGCTGCACAGCGGCCTGCCGATCAGCGTCATCGACCTGGACCGGGCCCGGCTACCGTTGCGGGTCGCCATCGCGCCGGCGGGCGCTTCCTATGTCTTCAACGCATCCGGACAGAGCATGGACCTGAGCGGGCTTCTTTGTCTCTTCGATGCCGATGGCCCATGCGCCAACGCCGTCAAGGACGCTCAACGCACCAAGACGGCTGCCGACACGCGCCGCACGCTGTCCCTGGTCTGGGGCACGACGGCGCTGCCGGGCCGGGCCGAGCAGACGGCGAAGTGGTATCGGTCGTTGCTGGAAGAGCACGGGGCGAGCGTGCGCGAGGGCGCAGCGTAGGCTCGCTTCCATTTATCAGCCATTGGCGTGGGGTGCCATGCTCACGGCTTTGCGTGAGCATGGCTGGGCCACGCGGCGTGCGATGTCCCAAGCTCCATGTGCAATCGCAATGTTTTCAGCGGCTTCGCCATGCTCACGCAAGGCCGTGAGCATGGCACCCAGCGCGCGAAACCGCCAAGCGAGCTGCTTGCACGCTCGTCTGAATCATCACTCGCGCTGCCGTGCGGCGTAATCTGCCTCGAGCTGCTTCGTCAACTCAGGCAAGCGGTCCATGAGCCGGCGATGCGGGCGCGGGGCGTGCTTCGATAGCGCGTACACCGTGAAGATGGGCAGGAAGACCGTCGAATCCAGGTAGCAGGTGACGGTGTCGGGGAGTTGCTCGGGATCGACCTTGCCCCAGGTCATGGCTTCTTGCGGGGTGGCGCCGCTGAGGCCGCCGGTGTCGGGGCGGGCATCCGTCACTTGCAGGAAGTAGTCGTGGCCGCTCTCCTCGAGGCCCAGGACTTCCTGGATCTGCGGCTCGGTCTGCAGCATGAAGTTCTTGGGGGAGCCGCCGCCGAGGATGAGGACGGCGCTGCGGCCGGCTTTCTTGGCGTCGTAGACGATGGCCGCGCTCTGGTTCACGTCGCGGAGCGGGTCGATCTTCAAAGCCGAGCCTTCCAGTTGCAAGGCGGCCAGGTTCATGCCGATCGAGCTATCGCCGGGCGACGAGGTGAAGATGGGCACGCCGCAGCGATGGGCCGCGGCCCACAGGCTGCGCTTCTTGCCGCCGGCCTTCTCGCGCTCGTCGAGATACTTGCCCGCCAGGTGATGAAACTCGGCCGTGCCCAGCGATTTCTGGAACGCCTCGCCGCGGCACAGCGTGCGGAAGAACTTGTCGGTGCCCAGCAGGTTCTCGTAGTCGAAGACGATGTCGTAGATGCGGATGACCTGGTGCTCGCGCAGCTTGAGGTCGTCCAGCCCCGGCCGGGACTGATGCAGGTCCATGCCCAGCGCGAAGTGCGTGTCGTGGTAAAGGTTGGCCCCGGTGCTGACGATCCAGTCGATGAAGCCGGCCTCGATGAGCGGCACCAGGCAGGACATGCCCAGGCCGGCCGGCGTGAGGGCGCCGCTGAGCGACAGGCCGACCGTGGTGTCGTCGGCCAGCATCTTGGAGACGAACAGCCGGCACGCCTCGCGCAGCCGGCCGCCGTTGTAAGAGAGGAACGCCTCCTCGACGATATCGACGAGCGGCGTGCCGCCGGCCAGCGGCGGCGGATCGATGCGCTTGTGGCTGATCTGGTGCAGGTACTTCTTGTCGTCGCCGTGCATCATCAAGTGAAGTTAGTCTTCAGAAAGGCAACGTCAACTTGCAGTGCGCTTACATTCAGCCGTCGGCTCACGGGTTCTTCCCGTTCTGCCGTGACTCGGAGGGCTGTTTCCTGGGAACAACGCGAGCGCGTAGCCAATCAATGTACTCCTGAATCAAGGCAACTTCATCGACCGTTCCGAGCCTGTGCAGAAAAGTCGCGAACTCCTTGATCGGCAACCAGGGAAATGTCGGGCTCTTGGCCTTCTTCTTGTATTTGCCGTTGGCCGCGAGCACCAGCACCCGGAAGTCCTTGCCGTTGTAGTGCCAGATTTCCGGGACCTTGAGAGCGGCATATATGGCAAGCCGGTCGATCGAGCTGCTCGTGATATCGACTTCCGCGACCAGGTCGGGCGGCGGGTCGATCAAGAGGTCCCAGACGGTCTTGCCGCGCATGCGGCTTTCATGCTGAATCCAGAAGCTCTTGTCCGGCTCCAGCCCCTTGCGGCACAGCGCTTTCTTCAAGGTCGTCGAGCCGCCGCTGCACAGCGACAAGCGCAGCTCCAGGGCGAGAAAGAAGATCAATCGGCCCAGCCACTCGCCGGCGTTCTCGTGACCGAAGGAGAGCGTCATGATTTCCAGGTCTCCTTCGTCGTAGGTCAAGCGGATGTGCCGCTCGCCGATTTCGCGCGCAAGCGTCTCATACGCCTCCCAGCTGATTCTCGGCAGGACGATGCGTTCGGCCGGTCTTTCCTTGATGGCAATCATTGTTCTTTCCCTCACGCCGTCGCCTTGCGGAGCATATCCGTACTCGGGCGGCGAAACCAGCGGCGCGCAACACTATTCTAACCGAAGAGAACAACACGGCGAGCGGCGGGGCGCGTTCCGGGCCGAGAAGCCGCGCCGGCCAGTCGTGCTGCTTCATGGCAGTTGTTTACGAAGGCATCGGCGAATCAAGCTATGAGGCTGTGATGAGCTGGGATGTGATGGTGTTTAACTACGCGGGCAAGCCGCCGGCGCCGGCAGCGATGGACGACGTGCCGCCCCTGCCTCTTGGCGCCGCGGCGAGCGTACGCGCGAATATCTCTCGCTGCTTGCCGGGTGTAGACTGGAGCGAGCCAGGCTGGGGCATCTTTGAAGCCGATGAGATTTCAGTCGAATTCAATATCGGCGATGCCGATCCCGTGGATTCGCTCATGTTGCATGTTCGCGGAACAGGCAACCCTCTGCCAGCTTTGCTGTCAATTGCCACCGGCAACAGCTGGTCCTTGCTTGATTGCACGACTGGCCAGTTCATTGATCCCGCCAGGCCATCGTCTGACGGCTGGCGAGAATTTCAGGCGTTTCGCGACACCGTGGCCGCTCGCTACCTGGAAGGCCCGCTTGAATCGGCGAAACCATCGCTATTTGAGAGGATTTTGCTGCACTGGAACATGGTGCTGCCGGGCACGAATCTCCTCGGGCTGAATCTGACGTTTGGAGTGTTCCTGGTGATGATCCTGCTCAAGGAGCCGGCCAACGCCATGGAAGATGCACTGTTGATGCTGGCCGGAGGCGCGCTGGTGCTCGCGCTGGACATGGCCTATCGCTGGGCACTGTTCGGCGGCGGCGGCGGCGTCAGCCATTTCTTGCAGTACTGGCGCGCGGGCCGGCTACTCTTCATCCCGGTATGGGTATTCGCAAGTCTCTGGATAGTTCAGGGGGCGATCAAAGCGATCATTGCTCGGTGACATGACTAGTGTCTTGTCAAAGCTTAATCTTCGGGCTGGTTGTTTTGGCTGCCATGCTCCCGCTTTGGGTGAGCATGGCCACGCAAAGCCGTGGCCATGGCACCCACCCCGAACTTCTTGCTTGGACACTGCACGAGCAATCGCGGCCGCTAATCATGCACGTGCCCGCAATCACGCCGGCTGATCGAAGTGGAAGCGCGGCCGCAATTGTAGCCGGCACACTCCGTGTGCCGCGTTCCGCACACGGAGTGTGCGGACTACATTGCCGCCGACGCCTTCTCCACGCGCATCGGCTGCACGCTGAGCCAGGCGGCGCCGATCAGGATGCCGATCGAGACTGGCCCGAGAATCCACACCGACCAGCCCAGCTGCTTCACGATCATCACGCAGATCAGGTTGGCGATGGCCAGCGGGATCAGCACCTTCCAGGCCAGGGCCATGAGCTGATCGAAACGGAAGCGCGGCAGCGTCCAGCGCACCACCATGAAGAACAGGATGAAGCACGCGACCTTGACGGCGATGACCAGCAGCTTGATGAGCCAGCCGGACTCCGCCGTGGCGATGAACGGGAAATGCCAGCCGCCGAAGAAGACGATGACGTTCAGGAAGCTGGTGGTCACCAGATGCGTGTACTCGCCCAGGAAGAACATGGCGAACTTCATGGCGCTGTACTCGGTGTGGTAGCCGCCGACGAGTTCCTGCTCGGCTTCCGGCAAGTCGAAGGGCACGCGGTTGCACTCCGCCAGCCCGGCCGTGACGAAGATCAGCCAGGCTAGCGGCTGCACGAAGATGTTCCAGCCGCCGCCGGTCTGGTCCCAGATGATCTTCTCCAGGTTCAGCGAGCCGGTCATCAGGACGACGCCGAGGATCGATAACCCCAGGGGAATCTCGTAGCTGACGAACTGGGCGCTGGAGCGCAGCCCGCCGATGAAGCTGTACTTGTTGTTAGCCGCCCACCCACCCAGGATGATCGCATACACCGCCAGGCTGGTGATGGCGAAGACGAAAACGATGCCGATATCGAGGCCGGGGGCGATGACGAACTGGTAGGATTCGCGGTATTGTGCAGTTCTTCTGTCGTAGTCGGCGAACTTTGTAACGAGCCTTGCAACATTCGGGTCGTTCATAGGATCTATAACTGGTCCACTCACAGGAATGACCATCAAGTCAGGCCGCTCCGGCGGCACGCTCGTCGCCCCGAACGGCACGACGGCAAAGGCCAGCAGGGCCGTGCACATGGCGATGGCCGGCGCCATCAGGAACAGTACCTTGTCTACCTGCCGCGGGATGATGTCTTCCTTGAGGAGGAACTTGAGCCCGTCAGCGACGGATTGCAGCAGCCCCGCTGGGCCGACGCGGTTGGGCCCGAGCCGATCCTGTACCCAGGCCGCCACCTTGCGCTCGATGAAGATCAGCATCGCGCACGTGCCCATGATGACGGCAAAGACGCCTACAATCGTGGCAAGCGCGTAGAAGAGATTGAAGTCGTGCATGCGATTCCAGTCTGGTCGACCCGCAGCAAGGATGTGCCGAGGGGGTGTATGTCACTTTCTGGACGACTATCTGGACGAATCCTTGAAACAATGAGCATGCCGTGCCCGGAAATGCAGCACGGAATTCCGATTCCGTGCTACCTGGTCAGCATCACGACACGGCATGGTCAGCCATGCCCACGCAAAGCCGTGGGGGCATGGCACCCAATTCTGCTTCTTGTCTCAAGTCAGCATGATTCCAAGCTCTCCCAAGTCTCCCGCCAGCGGCGCGAAGTAGGCCACCTCGGCGGCCAGTTCCTTGCGCAGGGTCGGCGTGTGAACCAAGCCACGGCGTTCCAGGAGATCGAGGAAAACCTGGCCGTCGGTGCGCTCGGTTTGCGCTGGTCGGACGGCCCAGCGGATCGCCTGGGCCAGCCCCGCATGGTTGACGAACGTGCCGTCCTTCTCCGCGAACGATGCCGCCGGCAAGACGTAATGGGCCAGGGCGCTCGCCGGCGTCGCCAACAGGTCCTGCACGATCAGCAAGGGGACCGCTTGCAGATTCTTCGTCTGCTCGGCGGTGATCCATGCGCCGGCGCGCGGTGAGTAGCCGGCCGTGAGATACAGCGCCTTGATCCGTCCCTCGCCGGCCGCGTGCAAGGCTTGGCCGAAATCGCGGACCTCGCCGTCGAAGTGGCGCAGGATGGCCTCGACGCCGCGGCGGTTGGGGCACTTCTCGGCGCGGATGGTGAACTTCACCGGCTCGATGGGCCGGCCCTTGCGATCCTTGGGATAGCGGTCGTCCTCGCCGTGCACGGGCACGTGGCCCAAATAGAGCCTGGCGTCAGGCGACAGGCCCTTCATGAGCCTGGCGAGCAGGTACGCTTCCTCGCAGGTGAGGAACGGCGATAGCACGGCGGCGACGGATGAGCCGTCGCGCTGGGCGGCCGCGCGCAGATCGCGACGCAGGCTGGAGAGCACGTGTTGCCAGATGTCGCCGGCCTGGCCGTTGCTGCCGCGCTGCGATGGCAGGAAGATGCGTGCTGCCGAGTTGATGTACGGATAGTTGAAGCGGCCCTCGTCGCACATGAAGTGCCCCTGGGCCAGCGGGTTCTCCCGTGGCCGGAGACGGTAGACGATGTCCTTGTTGTGATCGATGTCGATGCTGCAGCCGGTGCTGCAATCCGGGCAGACGCTCTTCTGGGAGCGCAGAAACCAGACGCGTTGCTTGTAGAGGAAGTCCTTGCTGCACAGGGCGCCGACGGGGCAGATATCGACGACGTTGCCGGCGAGCTTGTTGTTGACCGGCTCGCCGGGGAAGATGTCGATTTCGGAGTGATGGCCGCGGCTAATCACCTGAAGTTCGGCCGTGCCGCTGATCTCGCGCGTGAAGCGCACGCAGCGCGAGCACAGGATGCAGCGGTCCGCGAACAGCGTGATGTGCTCGCCGATGTAGTCCTTGTTGGGCGGCTGGTTCTTCGGGTCGATCATCCGGCTGGTGGCCCGGCCGAAGCGGAAGCTGTAGTCCTGCAGGAGACATTCGCCGGCCTTGTCGCACACCGGGCAATCGAGCGGATGATTCAAGAGCAGCGATTCCAGCGTCTGCTCCTGAGCGAACCTGGCCTTCGGGCTGCTGGTGATGACGATGGTCCCGTCCTTGGCTGGAGTCTGGCAAGCGGGAACGACACGCGGTTGCATGGCCACCGTGCCATCCGGCTTCTTCTCGCCGACCTCGACGAGGCACATCCGGCAACTGGCGACGACGGACAGCGCGGGATGCCAGCAGTAGTGCGGGATGAAGACGCCCGCCTTGCCGGCTGCCTGGACGAGGTTTAACCGTTCCGTGCCGATATCCACCGGCTTGTCGTTGACGTAGACCGTTGCCATCACTTTCCCATTGCCTTCGCTGTCTTCGCGAATGTCGCCTCGTCGAGTGACTGCACCGAGCCGTCGCACATGAGGACGATGCGGTTGCCCTGGCCGTCGGCGTCCGTCTCCCAGGCCAGCGCGGTGCTGGACTTTTGCTGCACGTTAGGCAAGCGCACGTTCCAGACGACGACGACCCACTGCTTGTCATGCCATTCCTTGAGCGGCGTGTTGGCGAACTCGCGGCCAAGCTGGGCGAAGTCGCGCGGGCCGGCGCCGCTGATCGTCTCGGTGCTCACCGTGTGATACGCCAGCCCGAGTTGCCGGAACCAGTTGTTGACCTCGGACACCTCCATGCGACGAGCGACGGCGCTGATGAGATCCTTGCCCTTCTTCGGTTTCGGCTCGAATTTCGGCGGTTCTTTCGGTATCACCGGCGGCGGTGGCGGCGGGCCCTTGGTCTGCGTGTCGTCCTTCTTGCGCATCAGCATGGCCACGGTCACGATGCCACCGGCGAGCAGCAGAATGCCGACGATGATGCCGATGACCAGCGGCGCGTTGCTCTTCTGCGGACGCTTCTTTTTCTTCTTCTTGCGCGGGCGGTCTGCCGGCTCGTCGTCACTGGACATCGCGACACCCTGTTGACAATTCGCGTTCGCACCCAGGCGGCGACATCACGCATGAACGGCTTGCAGCGGGCGCGAAACGGCAAGCGTTGGTCCCTTGCGGATGCACTCCTCCAGCTCTGGGCGGAACTTGGCGATGGCGTTCTTCACCGGCCAGCCGGCGCCGTCGGCCAGGCCGCAGATCGTCGTGCCGGGCATGATGCCGATGTTCTTGGCGACCTCGTCCAGGATCTGCAAGTCCTCGAGGCGGCCCTGGCCGCTCCGCATGCGTTCCATGATCTTGTACATCCAGCCGGTGCCTTCCCGGCAGGGCGTGCATTGCCCGCACGACTCATGGGCGAAAAACCGGCAGATATTGTAGAGAACATCGACGATGCTGGTCGTCTCGTCGAAAACCGTGACGGCGGCGGTTCCCAGGCCGAGGCAGCCGACCTTGCCGGGACCGTTGAAATCCAGCGGCGTGTCGAACTCCGCCTCGGTCATGAGACCCATGCTGATGCCGCCGGGGATGCAGCCCTTGGCCTTGCGGCCCTTCCAGACGCCGCCGCCGTGCTTGTCGATCAGTTCGCGGACAGTGACGCCGAGCGGCAACTCGACGCAGCCGGGCTTGTTCACGTGGCCGCTGATGCAGTAGAGTTTCGGGCCATAGCTGCCGGCGTCGCGCGGATTCTTTGGGTCCGCCGGCACGCCGATCGACTTGAACCAGTCCGCCCCGCGATCGATGATGTGCGTCACGCAGGCCAGCGTCTCGATGTTATTGACGACCGTCGGCTTGCGGAAGGCGCCTTCGACGGCGGGAAACGGCGGCTTGATCCGTGGCCAGCCGCGCTTGCCCTCCAGACTTTCGATCAACCCGGTCTCCTCGCCGCAGATGTACGCCCCGGCGCCGCGGTGCAGATAGACATCGAGGGAGAAATCCTTGCCGAGGATGTTTCGCCCGAGCAGGTTGTTCTCGTACAGCTCGTCGATGGCCTTCTGGAGGACGCGGTACGACTTGCCGTACTCGTAGCGCAGGTAGATGTACGCCGTGCTGGCCCGCGTCGCATAGCTGGCAAGCAGGATACCTTCGAGCACTTGGTGCGGGTCCTCCTCCTGCAGGATGCGGTTGTTGAAGGTGCACGGCTCGCTCTCATCGGCGTTGACGCACAGGTAGATCGGCCCCGGGTGGTCCTTGGGCAGGAACGTCCACTTGACGCCGGTGGGAAAGCCAGCGCCGCCGCGGCCACGCAGGCCCGCGGCTTTCACGGTCTCGCCAACCTGGGCCGGCGACATGTCGTTCAGCGCCTTGGCGAGGGCGCGATAGCCGCCGTCAGCCCGGTAGCTGTCGAGCGACTGGCCGCCGGCCTTGCCGAGGCGGCGGAGGAGAACGGGGGTGAAGTCTGGCATTTCCAATTACCTACGGGATTCTTGGCGCGGCTGAAATGTGCCGAACCTCGGTTCCAAGCGCATCGGCCAGTTGTTGAGAGAGTTTAGCGATGGGATGGTCCAGGAACCAGTGATTCAAAGTGCCTTGAAGCGCCATTCGCGATACGCTGGCGACGACCAAATAGTTGTAATCTGGACATCCGCGTGGCAGGTTTTCCAATCGAACCAAGCGACGTTCAAGGATGTGCGTGACATCTATCTCGACGTCATCGCGATGGCTGATGCCCCATTCGTCGTCGTGAGTGTCATACGCGAATTCGGGCAATTGCGCGACCTAGGCGATGCGGCGGCAAATCTCCTCCAGCGACAAAAATGAAGTGAATAGCCAACGCTTCACGATGGCTGAGTCCAAGCCCATGTCGATGTCCTTGTGCGTGGTTCTTCGAGATTCATCTAAAGTTTTGCAATCTTAAGCCAACCCCAGCTGAGCGACCACATGGTCCGGACTCTGCGAAAACTCGGTGACCTGCTTGATGGCCCAGCCCCGGGTTGTCCGCAG
>VGYC01000061.1 GCA_016873095.1 Planctomycetota bacterium | reverse complement strand
TGACGGCCTCCAATGCCGAACGGGGAAGGTGGCGGGCGCCACCATTACAACACAATATATCCCCGTTTGGTTTGGAGGATGGTCGAAAAATTCTGAAAAAAACTGCAACCGCGGGCTTATTCTTACGAAGTCGAGAGTTCTGCGGGGGAAGAGATTTTTGCCCCTTGGTGAGAACCGAAAAAAGACTGGCTCGTCGTACATCGCAACGGGCTCTCCCGCTGTGCACTGCTCTGGACAGAATCCAGAATTCGAGATACATTTGATTAGCAAGAAGGTTAAACAAATGATTCCGTGTTTATCGGTCCTTGGAGGTCTGTTTGACGACTGCCATGCCTGTTGAAGCGCCGAACGGGTTTAGCGCTCTCTCCCTCTCACCCACCGTCCTGGCCGCACTCAATCGCGCTCGTTATTATGAACCGACGCCGATCCAGGCTGCCTTCATTCCAGAGGCGCTGCAGGGTCGCGATGTCATCGGCCAGGCTCAGACCGGGACTGGCAAGACCGCCGCGTTCCTGTTGCCTTTCCTCGATAGCTGGCGGGACAACAACGAACCGGGCCCGCAGGCGCTGATCCTGGCACCGACGCGCGAGCTGGTCGTGCAGGTTGCCGAGGAGGCCGCCAAGCTGGCGCCCAGCAAGCATTGCCGCACCGTGGCCATCTACGGCGGCCAGCGCTTCGGCACGCAACTTGCCGCCCTGAAGATGGGTTGCTCCCTCGCCGTCGGCACTCCCGGGCGCTTGCTCGATCACTTGAGCCGCGGCACGTTGCATCTGGATCGCCTCCGCTATGTTGTGCTGGACGAGGCCGATCGCATGCTCGACATCGGCTTTCGGCCGGACATCGAGAAGATTCTGCGCCGCTGTCCGCAGCGCCGGCAGACGATGCTGCTGTCGGCCACCCTGCCCCCGCCGGTCCTGCGACTTGCCCAGCGTTACATGCGTGAGCCGCTCAACATCAACCTGTCGCCCGAGCGGCTGACCGTCGATACCATCCGGCAGTACTTCATAACCGTGGACCCGGAAAAGAAACTGGATCTGCTGTTGCGCTTGATGGACCGTGAGAAGCCCAAGCAATGCATCATCTTCTGCGAGCGCAAACGCTGGGCAGACGAGCTGTACCGTGACCTACGACACGAGCGGCACCGCGTGGCTGCCATGCACGGCGATCTACAGCAGTCCGAGCGCAACAAGATCATGAAGAGGTTCCGGGACGGCGAGATCGTCTATCTCGTGGCCACCGATGTCGTGGCCCGGGGCATTGACGTCACCGGCATCTCACACATCATTAACTATGACCTGCCCGAGGACCCTGAGAGCTACGTGCACCGCATCGGCCGTACCGGACGCATGGGGGCCGACGGCGTCGCTTTCGCTTTTGTCACACCCGAACAGGGAAAGCAGCTCACCGCGATCGAGTCATTCATCAACATGCAGGTCAAGGAAGCACGCATCGAAGGCTTTGAGGCCTTCACGCGCAAGATCGTGCAACCGGAGGCACCGAAGACGATTGTCCCCATCTTTGGCTCGCGCCGTCAACGTCGTTACAGCCGCCGGCTGTAGTTGAAGCGACAGGGACTCTGCATCCCGCTTGCCACGCGCAATTCACCCGCAACGCCAAGTTGCTTTGTCCGGTTGTCGCTCGTGTACCGACACTGCCGGCTGGATGGCCGGCATTACCCGCCCAACCCGACCCATGCGCGCTACAGATCTGCCATTTTTTCCATATTCTCTTTGACGAATCGTTTTTCCGGCCTTATCTTGATCGTTGAGTCCGTCAAAGACGGAAAAGTCAGCCTTTTTTGCCCAGACTGTGAAGTCGTTTACGTTCATAGTGGAGGTACGCCCGGAAGCCAGCGCTCAGGGCGTCATTCTAACGGGGGTGTCTCGATGTATACGATTGTCTTGATGGCGGCTCTTTCGGGCGGCGTCGAAGCGCCCGGGCGCTGCCACTGTGGTTGCCACTGTGGTTGCCGGGGCTGTCACGGTTGCTGTGGCTGCTGGGGTTGCCACGGCTGTTGTGGCTGCTGGGGTTGTCACGGCTGCTGCGGTTGCTGGGGCTGCCACGGTTGCTACAGCTGCTATAGCTGCAGTTGTTATGGCTGCAGCTGCTATGGCTGCTACAGCTGCAGCTGCTACGGGTGCTACAGTTGCACTTGCTACGGCAGCTCAGTAGTGGTCGTACGCCAACCGGTGGTCGTTCAGCAGCAGGCGGTCGCTGCCGTGCCCGCTCGGCCGGCAACCGATCCGGCGCTGACGCCGCGAACCGACGCCGAGCGTGCCGCCGTCCGCGACGCCATCAAGAAGGTTCGCGAGGACTCCGAAGCGCGCGCCATCAAGGCGACCAATAGCGCTCGGGTTGTCGTCAAGCTGCCCAGCGACGCTCGACTGTACGTGGACAACGTCCTGTGCAACCTGCCATCCGGGACGCGCGCCTTCAACACACCTGCGCTGGAGCCGGGACGCAAGTATTACTACACCTTGCGGACCGAGGCGAATCGCGATGGCCGCACGGTCAGCCAGAGCCAGCGCGTCATCGTGACCGCCGGCCAGCGCGTGAATGTCAGCTTCACCGAGCAATCGCTGGCAACCGCGCAGTCTGAGGAGTAAGCTCGACTGATGCTGAATTGTCAGGGCCCCTGAGCTTTTCGGGGGCCCTTTTTCATGCGCCACGCCTCAGCGAAACCTCCGCCAGCGACTGTCGGTCCCAAGCACTTCATTCGGAGTGAAATTCGCCTTGTAGGCAAGCGATGGGCAATCAGCCACAAAGTAGCCCAGGTACATGTGCGGCAGACAGCGCAGGCGGGCTTCGGCAAGCAAGCTCAGCACATTCCATGTTCCCAGCGAGCGATTGCGCAGCTCCGGCTCGTAGAAGAAGTAGATGGCCGACATGCTTGCCGGCAGCACGTCCACATAGCCGACGCCGATCAATTCGCCCTCCAGATAGTAGCACCACTCCTCGGTCGGAATTGGATTATCGATGAATGAGCTGCAAAAACTCTCGGCGTCCTTGGCGGCGTGCTCGGTCCAGCCCTTGTTGAGCGACTGAAAGGCGTGGTAACGGTCATACAGATCGAGCTTGCGGCGCGACACCGACGGGGCGGCGATCACCAGTTCTACGTCGTGGATGTTCGCCTTGATGGTGCGCTGCTGACTGCGGTTCGGGCGGAAATCCTCGACCAGCACACGCAGGGACTGGCAGGCTGAGCAACTCGGGCACCGCGGATGAAACAGCATGGTCCCGAAGCGCCGCCAACCCGCTTCCAGCTGTTGCTGGTATTCCGCCGGAGTCAGGGCGCCGACCATTTCATATTCCAGGCTCCAGACGCGGTGTGGCAGATAGCCGCATGGGCTCGGTGGAGACACGAACTCGTAGAGAATCTCCATCCCTTGCATGATAAGGCGTGGCAGCGGGAATTGCAAAACATTGAATTGCCGTCGGCACAGTCCGCGTGCATCTGTGTGGACATGAATGCGCAACTAACCTTGGCGGCTGATTTTCATTCTGCCGAGCATGCGGGCGATGAGCCAGTCGGCAGTCGAGCGCGGCAGCCAGCGCAACACGCGCAGCCGCCACGCCAGCGACGCCGGGAAGGCATAGAAGGCCTTGCGCCGGCGAATAGCGTGCAGCATGCGGCCGACGGCGTAGTCCACGTCCATGAGGCCGGGCATGGGGCCGTTGATGTGGGCCGTCATGGGCGTGCGAATCCAGCCTGGGCAGAGCGTGGTCGTGAAGATGTTATATGGCCGAACCTCGATACGCAGGCCGTCCATGAAGGCGTTGACGCCCGATTTACTTGCGCAGTAGGCGAGCATGCGCGGCACGCCGCGATACGAGGCCATGCTGGAGATGGCGACGATGTGCCCGCGGCGGCGCTTGATCATGCCGGGCAACACCGCTGCGATGCTATTGGCCACGCCCAGCAGATTGACGCCGATCACCGCTTGCAGGTCGTCCATTCGCAAGTCGAGGCCGGAGGTTTCGCGGCCAACGCCGGCGCTGGCGATCATCAGGTCGATGGGCCCGAGTCGCTGCTCCAGGGCGGCAACGATCTCCAGCAACAGCGGTCCGTCCGTGACGTCGGCGACCTCACAGGCAACCTGGCGATTCTGACCTTGCAGCTCCGCCTCGAGTTGACTTAGCCCCTCCGGCTGGCAGTCGATGGCGGCGATGGCCATGCCGTCGGCGGCTAGGCGCCGCGCGAACTCGCGGCCAATGCCGCTGCCGGCGCCAGTGATCAGGGTCACGGTCATGGTAGTGCTCCGTCGCCGGGCGCCTGCCAATTCTGGGTGCTTGTGTTGCGCACGCGTCTTTTGTATGATGAACCAGAGTCACGAAATAGCCTGAAATGTCTGGCGACGGAGACAGCCATGGACCCAAATCTCATGTTGACCTGGCCTAAACTCTTCTTGCTGGCGGTCATGGTTGTCACGGCCTTAACCTTTGGCGCGCCTGGGCGCCGGTGGCTGATGGCGTTGGGCCCGCTCGCAATTCTCGCCGCGTTGGTGCCGGCGCCAGACTCTGTCAGCATGCTCATCACGTTTGCGGGGCTTGTCGGCATCTTCGCGCTGGGGATGTACTGGGGCCCGCACTTGCGCGCGCGGGAGAATGGCCCGGCGTGAGCAGCGCGGTATGCACACTCAGACGTTATCCGCCGCCGTGTCGCGCCTGGCCGGCTTCGCGCCGTCCTGGCCCCAGCGCCAGCCGGCAATGGCCGGCATGTCGTCGCCGTGCTCCGCGATGTAATGCTTGTGTTCGATCAGCTTCTCATGGATGGCCTGCTTGAAGTAGGCGGCCCCGGGCGCCGAGTTGCGGCAGGCGATCGATCACATCCTCGACCAGGTGAAAGCGGTCGATGTCGTTGAGCACGCACATGTCGAACGGCGTCGTGGTTGTGCCTTCTTCCTTGTAGCCACGGACGTGAAGATTGTCATGGTTCGTTCGCCGGTAAGTCAGTCTGTGGATCAGCCACGGATAACCGTGGAAGGCGAAGATGATCGGCCGGTCCTTGGTGAACAGGGCGTCGAATTCGCGGTCCGAAAGACCGTGTGGATGCTCGCTCGCCGGCTGCAGCTTCATGAGGTTCACAACATTGACGACGCGAATCTTCAACTCGGGCAGGTGCTTGCGGATCATCTCGACGGCCGCCAGCGTCTCCAGGGTTGGCACGTCGCCGCAGCAAGCCATCACCACGTCCGGCTCAGAACCCTTGTCATTGCTGGCCCATTCCCAGATGCTTATGCCTATCGTGCAGTGCTTGACGGCCTGGTCCATGGTCAACCACTGCGGCGCGGGTTGCTTGCCAGCGACGACGACATTCACGTAGTTGCGGCTGCGCAGGCAATGGTCGGTCACCGACAGCAGAGTATTGGCGTCCGGCGGCAAGTAGACGCGGATGATCTCCGCTTTCTTATTGACGACGTGGTCGATGAAACCGGGATCCTGGTGGCTGAAGCCGTTGTGGTCCTGCCGCCAAACGTGCGAGCTGAGCAGGTAGTTGAACGAGGCGATGGGCCGCCGCCACGGGATGTGCTTGCTCACCTTGAGCCACTTGGCATGCTGATTGAACATTGAATCGATGATGTGGATGAACGCTTCGTAGCAGGAAAAGAAGCCGTGCCGTCCGGTCAACAAGTAGCCTTCGAGCCAGCCCTGGCACTGGTGCTCCGAGAGGACTTCCATCACCCGACCGTCCGGGGATAGATGGTCATCCTCTGGGTAGATCTCGGCCATGAAGCAGCGCGTGGTCACTTCCAGAACATCCTGCCAACGGTTCGAGTTGTTCTCGTCCGGGCTGAACAGGCGGAAATTCTTGCTATCCAGGTTGGCTTTCATGACATCGCGGAGAAACTTGCCCATCACACGCGTTGACTCGGCGATGGTGGCGCCGGGGCTGGGCACCGCGACGGCATAGCCGCGGAAGTCCGGCATCTTGAGATCGCGCAGCAGCAGCCCGCCGTTGGCGTGCGGATTGGCGCTCATGCGGCGCGGGCCCGCGGGCGCCAGCTCGGCAAGCTCCGGCTGCAGCCGGCCTTCGGCATCGAACAATTCCTCGGGACCATAGCTCTTCATCCACTTCTCGAGGATCTTGATGTGCTCGAGCTTGTCCATGTCGCCCATCGGCACCTGATGGCTGCGCCAGTAATCCTCGCACTTCTTGCCGTCGATCTCCGCAGGGCACGTCCATCCTTTGGGAGTGCGGAAAACGATCATTGGCCAGGCTGGCCGCTTGGCCGCCCCCTTGCCGCGGGCGTCCGCCCAGATCTCCTTGATCTCCGGCACCACCGAGTCGAGCACGCCGGCAAGCTGCTGGTGGACCGCGGCCGGCTCGTGCCCTTCGACGAAGTACGGCTTGTAGCCCATGCCCTCGAAGAACCTCTGCAATTCTTCCCTCGGAATTCGAGCCAGTATCGTCGGGTTGGCAATCTTGTAGCCGTTGAGATGCAGGATTGGCAGGACACAGCCGTCACGGGCAGGATTGAGGAATTTGTTGCCGTGCCAGCCGGTGGCCAGCGGCCCCGTCTCGGCTTCGCCATCGCCCACGATGCAGGCGACGATCAGGTGGGATTGTCAAAGGCAGCGCCATAGGCATGGCTCAGGGCGTAACCAAGCTCTCCTCCCTCGTGAATACTGCCCGGCGTTTCCGGCGCGACGTGGCTGGGGATGCCTCCCGGGAAACTGAAGCGCTTGAAAAGCCTCTTCATCCCCTCCTCGTCCTGGCTGATGTTCGGGTAGACCTCGGTGTACGTTCCCTCCAGATAGGCGTGGGCCACCAAAGATGGTCCGCCGTGCCCAGGGCCGATGATGTAGATCATGTCGAGGTCATCGCGCTTGATGACCCGGTTGAGGTGCACGCACAGCATGTTGAGACCGGGCGACGTGCCCCAGTGCCCCAGCAGCCGCGGCTTGATATGCTCGCGCTTGAGCGGTTCCCTGAGAAGCGGATTGTCGAGGAGGTAGATCTGCCCCACCGATAGATAGTTTGCAGCCCGCCAGTAGGCGTGCATTCTGCGTAACTCCCCGGGGGAGAGAGGACCAGCCGGCGCGAACTCGGTTTCGTCGCCGGTGCTCCGTTTCAAGGCGCGTGCCATGTGGTCATTCCTTGCATTCGTCAAGCCACTGAACGCCGTGGATCGCCCGAGCTGATCTCACAACGGGCGCGGCGGCGTCTTCAGGGCGGACAGCGTGTTCCACGATTATTGTTATGAATTTGTGTAGTGGCAGAACCATCCAGCTGCCCAGGACCCGCCCCGAGATTGCTTAACGAAGCAGGACAAGATGGGCCGATAAAAGCGATGCTGCGGAAAAGAACGATCACGATGACCTTTTCGTAAGTTCGGGTGATGTGCATAGTGCCGAATAGTGTGGCGGACCGACGCTCCTGGAAACCCCACGGCGTGGTCGTCTGGGTGGTTTGCGTCGTGCTGTCCAGCGGCTGCACGGGTCCGAGCGAGTACATTCACAACGGCTTCAAGGTCGGCCCCAACTACCAGAAGCCGGCCGCGCCCGTCGCCCAGCAATGGCTCGATTCCGGCAGCAAAGGAGTCAATCCGATTGCCGCCGACCTGAACGGCTGGTGGACGGCCTTCAACGACCCCGTTCTCAACTCACTGGTGGAGTCGGCTTACCGGCAGAATCTCGATCTACGCACCGCCGGCATGCGCGTCCTCGAAGCGCGCGCCCTGCGCAACATCGCCTGCGGCAACCTGTTCGCGCAGGTACAGCAAGGATTTGGCTCTTACTCGCGGAACCAGATCAGCAGGAACGAGGCGAATATCCCGGACATTCCGGGCTTCCAGCGCATCTTCGACATGTGGGAATTCGGGCTCAATGTCTCCTGGGAGATCGATTTCTGGGGTCGCTTCCGCCGGGCCATCGAATCCGCCAACGCGGATCTCGATGCTTCGATCGAGAATTACGACGATGTGCTGGTGCTGCTCATCGGCGAGGTCGCCACGGCCTACGTCGAGATCCGCACCTTCCAGGCGCGCATTCAGTTCGCCGAGAGCAACATCGAGATCCAGTCGCTGCTCGCCAGGCGCGCCGAGGATCGCTTCAAGCGTGGCGCGGCCAGCAAGCTCGACCTGGCGCAGATGCGCTCGAACCTAACGGATACGCAGGCGTTCAAGGAACGCCTGGAGATCGGCCTACGCCAGTCGAACAACCGCCTGTGCGTCCTGCTGGGCATTCCCACACGCGACCTGGTAGCAGAGATCGGTACTGCCCCGATTCCGCAAGCACCGCCGGAACTGGCCGTCGGCGTCCCCGCCGATCTGCTGCGGCGACGGCCGGACGTCCGCCGGGCCGAGCGCCTGGTCGCCTCACAGAGCGCCCGCATTGGCGTCGCCACTTCTGACCTGTATCCGCACTTCATCGTCTTCGGCAACATCGGCTACTCGGCGGAAAACCTGTCGCAGCTTTTCAACACGAACAGCCAGTTCGGGACCATCGCGCCCAGCTTCCAGTGGGACATCCTGAACTATGGTCGTTTGCTGAACAAGATTCGAGTCGAAGATGCACGCTTTCAGAAGGAAGTCCTCAACTACCAGAGCACCGTGCTCAAGGCCGGCAAGGAAGTGGAGGACGGACTGATCGCCTACATACGCAGCCAGATTCAGGTCCGCTATCTCGATGAGAGCGCCAGCGAGGCCGAAATCGC
This sequence comes from Planctomycetota bacterium, assembly GCA_016873095.1. Classification (GTDB taxonomy): domain Bacteria; phylum Planctomycetota; class Planctomycetia; order Gemmatales; family Gemmataceae; genus VGYC01. Next base: position 27,523 of record VGYC01000061.1, on the reverse strand, counting down.
GGTCCGCGTGGTCGAGGATGAGATCAAGCTGTTGAAGTTCGACATCAACCGGGCCTTCGTGACAGCAAACTTCCTGGTGGGACAGCAGGACAAGCTGGCCGTGGCCCGCGGCGACATCGCCTTGGGGATGATCCAGGTCTACAAGGCCCTGGGCGGCGGCTGGGAACTCCGTTTGCAGAACTTGAATGGGGGACCGATGCTCGGCGATCCCCTGCTGCTGGAACCTGCTGACGGGCCGATCGAAATCCTGCCTGCGCCCCGGCAAGGGAATGAAAAACTGCTGCCGTGAGCCAGCTGTCGAGCTTGGCCAGTCCCCGGGTATCTGCTGGTTAACTTCAATGAGTCGAGTTGTTGCTTTGCTGATTCTGGGGACGATCACCACCGGCGACGTGGCGGCGCGTGGCTGGCCGGGCTGGTGTTTCTGGCGATCTGCCGGCACCGATACAAATGGCTGCCCTGTCACTTGCGACTGTAATGATTACTGGCCCAAGCCGTTCCCGCCCAGCGCCGGTCCGCTGAGTTGCCCAGGCGCGAATGACTATCTGCGCAAGCCCTGTCCTCTGATCCCAGGCGTTCCGCGTTGCGGCAGCCCCAGCGATTATTGCCGCAAGCCATTTCCATCGCTCTATTGTCCGCCGCCCCCACACTGAGGCAAGGCTTGCGGCAGCGAAACGCTGACAGGACGCCGCAGGCCACGGCGCGCGGCAACCGAGTCTGTAGAATACCTTCGCCCACCAGTCGCCGTCCCCCGAGGTGCCGATGCCGCGCTGCAGTTACTCGCCATGTCTCTTCACGCTCATCATGTTGACGGGATGCACACGTGAGCCGCAGGTCACGGTGCCGCCGCCGCTTGAAGTAATCGTCAGTCGGCCGTTGAAGGAAGTCATCGAAGACTGGGACACATTCACGGGCCTGGTAGAGGCAAAGGAGTCGGTAGAGATTCGTCCGCGTGTGCGCGGGCACATCAAGGAAGTGAAATTCAAGGAAGGCGCGGAGGTGAAGGAAGGCGACGTGCTGTTCCTCATCGATGATGGCCCGTTCCGGGCGCAAGAGAAGCAGGCCGACGGGCAGATGAAACTGTACACGGCCAAGCTGAAACTGGCTCAGGAGCGGATCGGCATCCTGGAGCCGTTGGTCAAGAGCGGCTCGGCCGCCAAGCAGGAACTGGACAAGGTCATGGCCGACCAGGGGGAGGCCATCGCCGGCATGGCCACCGCCGAGGGGCAGATTCAGGAGGCCCGTCTTAACACCGAATACTGCCGCATTGTGGCGCCCATTTCCGGCCACATCTCGCGAGCTTTCCTCACCAAGGGTAATCTCGTCAATGCCGCCGGTGACAACCTGCTGACCACGCTTGTTTCCGTCGATCCGATGTACGTGTACTTCCACGTGAACGAACGAGCCCTGCTGCGCTACCGCAACCACATGATCGCACTGGCCAGCAAGAACAAGGACACGGGAAAGAAGAGCGACATGGACATCAAGGTGCAGATGGGGCTGGCCACCGATCGCGACTATCCGCACAAGGGCATCATCGACTTCATCGATAATCGGGTCGATTCCAGTACGGGCACCATCAAGGTTCGCGCCCGCTTCGACAATCCGAAGCGTGCGGACGGCCGCCGCTTGCTGGCTCCCGGCATGTTCGCGCGCATTCGCGCCGCGGTGGCCGATCCCCATCCCGCCATCCTCGTCGCCGATCGCGCCATCCTCACCGACCAGAACATGAAGTATCTTCTCAAGGTCAATCGGTCCAAGGAAAACCTGGTGGAGCGCGTGGACATCGAGGCCGGCCGCCTGCAAGAGGACGGCCTGCGCGTCGTTGACGCCGGCCTCAAGGGCGACGAATGGATCATCGTCGACGGCGTCACCATGGTGCGTCCCGGCGTGACCGTCACACCGCGTGAAGGCTCCATGCCGCGCCGGCCGGGGCACCATTCCGGGGAAGGAAAATAAACAACATGGAGCAGCCGACCGTTCCTGCCAGCAGCGCCGTCGGGATTTCCTGGAACCTGAGCGATCTCTACCAGAGCGTGGACGATCCGAAGATCGGCGCGGACCTTGCCGGCGCGCTGGAGCGAGCGCGTGCCTTCGAGGCGCGATATCGTGGCAAGATCGAGACGCTGGATGCCGCCTCGGCCGGCTTGTTGCGCGAGGCCCTGATTGAACTTGAAGGCTTATTCGAACAACTGGACAGGCCGGCCGTCTACGCCGGGCTGGTCCATGCCGCCAAGACGGACGACTCGCGACACGGCGCACTCCTGTCACGCACGCGCGAAGAACGCACGGCCAGCAACAAGCATCTCATCTTCTTCGATTTGGAGTGGGTCAAGGTGGCCGACGACGTCGTCGCCAAGTTGCTGGCCAACCCATCGCTGGCCCGCTACCGGCACCACCTGGAGCAAAAGCGCATCTGGCGGCCTCACTATCTCAGCGAGTTGGAGGAGAAGATCCTCGATGAAAAATCGGTCACCGGCAGGGCCGCCTTCGTCCGGCTGTTCGACGAATCCGTGTCCGCCATGCAATTCCCGTTCGAGCACGCCGGCGCGTCTCAGAAAGTCAGCCAGCAGCAGATTCTCGCCAAGCTTTACGATCCGGATCGTACGATTCGCAAGGCAGCGGCGCGCGGCTTGACCGTCGGCCTGCAGGAGAACTCGCGACTGCTGACATTCATCTTCAACAATCTCGTCCTTGATCATCACGGCGATTGCCGGCTGCGCAAATACCCACATTTCATGTCGTCGCGGCACCTGTCCAACGAGATCACCGACGAGGTGGTCGAGGCGCTCATGACTGCGACGGAACGGCATCACTCCCTCGTGCAGCGCTACTACCGCCTCAAGGGCAAGCTCCTGGGCATCGACCAGCTCCACGATTATGACCGCTACGCCCCGATCCACGGCGACATGCCGGAATGCGATTGGCCTCGGGCGAGACGAATGGTGCAGGAGAGCTACCAGGCGTTCAGCCCACGTGCCGGCGGCATCATCGGGGAGTTTTTCGACAAGAACTGGATCGACGCCGAACTGCGGCCAGGCAAGCGAGGCGGCGCCTTCTCCAGCAGCGCCGTTCCGAGTGCGCACCCCTACATCCTCATGAACTACACCGATCGGCTGCGCGACGTGATGACCCTGGCCCACGAACTGGGCCACGGTCTGCATCAGTATCTGTCACGCGGCGTCGGCTACCTCCAGTGTGACACGCCTCTGACAACGGCCGAGATGGCCAGCGTCTTCGGCGAGATGCTGACGTTTCAACGGCTGCTGGAGATGTTCCCGGACCCGCGTATCCGCCTCGGGCTCCTGTGCGGCAAGATCGAGGATGCCTTCGCCACCGTCTTTCGCCAGGTCGTGCTGACGCGCTTCGAACAAGGGTTGCATCAGGCCCGCAAGGACAAGGGCGAGCTCTCGACTGAGCAGATCAACGACATCTGGATGGCCGCCAATCGTCCCATGCACGGCGACGCTGTCCTTCTCACGGACGATTATGCCTGGTGGTGGCTGTACATCGGCCATTTCATCCATGTCCCGTTCTATTGCTACGCTTATGCGTTCGGCGAACTGCTGGTGCTGGCCCTGGTGCAAAAGTACCGGCAAGATGGTCCCGCCTTCGTGCCGCGCTATCTCGATCTGCTCGCTGCCGGCGGTTCGGAAGCGCCGCACGTCCTCCTCGGCAAGCTCGGCATGAACGTCAACGACCCCACCTTCTGGGAACTGGGATTGAAGCTACTCGGCGACATGGTGGGCGAAGCGGAAAAGCTGGCAGGGTAAGAAGCCGTTCCTCCCTATCATCAGACCTCGGGATGCAACACTTCGTAGCTTCGCAGCGGGTCCCGTCCGTTGCCGACGAACGGCGCCAGCGGTCATGGCGAGTCGCATCGACACTATTTCTCTGGCACGCCGCCCCCCATTGCCTGGCAGCGGAGTCCGTTGGCTTCCCAGACGACGCGCCCGGTCTCCTCGAAGACGCGGATGTCGGCGACGATGGCGTAGGCGCTTTGCTCGCTTATTCGGCCGTGACTCCAGAGCGTCTCGCCGGAAGGCGCGTGTACATGTACCTCGGCGACATCGACTGGCAGGTAGACGGGGCATGTCGCGTGCGACGGCGAGCCATCACCGGGCAGGATCGCACCAAGCAGTACGTGGAGGCAGGCGTCCACCGTGGCAGGATGCAACCAGCGATCGGCGTCTTTGAGTTGCTTCGGGACGTCGATGCGAGCGAGACATTCCCCCTGGCCGCGCCACATCTGGTCAATCCCCTGAAACGCGGGACCGTAGTCCAGACCGCGCTCGTGAAAGAGTCGATAGCAATCCTGGCGGGCCAGGTCGATGGGACAGCGATCCCAGATGTCGGTTAGCCGCTGCGGCTCGGTCGCTGCGTCTTGGTTTGGGCGAACGAAGCCGCGTGCATGCAGCGTCCAGCCGGCCTTTGCGGAGCGCCGGCCATGCACGGTAAACTCGCCACTCTCTGCCTGCAGGATGGTCTGCAAGGTCGGCGGTTGATTCTCGGATATCAGGCAGGCGCGGGAGAACTTCACATCGTGCAGTGCCAGCGGAGTATCGGGGTGCAGCGAAATGCCGGCGGCGTGCCCCAGGTCCAGGTAGCCCATACCGGGGAACACCATCCGGCCTCGAAAGCGATGATCGTCAAGCCAGGGAAAGAACTGCCGGTCGAGGCTGGTCTCCCATGAGGGCTGCGGCGTGCCCAGTACGCGTCCGAGCAACGGCGTGCGGGTGCCGGCGGATGTGAGTTTGGCAGGCGGAACGTCAGGCGGCGTCATGCGAGGCATTGTAGCAGACGCCGGCGCTCACCTCCACGGCGAAACTTCGTAGCCGTTCGGATGACGGCAGGCATGGCGCAGCGGGCACCGGCTATTACACTCGTGCTGGTTGGTTCCGCGGGGAAACGGGGTGAGCGGGAAGTCCCCGCCGCGAATTCGGCCGGCGAACGCCAGGGCCATGTCCACGGCCGCCTGGGTATCGAACGTGCCGTTGGCTTGCAATGGTCCGATATTGACGATTGCATCGTTGGGCCTTTCGTTGGACCTCTTGCGCGACGTCAGATGAAGATAATGCCCGCGCGTCACCTTCCAGCCTGGGTGTGCCGCCTCGAAGCCGGCGGCATAGAGCGGCAACTGGATCCGCCGACCGTCGCCCAGCTTCACAGCCAGTTCCTTGTGATCGACGATGGCGCCCGACTTGTAATCGATGACGCCGGCGGTGTTTGCCCCGTGATTCAGGCCATCGATGCGATCGATGGTCCCATGCAGCAAGACCGAGTGCCCTGAGGGGTCGCTACCGAGTCGAACGCGCAACGGCAACTCGGTCCAGAGGTTGCCGCCGTCTGCCTCGATGGTCGCCATTAGTTCCAGGAAGAAATCCAGTAGCCCGTTACGGCGCTCGAAGATCGTCAGCAGCTCCGGTGAGACGATGCCATCCTCTTGTTCGTTCCATTCCTTGCGGTAAATCTCGAGTATGTTGGACCGATCCGCCGGGCCGACGGCCGGCAACGGCTTGCCGGCCGCAGCCGCGGCACGGCGCTCCTCGTAAAAGCGGTTCAACACGCGGTGTAGCAGCGAGCCATGGGCGAAAATCGACTCGTCCCCTTCGCGCTCACGCAGATTGAGCACGCGGGCGCCGAAGTAGCGAAACGGACAGGCGGCATACTGCTCCAACTCGCTTGGACTGAAGGCCCGGTCCTCTCCGTAGATACGCGCCAGCAATGCCGGCAAGCCGAGGTGGATTGGTGCACTGGCTGCCGGTCGGGCCCGCCAGCCGGCGATCGATTCGCACATGCGTTGCAGAACCGATTGCGCGTCGCCCTTTGCCGTGGGCCATGACCGGGACAGGTCGACCATGGCGGCGCAGCGCATGCCCAGCAGCGACGCGGCATCGGCCACGCTGGGAACAAGCCGTGGCATCTCCAGTGGCGGCGCTTTCACGCGCTCGAAGAACGGACTGGGCGTTGCCGGACGGTCCCCCTCGAGCGTCCAGCGCGACAGGATCAGTTTTTCGCCGGCCGACTCGAAGGCTTGCGTGAACAGGTGCTTGACTTCATCCTCCTTGGCCTGGAGCTGCTGTTCGAGCGCCGGAAACCTGCGGCGGCGCGCGGCCAGCATGCCTTCTTCCGGCAACGCCGGCATCAGGCCGTCCACGAGGCCCAGGACGTAAACGTGGCGAAAGCGCATGCCACGAATCTCGCGAATCTCGAAAATCTGCACGCCGGCATCATCCTCGGTCTTGATCTGATAGCTCTCGCCATCCAGGGCCAGCGACAGCGCCATGCGGACATCGGGCCGGCCATCCGCCCGCACCGGCAAACGGGCATCCGGCGTCTCCGCCAGCGACTGCAGCACGCTCAGCAGCTTGAAGTACGCCTGCTGGTCCTTTTCGTACTCAACCCATGGGACAGGCTGTGTCGTTGTCGAGGATGGCAGGCCCGGCGGCTGCAGCCAAGTTTCGATGGCAAGCAGACGCAGCAGGTTGCCGATCCTTCTCACCAGTTCGCGCAGCGCATGTCGCTCCGGCGGCTCGGCCAGCAACTTCTCAATGGCGGCAACGGGCTCCAGGACATGCTCGATGGACGCGACCAGGCGCTCCAGGCTGTCGGCTGCTTCCTTGCGGCGATCGAGAAACTCCTGTGGCCTGTGCCGATCTCGTTCGGGCAATGCCTCTTCGCCGGAAAACCAGCGCTCGATCTGCCGGCGCAGGCCCGCGAGATATGCCTGCCATGATTGCCGCCAGGCGTCATGGTCCAGCCGTTTGCGAGAGCGCGGTCGATTGCCAAAGAGATCGTGCAAACGATGCCGATCAACGAGGCATCGACTGACCAGCGGTAGGCCGAGGAAATCGAGCAGCAAGTCGTGGCGCCACTGGTTGCGGACGAGATCCAGCGCCGCAGTCAGCACGCGTGCGGGACGGGACAGGCTGACTTCCAGGGCCCGGCCGGCGAGATTGAACTCCAGTCCGGCGCGGGGAAAAACCTCGCGAATGAGCGGATCATAACCCGGTCCGGGGATGATGACCGCGACATCGCTCAGGCGCATGGCATCGCCCCGTGTCCGCGCCGCCAGGTAATCATGCTTGATCGACCGCGCCACAGCCTCGACCTCCTCAAGCGGCGTTAGCCGTTCCAGCTTGAAGATGGCGGCTTCATTGCCGATAGGGCCCGCGCAGGCCGTTCGAGAGTGGTTCGCGGCCGGGAAGAGTCGCCGACCCACCTCCGCAATCGGATTCGTGGAGCATGCGGGTACGTCCATCTTGCGCGGCGCGAATCCGCCTTCATCGAGATACTTGAGCGCGGCCAGCGCCGTCTTTTCAGACTCTTGCCCTGACGTGGCCACGAGCCACAACGTCACGTCATGCTGTCGCGACAGCGTGCCGACGAGATCGAGTTCAATCCGCTCAAGACGGTGAAAGCCGTCGAAGATGACGGTGTCGATCGCGTTGAAGAAATAACGCCGTGGCCAGCTGCGTTCATCCGCCAACTCGTCCAGCAACAAGGCGAAGCTGGACATGCGATCGAGACGCTTATCATTGGCCAGGTCGACCTGAAATCGCTTGACGACCCTTGCAAAGTAATCGTTCGCGTCGTCCGACGTCATTCGGCACGCCTGCCAATCGCGAATGAAGCGGTCGAGCTGACGGATGCGCTGCGCTTGCGGGGGCCGGCTGGTGACATCGCTCCAGGCGCGGGCGAGACGGAGAAGCCTTTCCGGACCGGTCACGCGCTGCCCCGCGCGCGGGCAGTACTCGAGCGCCTGGGCGACGAAGCTCTCCAGGGTGTGGACGCGTGGCAGGAGGATGGCTCGCCTGCCGCCGCCTACCGCCTGGCGCAACAGGGCCCGCCGCCGCCGGCTGGTGGAGACGATCCACAGGCAGCGGCGTGGTGTTTCCAGCAGCCGCCGGCCAGTCGCCGCCAGTTCTTCAGGCAAGGATTCCGGCTGCCAGCGCAACTCCGGCGCCGGCGAGCAGACCACCCTCAGCATGAGTGCCTTCTCCGAGGGAATGATACACGATGTACTCATGTCCATTCTACGGAGCGAGCGGTTCGCCGTTTGTCGCACTTATCCGGACAATAAGAACATGGGAGTGCTAACCTGGCTGACGCGAAACTGGGCCGACACGGACAAGGGAGAGGATTCGCGTTTGCGGCCGCTCGACTTGCCCTTGTCGCTGGCCGAAGCGCTGGCGAAAGTTGAAAACGCCGTACGCGGCTTGCCGCTCTGGGAAATCGTGGCGGTCGACGTTGCCAACGCAACCATTCGTGCGCTGCGTCGCACACGGTTGTTTCGTTTCGTGGACGACATCACAGTGCGTTGTGAACCCGTGGCCGAGAAACAGACACGCGTGCACGCCCGCAGCCAGGCGCGACTCGGCAAGGGCGACTTCGGCCAGAACCGCCGCAACTTGCTGCAGCTCTGGGCTGTCCTTCGCGATGCCACCGCACAAGGGTCGCCAGCGTGACTGGATGCGGCGCCGCTCACTCCTTCGGCAGCTTCTTGCCGTTGACGGTGACCACGCCTGCCTTGCTGACCGTGCCGAGCACGTAGCGAAAGCCGGGCCGAAGGTCGCGCGTGCCGAAGCCGACAACCTGGAGATTGCCCTTCTCATCGAGCGTGGGATCGGCGAAGCTCAGCCGGCTGCCCGAGGAATATACGGCGACCACCATGACCTCGGAAAAGTCGAGCTTCGGAGCCGTCCCCTTGATCTTCCAGGCCTTCCAGATCTTCTCCAGACCCTTGTAGCTGGTGATGCACTCGGGCGCGGTCTTCCGCAACTCTTCATCGGCGACCGAGCCATTCCACTTCATGGTGATCAGAACCTTTTTTTTCTCGGCCACGGCCTCGGCCGAGACAAGCGTCCACACGCATCCCGCGAGAACGGCTACGGCAGTCAAGCGAAACATGATCCGGCTCCTCAGGACTTGCTGGAAAAGAATTGCTTGGGCTTATTGATATGCCTGCCGTCCGTTCCTGGAAAGAGCGGAGCGCCGGTGCCAAATTTATTTCCGCCAAGGAACATTATGCGATACGATGCGTCATATAGAATGAAGGAATTGAAACCGCTTACCTGATGGTGTGGCATGGCTTCGGTGGTTCAAAGCAGGTGTCCCAAGTGCCAGAGTGTGTTGCGCATTCCGTCCGAATGGATCGGCAAGTCGATGCGTTGCAAGCTCTGCCGAGAAATCATCCAGGCGCGGGTGGCGTCCGTTCCGACCGCACCGTTGACCAGCGCACCGCTGACCAGCGCACCGCTGACCAGCGCACCGCTGACCAGCGCCGCTCCGTCGCAGCCGGCACTGGCGGCTGCCGTCAAACCTGCTGCTGCCACCGCTCCGCGCGCCGCGGCTCCAGTGCGTACCCGGCCCACGAGTGGTGATCCATTCGCGTTTGACGATGATGCACCACTCGAGTCGACTCCGATTCCCCGCCGGCGCAAGCAGGGGAGCGGCTTCAAGGTGGGCGCATTTCTCGCCGTGTGCGTCCTCGCCATCGGTGGCGGCGTCTACTTCTTCGCCGGCGAGCACATCGCGAGCCTGTTCCAGAAAAAGGACAAGAGCCAGGGCATTGCCAACAGGAAGGGCGACTCCGACCACGATGAGAACTACGATCCTTCTGACGCGGGCCAGAAGGATGTCAAGAAAAAGGCCAGTGCAACCCCCGGCACGGGCAAGACCAAGGATGCGGACAAGAAGTCCGATTACTCGCCGGTCGGCACCAAGAAAGGAATCAATCTGAAGAAGGTCCCCATCGCGTCGGGCCGGCCGTTTCCGCGCCGTGCTTTGCTGATCAACGTCAACAACTACTTGTTCGCCAACCCTCTGAACTACGGCAGCGCCCGCGACGAGCGCTATCCAGGCAGCAGTACGGCCGTGCTTGCCGACCAGATGCAGCGCCGGCCCATGAACATGCCGGCCACCCAGGTCTTCGAGCTTTCCGACGGCGCCCGCAGCCCGCAACCCACTCTCAAGCCGGTCATCGAAAATGCCATCAGCGATTTCCTGGCTACTTGCCGCGAGCAGGACCGAATTGTGCTGCTGTTCGCTGGCCATGCCGTCGATATCGACAAGGAAGCGTACCTGGTTCCCATCGAAGGCGACATGAAAGATGCCAAGACGCTCATCCCGTTGAAGTGGGTCTACGACAAGCTCTCGAAATGCCTGGCCTGGCAGAAAGTGCTGATCCTGGACGTGTGCCGCTATTCCCCGGCGCGCGGCCTGGAACTCCCCGGCAGCGGCGAGATGGGGGAAATCCTCGACACCATGATCAAGACCCCTCCCAAGAATGTCCAGGTCTGGGCGTCCTGCGCCAAGGACCAGAAGGCCTACGAGTTCGAGCGCGGCAGTATCTTCTTGCAATCGCTCTGCCACGCCATGCAAGAAGGCCTTACCGGCATCCAGGAGCAAAGCAATCCGTTGCCGCTGGACTCGCTGGCGGCACGCGTGCAGGAAAAGATGAAGATGCTGCTCGCCAGCGACAAGCTCGAGCAGACGCCGCGCTTGACCGGCAAGCCGCCGTCCAGCACGCCCCCCTACGATCCTGCCGAGCCGATGCCGGTGCATCTCGAGGTACGCCGACTTGCCCCGGCGCCCGGCCAGTTTGCCGGCGATGCCCTGGTAAAGAACATACTGGACGAGATCAACCGCATCCCACCGGTCCGCGCCGCCCGGCCCGGAACCGACAACTCGCTGCAGTTCAACTATCTGCCACCGTTTCCCGCCAAGGCACTCGAGCTTTTCAAGGAGAAATACACCTCCTTCTCCGAACTGAAGCAGATGGTCGAGGCGAACCCGAAGGAGTATCCGCTCCGCGTTGCCGTGCTGAAGGTGGCGCAGGCCTTGAGCGAGAACGCCAAGTTCGTCATGGAAGAAGCACTTACGAGTCCGGGCGGCCCGGTCACCCCGCAGATCAAGAAAGGCTTCCTGGCCAAGCAGAAGGAACCGGGCGTGGCAATCTTCAAGCTGGAAGAGGCGCTCGGCGAACTCTTGACCGCCGAGGATGAGCGCGACAAGGAAACCTCCAAGCGCTGGCAAGCCAACTACGACTACGCCAAGGCCCGCTTGCTGTCGCGACTTGTCTACACCTTCGAGTACAACTTCATCCTGGGCGACGTCCGTGCCGACCGGCTCCCCGATCTGAAGGCCGATATCCACAACGGCTGGCGCGTCGGCGCGATTCCGGATGTCCAGAGCGCCAAGAAGGAAGCCAAGGTCAAAGGCTGGCTCAAGGACATCAAGAAGTCCTGGAATCGCATCCTCAAGGAGTATCCAGACACTCCCTGGGCTGTCATGGCCAAGCGTGAGAGCATGACCGCCCTCGGCCTCGAATGGCGCGCCAGCCGCGACTAGACTGTCATCGTCCGAGCACCCCCCACACGGCGTTCGCCATCGTTTGATGTCCGGCGGCGCTCAGGTGCACCGAGTCCAGCGTTGCGCCGTCCTTTGTCAACACACCGGCGAACACGCGCTTCGGCACCAGACGCACGCCGTGTTTCAGAGCGAGCCGCCGCTGAATGCGGCCATATTCATTCTGAAACGGCGGCAACGGCAGCTCGAACATGACGACCAGCCGATTGGGCGCGCGAACCCTGGCGAGCAGCTGGTCGAGATTCTCGTTGAACCTGGCGGCCGTGGTGCTTCCAAGCACGTCGTTGCCGCCAATCTCCAGTAGCACGATGCCGCCGCGCGGCGGCAGGCGCTCCGCTTGCTTGAGCGCAGAGCTGACCGTGGCGCCGGCGTGCGAGAAATCGTTCACCTCGATGGCGTGCTTGCGAGCCAGGATGCGCGGCCAGGTCTCCGTTTCGTCGCCCACACCAGCGGCCACGGAGTCGCCGATCACATACAGCGTCGGATTACCGTCGACCTTCAGCGTTGGCGTCACCAGGAACGGCGCCTCGACGACCAGGCCGGCAAACCAGATGATGGCAGTGGCCCGACGCAGCCAGTTCCGCACGCGCGGATAGCGTTCTTCCTTCAACTGCTCAACGATTAGCCAGGCGAGCGTGACGACGCCGGCAACCGCGTAGAAACCGTAGGGCAATGGCGTCGCCGACAGGGCGACCAGTATCAGACCGGTGACGGCCGCGACCAGGGCAACGCTGCGTTGCCAGCGATGCTGCGCCGACGAGAACGCCGCCAGCGCCGCCAGGATGAGGCCGCAGCCGGCGAAGAAGGCGAAACCGCTGCCGAAAAAGTAAATGACCCAGGACATCAAGTCGCCTTGCCTTTGTGATGCGTGCTGCCAAGATAGTCGCGGTATCCCGTGTCATCAAGGAGTGCATCATGTCCATTCAATTACGCGGCATCCTGGCAGGCTTGCTTGTGGCGTTGTCGGTCGCAGGCGTCGACGCTGCCGATGGCGACTGGATCGACCTCATGCCTGGTCCGAATCTCAAGGGCTGGCAACGCGTCCCGATCGCGCCGGATGTCAAGCTGACTGCCAGGAACGCCTGGAAACTCGACGAGACCGGCAAGGTGCTGCTCTGTGACGGCGTGGACGTCAAGGAGATGCTGCTTCATGACAAGGATCTGGGCAACGGAACGTTTCATGTCGAGTGGCGTTTCCGAAAGCTTAAAGGGACGCCTGATTACAACAGCGGCGTGTACCTGCGGACCTCGCCAGATGGAATGATCTGGCACCAGGTGCAAGTGGCTCACGTTCCCAAGCCGCCGCACGCCGGCGATCTCTTCGGCGTAACCCAGGTAAATGGCAAGGCGGACAAGTTTCTCGTGAAAGGCCGCGGCGTTTCTCTGATCAAGCCGCCCGGCGAATGGAATGTGTACGACATCACCTGCGACGGCCCGAAAGTGACGGTCAACGTTAACGGCAAGCTCGCCACGACCTGGAACGAATGCCAGGTCAGGAAGGGCCGCGTCGGCCTCCAAGCTGAATTTTACTTCATCGAGTTCAAGAATATCAAGTTCCAGGCGGCCCGCCGGAGAGAATAGCCGGGACGAGTCAGGTATCCAGGTCGAGAAAGGCAAGAAAGCGATGCAACCCGTGCGGATAGCGCTGGTTGGCTGCGGGAAGGTCGGCCAGATTCACGCCAGCGCCGTCGCCAGCCTGGCCGAGGCGGAACTGGTCGCGGTCTGTGATGCGATCTCGGAGCGCAGCGAAACACTTGCCGCGCGCTTGCGGGCTCGAGCATATACGGACACCGCGCTCATGCTGAGGGAGGCTCGTCCCGAAGTCGTGCTGATCGGCACGCCGCATCCGCTGCACGCCGAACCCGCCATCCTTGCGGCCGATGCGGGAGTCCACGTCCTGGTCGAGAAGCCAATGGCGGCCAATCTGCGGGACTGCGACGCCATGCTGGCGGCGGCCCGCAAGACCGGTACGTTGCTAGGTGTCATCAGCCAGCGGCGCTGGTACGAGCCGGTACAGCGGCTGCGCGCCGCCATCGACGCCGGCAAGATCGGCCGCCCTGCCCTTGGACTCTTTCTCATGTATAGCTGGCGCGAGCAGGCTTATTACCAGTCCGATCCGTGGCGAGGAAAGTGGGACTCCGAAGGCGGCGGCGTGCTGGTCAACCAGTCGCCCCATCAACTCGATCTCTTGCGCTGGTTCATGGGGCCGATCGCGGAAGTCAGCGGTTACTGGGCAAACGTCAATCATCCGGGAGTCGAGGTGGACGACACGGCAGTGGCCGTGCTTCGCTTCCAAGACGGCGGCATCGGCTCCATCGTGACGAGCGTCGCGCAGCAGCCTGGAATCTACACGAAGGTGCATGTCCACGGAAGCAACGGCGCGTCGGTGGGCGTCGAGACCGACCGTGGAGCGACCTTCATCGCGGGATATTCCAGGATCACGGAGCCGCCTCTGAACGATCTGTGGACCATTCCTGGCGAGGAGCATCTGCTGCCGCGCTTCCGGGCGGAGGATCGGGAACGCTTCGAGAGGCATGATGCGACGACGCATTATCATGCCTTGCAGATTCAAGATTTCTTGCAAGCCGTCCGCCAGCGTCGTCCGCCTCTGGTGACCGGCGAAGATGGCCGCGCCACCGTGGAATTGTTCACGGCCATTTACCTTTCCAACCGGGAACGAAGGTCCGTAGGCTTGCCTCTGTGCGTTTGACGCGAATCCTGTTTCTTAATGGAGTGTCACATGAATCGTGGACTTTGGCGATACCTGGTCTTGATCATGGCTGGTCTGGCGTTGGATATTGACGCTCATCAAACATCTGCGGAAGAACTGGTGTTCATCTCGTCGTTTGCGCCTGGGAAAGAAGGCGCGATACATGCGTGCCGGCTGGATCTTGCCACGGCCAGCCTCAAGCCACTTCAGCGCACGACCGGCATCGAGAACCCGTTCTACCTGGCGATTGCGCCGAACCAGAAGTATCTGTATTCGATCCACGCCAGGCAATTCGGCGGCAAGGAACATGAAGAGATTGCCGCGTATCGGATTGCCGGATCAAAGGGCGAATTGCAACTGCTGAACCGGCAATCGGCACGTGGCACGGCGGCATGCTTTCTGGATGTGGATGCAACTGGCAAGACCGTGCTCGTCGCGAATTACTCGACCGGTAGCGTGGCGGCGCTGCCGGTGCAAGAGGACGGCGCTCTCGGCAAGGCATCATCGTTCATTCAGCACACCGGTTCCAGTGTTGATCCTGCAAGGCAGAAGGAAGCTCATGCTCACTGCTTTGTCGTGAGTCCCAACAACCAGTTTGCCTACGCGGCAGACCTGGGAATGGATCAGGTGCTGTGTTATCGGCTCGATGCCGCCGGGTCGAAATTGACGCCCGGTGTACAGCCGTTTGTGCGGACGCCGCCCGGGGCCGGCCCCCGACACTTGACGTTTCACCCGAACGGCAAACGTGTCTACGTCATCAATGAACTCGCCAACTCCGTCACCCGGTTCGACCACGATGCCGCCTCGGGGATTCTCATCGAGAGACAGACCATCGCCACGTTGCCAAAGGATTTTGCGGGCAAGAGTTATTGCGCGGACCTGAAAATCACTCCGGATGGCCGCTTTCTTTACGGCACGAATCGAGGCCACGACAGCATCGCTAGCTATCGGATTGCCGAGGATGGCCGATTGACATTGATCGGCATTGAACCCAGCCTGGGCAAGGGGCCTCAGAATCTGGCGATCTCGCCCGATGGCAAGTTGCTGCTGTGCGCCAACCTGCCCGGGAATAACGTGGCGGTCTTTCGTATCGACCAAAAGACGGGCCGGCTGACCTCCGCTGGAGATCCGGTCACTCTAACGAGCCCATCCTGCATCCGGATCCTTCGCCTACCGAAATCCCAGGAGTAGCGAGCCGAAGATTCAACCGGCGTCAAGTGCCAGCAGATCGCACTTGCCGGCAACCTCGGAGACGAACAGGATTTGCCCACTGTCGGGATACCAGGCGGCGTAATCGTCTCGCCCCGGGTGGTTGCGCAGGCGACGCTGGTCCGAACCGTCGGCATTCATGATGTAGATCTGGTAGCGGCCGTCGCGATTGCTGGTGAAGGCGATTCGCCGACCATCCGGCGACCAGGTGGGACGAGTGTCAAGCCCGGGACTTCGGGTCAGGCGACGCACGTTGCCGCCGTCGGCGTCCATGACATAGATATCGAACGTGCCATCGCGGCTCGAACTGAAGGCGATCTGGGCACCGTCCGGCGAGCAGGCCGGCGAAGTGTTGAGACCGATTGAACTGGTCAGCGGTCTGAGATCGCCTCCCTGTGTATTCACCGAGGCAATCTGATGGCCACCCACGTCCGACAAGCTGAAGATCACGCGCCTGCCGTCTGCGGAAAAACTTGGGCAACGGGCCGTGGCTCGGGAATCGCGGGCACGAAAGAAGTGTTCCTGGCGACTGCGCAGGTCCTGGATCACCAGCACCATCTGCGGGCTACTCGCGGACATGACATAGGCATGCAAGCGACCATCGCGCGAAAAGGCGGCATCGAATTGATGGGCCGCCACGGTCGGGTGCAAGCGCTCTTGCGTGCCATCCCGCAGCCGTATCTTCATGAGAGCGACGAGATTCGGCGACTCGTGGACGGCGACGGCAATTTCCTGAGCGTTGAGGAACGCGGGAGCCAGTTTCCGCTTGCCGTCAAGAGTCAGCCGGCGAGGTTCGGCCCGAAGAGACGAGCTAGAGGAGGCCATCGATCACCCTCCCTCTTTCGAGTACGTTGAACTGGGCTCGCGCCGCGGAGGAGACGCCGGCAAGGTCCAGAATGGTGGCGCCCACCATGGCCGGCGTGATCGGTTCCGTCGCGGGATGTTCGCCACGAGCGTCGCTTTCGCCGATGACGCGGCCAGGCTGCACGCCCCCGCCGGCCCACAAGGAAAAATAACACGGATGCCAGTGATCGCGCGAACCGATGCTGTTGATGCGCGGCGTGCGCCCGAACTCTCCCATGCACACCACAAGCGTGGTACGCAACAAACCGCGCACATCGAGGTCATCGAGCAAGGTCGCCATCACATGATCGAGCAGCGGCCCATGCCAGTCTGCCAGCAAGCCGAAATTGTCGGCATGAGTATCCCAGCCATAGTCCGAAAACGGATAGAAGACCTCGACATACTGGCTCCAGTTGACCTGCACAAAGGGCACTCCCGCTTCTACCAGGCGCCGGCCAAGCAAGCAACTCTGGCCAAACGAGGACTGCCCGTAGGCTTCGCGCAGCCGTGCCGGTTCCTGCGACAGATCGAAGGCCCGGCGCGCCGCCGGCGACGCCAGGAGTCCGAAGGCGCGCTCGTGCAGATCACGCCATTGGCGCACGTGCGACCGCTCTGCCAGGCGGTCCAGGCGACTCAATTCCTGCAGCAGCATGCGCCGGTCGGCGAGTCGCGCCGGCGTCAGCCCGTCCAGGAGTCGCAATTCCGGGAGATCGACACGTCCGTCTTCGGCGCATTGCATCATGAACGGATCGTAGTTGCGTCCCCAGGCGCCGCCTCCGAAGCCAAATACCGGTCCAACGCCGTCGCCGATCGGACCGCGGGCCAGCGAGACGAACGAAGGGAGTTGACCGGCGCCGCGGTGGCGGGCAAGGATGGAGCCGAAATGAGGAGGATAGCGCCCGGGAGCGCCGCCGGTATCCTCGCCGCCGTCGGGAGCCGTCGATCCCGTCAAGGCGATTGAACCGGCCGGCCGATGGCCGCCATTGTAGTTGATGTTCGTTCGGATCAAGGAAAAGTGGTTGCTGCAGGCCGCGAGCTTAGGCAACAATTCGGTGAAGCGGACGCCGGCGCTGCGTGTTGCGATGGTTGAAAACGGGCCGCGAAATTCCACGGGGGCGCGCGGCTTGGGATCAAAGAGGTCCAGGTGGCTTGGCCCGCCACCCAGCCAGATCAGTAATACCGAGCGGGCCCGCGCGGCAGTTGAGGCAGCCGCTGGTTGACCTGCGAGTTGCCAGGCGAATGGTAGCGCCGACGCGGCTTGAACAAAGGTCCGTCGCGTCATTCCCTGGCAATCTCGTGTCGGGAAGCTGCCGACGCTGAGCATTGTTCATCTCCCCGGCGACAATCGCCGTTTCCCCACGACGGATACCTCCATCGATCCTACCATCCAAGCGGCGGCACTCAACAAGATTTCGAGCATCACTTGCCGGCTGCGGGCCGCGCTTCTGACGCATTATTGGTCCTGCGCGGCTCGGCCTGGGAGATAGCTGAACCCATGGAAAATTGGCATCGACGTCACATCCGTCGGGGCCGTCGGTATGATAAGGCTGGATGAACTCCACCGTGGTTCTGACCGCGGAGATTCCGATACAGGGGACGATTGATGAGAGCCAATCGGCCGCCGGCCGTCACTTTCGTGGCCGTCGCCAACATGATCTTTGGCGTCCTCGGCATCCTGTGCGCTTGCTTCAATGGCGTCATCATGGCATTCATGGCCAGTATATCCGCCAACGATCCGGACCCGATGCTCCAGGGTATCGGCCAGTACTGGGACTTCATCGTGAGGAATATCCCGGCCTATGTGCCGGTCGAGATCGGCCTGTCCATCTATTACCTGGTGATCTCCGTGCTGGCCATCACCGGCAGCATCGGGCTACTATCGCTACGTAACTGGGGACGGATGCTTTCTCTGATCTTTGGGATATCGATGATCCTGGTTCAGTTTGCCTACCTGTTATTCTTCTTCGCGTTCGTCAATCCCGTACTGAATCGCTTCGAGGGCCGGCAAGGTGCTTTCGGCGGTGACGGCATCATGGGTACGGGCTTTCTTGAAGCGGGCAGCAGCCTGCTTGCGCTCATTTACGCCATCGTCGTGGTCATCTTGCTGTTCTTGCCTTCGGTGTCGGCGGCATTCGCTTTCCCACCGGGGCGCTTTCCCGATGGCGACTGGGGCGAGCCGTGACGGGTGCGTGGCGAGTGGTCAGGGGACGACCGCGCCGATGGGATCGACCACACGAATTGTCTCGGATGGGCTGGCAGCGCCGGGCCTGGACGCACACAGGGCTGTGAAGCGCTGGCGGTCTCGTAGCGGCGCGAAGGCCGCTACCGAGGCCAGGTTCTGCGGATTGTAGCCACTCGCGACGGCGTCGCCGAGGTGCTGCAGCGCGGCGTCAAGCAACCGACCGTCGATCGTAGTGCCTGCCAGCGCACACAGGCAAGCGGCGTTGAAGTACAGATCCGCGGGACGCGGGCCAAGTTCCAGCGCCCTGTGCGCGGCGGCCATGCCTTGTTCCAGACTTGCGGAAAACTCGCGTGAGGGCGCCGCGCGCTTGCCGTGGCCGACCAGGCGTTTGCGAGCAGGCAAGGCTGCTTGTGCCTTTAGCAGAAACAGCCGCGCGCGGTTGTGGTGGGCTGCTTGAAAATCGGGCTTGAGTTGAATCGCTCGATCCAGGCAGTCAAGGGCCTTGTCCAGATCATGTAGTTTCAGGTACGAGAATCCGAGATTGCCGTACACTTCCGCCGACGTCAGGCCCAGGTCCAGGGCCTGACGGTAGTAGTGGATGGCCTCACGGGTCTGATCGAGGCGACTCAGGCAGTAACCAAGCGAGGCCTTCGTCTGCCCCCTTGGTGCCAACCGGTCGGCAGTTTGAAGGTCGGCTGCAGCCAGGTTCAAGTAGCGTTTCTCCGTTTCCCCCAGCTTCAAATAGGCACGGCCGCGGGCAAAGTAGGCTTCGTTCGTCGGCGCGGCATTCAGGGACTTGTTGAAATGCTCGACGGCTCGACGGCCTGGCGGTATTGACCTTGCCGATGCTGTGTCACGCCTTCGCGAAACTCGCGGACGCTGAGCGGCGGGCGCAGCGACCAGAACAAGAATCCACAGACGACGAGCGTTATCGTGGCGGCGGCGGCAGCCAGAAGCTTGCGAGGATGCCGGCGCACCCAGCGCATGCCACGGCGCCACGGAGACATCGCTCTTCGCAGTGCGACGGCGATGTCTGCGGCCGATTGGGGCCGGTCATTGGGGTTGTAGGCCAGGCACTGCGCCAGCAGGCGAGACAAGGGCTTGTCAACCTCGGAGTTCAGCTGGTGAATGAGCGGCGGCGTTGCGCGCTGGCGCTCGAGCAGTTGCCGGCGCAACTGCTGGTGCGACATCTTCAGCGGCAAGGGGCCGAAGGGATGAGAACCCGTCAAGAGTTCATGCAGGATCACGCCCAGTGAGAAGATGTCCGATCGTGGATCGAGCAAGGAGACGTCGCGAGCGCCTTGCTGATCGAAGGCCAGCAGCTGTTCCGGGGACATGTAGGGGAGCGTCCCGCCCTGCCGGGTAGCTGAGTTGCCGGCGTCGGTCGAGAGGTTGAAATCCAGGAGCATCGGGTGACCGGCCGGTGTCATCAGGACGTTTGACGGCTTCAAATCTCGGTGGCAGATCCCGCGCTCATGGATGAAGGCCAGCGCATCGGCCAGCTGGGCACCGATTTGACAGATGCCATCGACAAAGGTCCCATTTTCGAGGAATGGCGATGCTTCGGCTTTGGAAGCGTCTGCGCCGGGTTCCCTGACTGCCTCCAAAATCGCACGCGCATGGGTGGGGGGCTTTGCCCCGGCCAAGATCCGTTCCAGCACGTGGCGGAGTGTGGCGCTGCCCAGGTACGGCATGCACACGACGGTCAGTCCCGTCGCCTTGTCCACGCGCACGGAATGAATTGGCACAATGTGCCGATGATTGATCCGTCCGAGGATATCCGCTTCCCAGGCGCCATGCATGGAAATCTTGACCACCACGTCGCGATTGCCCAGCATCGGTTCGGTGGCCAGGTAGACCGTGGCAAATGACCCCTTGCCAAGTTCACGCTGCAACAGGAAGCCCGAAAATATGTCCCCCAACTTCGGCCGATTGGCGGACGTTGCAACCTGGGACTCAGCATCTTGTTCGAGGAACAGATGAGCCTCGACAAGTCGCTTCAAGGAACTCTTCATGCCGGGAAACTGCGCGCAGAACGCATCCGGATCCGGCGCGTTGCCCTGACCCTTTTCGCGGCAATACTGCTGATAGGCCAGGTCCAGCAAACTCGAGGTGTCCGCGGGTTCATCCGGCGGGGAAAAGACAGGCGTCCCCGACATCCCGGGCGTCCCGGCATCAAGGACGCTGGTCAGGCTTCGCTGTTCAAGGTTCTTGTTAGCTGGCGTGTTCATGGCATGGATCTGGAGCTTAACCGGTTAACTACCCGCAGGACAGTTCGCTCGCTGATGGCAAGCTCATTCGCAATTTTCTTGGTCTCCGTGCCGTCGCGCAGAAGTGAGTAAATTCGACGATACACCAGGGGCTGTTTTCGCAGAAACTCCTGCCATTCTTCGTCGCCGGCAACGGCATCTTGCGGCGACCGCTGCGGGCCTATCAATTGTTCTTTATCGACCTCTCTCGAGTCGTCCAGGGATCGTTCCCGAGTGACATTGTATTTCTGCAGCAAGAGCCGCTGGCGAACGGCCTCGATGACCTTGTTTTCAGCCAGTGCGGATAAGTAGGCGACCAGGTCTTCAGGCCGGGCGAACGACTTCTCTTGCGGCAGATCGGCGAAGAACGACGCCCACACATCCTGGGCAAAATCGAGCGAGTCGAATTTCGAGCGTATCTTTCTGTTCAGCCTCCTGCGGATGGCCCGAAGCAAGGTGGACTGATAGCGATCCAGCAGTTCCTTGGAAGCCGCATCGGAATGCCCCAGGACCTTTTCCATCAAGGCCCGGAACTCGCGATCGGTTTCGCCCATGGTGGCCACAACGTAAGGGTTGCCCTGGACACGATGCCTGCGTTCCTCGATTTATAGCCCATGTGGCAGTGCAATGCAAGAAGAGGCACCATGAATGTGACCGCTCAACGACGCTCCTGCAACGGCGCAAACCGGGCCGAAACGGCCATGGCGGAGCGCAATCCGTCCACGGCCGCGCTGACGATGCCTCCCGCGAAACCGGCGCCTTCCCCAACCGGATAAAGGCCGATCACTCCTGTCGATTCGCGGCTGGCGGAGTCGCGGACGAGCCGCACGGGACAGCTCCCACGCGATTCGGGTCCGACCAGCGTCGCATTGGCGAGAAACCGGCCTCGCCAGCGGCGGTCCAGGATGGGCAAGCCATGAAGCAAGGACTTTCTCACCAGCGGCGGGACGAGATCGGCAAGGTCCGCCTGAACCAGGCCGCGTGGATAGCTGCTCGGCGGCAATGTCGTCGTCCGCCGCCCCTGCAAGAAATCATGAGCCGATTGAATGGGACAGCGATACTCGCCGCGTCCCAGTTCATAAGCGCGCCGCTCATACTCTTGCTGCAGTCGCACTCCTGCCAGCACGTCGCTATCGCCAAATGCTTTCTCCGGGATGGTGACGACCAGCCCGCTATTCGCGAAGGGTGAATCGCGCTTCGACAGGCTCATGCCATTGGTGCAGAAGAAACCCGCCTCCGAAACGCTGGGAATAACGTTGCCGCCGGCACACATGCAGAAACTGAACAGATCATGCGGGCCGCGAGCAACAAGCGTGTAATCGGCTGCGCCAAGCTTCTCTTCCAGACGGGTCGGGCCGTATTGCACGCGATTGACGGTGTCCTGCGGCTGCTCGATGCGTATGCCGAATTGAAACGCCTTGCGAATCATCGGCACGCCGCGGCGATGCAACATCGCCAGCGTGTCGCGGGCGCTATGGCCTATCGCTAGCAGGACAACCGATGCCGGGACGTAGCCCGATGACGTGGCGAGCCCGCGCATCCGGCCATCGGCAATGTCGATATCCTCCATTCTGCAGGAAAAACGAATCTCGCCGCCCAGCGCCTCGATCCTGCGGCGGATCGCTTTGACGACGGCGGGCAGCCGGTTACTTCCCAGATGCGGTCGATAGTCGTAAAGGATCGACGGTTTCCCCTTGCATTCGGCGAACAATTCCAGCACGCGGCGCACTTCCGGCCCACTGCCGCGACAGGTCAACTTTCCGTCGCTGAAGGTGCCGGCGCCGCCCTCGCCAAACAGGTAGTTGCTTTCCGGATCGAACGGCCCGCCGGCATCGAATCCATGCACATCGTGAATGCGCTCGCGGACTCGCTTGCCGCGCTCGATAACAATCGGTTTGTAGCCGCGCTCCGCGAGGAAGTAGCCTGCCACCAGTCCAGCCGGCCCCGAACCAACCACGACTGGAGGCTGTGTCAGCGGTCGCGAACCGGTCGGCGGCATGACAAAGGCAGGTTCTTCATACCGCTCAATGCGGCACGCGCCGGAGCGTGCATGAGCCAGTACACGCGGCTCGTCCGCACATTCGGCGACGAGCACAGTGTAGACGAAGCATAGATCGTCCTTGACCCGGGCATCCAGGCTCTTGCGCAAAAGTCGCCACGGCGGCAGGTCATCGCGCGACAGCCCGAGTGCGTGCGCGATGTGCGCACCCAGCGCCTGTTCCGGCTCGTCCAGGCCTAGTCGCAGGTTGGAAACGCGAATGGACATGATGCGCGTTGTTTTCGTTTCGCGTCAGCGGGGTGTGGTCTTGGATACAGTGTGCCTTCATTGTACCAGGCTCTGCTGCAATGCAAACTGATCCGGTCGCGCCAACGGTCCGAGGACATCGCCTCGCGACTAGCTGAAGATCGTCCGACCGCCATCCACCGGCAGGCACACGCCGGTGACGAAGTCGTTGTCAATGAAGAAAAGCACTGTCCGGGCTATGTGCTCCGGCTTGCCCTCGCGCTTGACCAGCGTGGCGTCGATCGCTTGCCGGCGTTCGGCAACCGGGAGGTCCGGCGGCAACATGACGGGGCCGGGCAGGATGCAATTGACGCGCACATTCGAGTTGCGGGTTCCAAGCTCGACGGCCAGGCTGCGCGTCAAGGTAGGGATGGCCCCCTTGGAGGGGAAATAGGCCGCGTAATCGAGGTAGGGTCGCTGCGTCGCCCAGTCGCCGATGGTGATGATGTTGCCCCCTTGCGGCTGTTTCACCATGGCCAGGCCGGCTTGCTGCGCGCAGATGAACGTGGACAAGGTGTTGGTGTCGAAGTGGCGGCGCACGTCGTCGGCCGTGACGTCCTCCAGGGGCTTGCGCTGCCAGATAGCGGCGGCAGTGACCAGCACATCGAGCCGAGCAAAGCGCGCGAGCGTTTCTTCCACAAGGCCGCGTGCCGCTTTCTCCTGCGTCAGGTCCGCTTGCAGCGCGACAGCCTCGACCCCGCGCGCTCGCAGTTCTTCCACTGTCTGTTCGGCCTCCTTGGCGGAGCGATGGTAATGCACCACCAGCGCGTATCCACGCTCCGCCAGGGCCTGTGCCACATGCCAGCCGACGCGGCGCTTGCCACTGCCCGTCACCACTGCAACCTTGTCAGCCACGCCAGATCTCCGCGGTTAATGCTGCGCGGTCCGTGCGGTTCGTTGCCCTGGGGGCATCCCCGATGCTCGATACAGCCTGGAAAGGCCAACGGACATTCAAGATAATGTGAATGATACGCGGATCGCCCGCAACCCCTACAGGTGTTTCGTGGAATTGCTCGTTGACAAGCGTGAGTCGCGCATTCGGCGAATGTTCGGGCACATTGCTCCCAGCTACGATCTCTTGAACCACCTGCTCAGCCTGAATGTGGACAAGTACTGGCGGTGGCGGACGACACGCCTCGTGCCGCCGCAAGGTAAGGCGCCGATCCTCGACCTGTGCACCGGCACCGGCGACCTGGCACTTGCCTATGACCGGGCGGCCGCCGGCAAGGCGGAAATCGTCGGCGCTGATTTCTGTCATGAGATGCTGATGGTGGCGGGCAACAAGATTGACCGTCGTCGCGCGTCGCCGCGCATCCGTATACTGGAAGCTGATGCGCAGCGCCTGCCGCTGCCGGACAACTTTTTCGAGATCGTTACCGTGGCGTTCGGATTGCGCAACGTCACCGATACGGATCGGGGCCTCGCGGAGATGGTCCGCGTGACCCGGCCGGGCGGCAGGGTGGCGATTCTGGAGTTTTCCCGGCCGCGCGGCTGGTTTTTCGGCCGGCTGTATCGCATTTACTTCACGCATATCCTGCCGCTCGTGGGCCAGGCCATTTCGCGCAGCAAGGACAACGCGTACCGCTATCTGCCGGCAAGTGTTCAGGAGTTTCCCGACGGCGCGCAGCTCGCGGCTCGCCTCGGCCGGCATGGACTTGTCGATGTCCGCTGGCATCCATTCACGTTCGGGATTGCAACTCTCTATGTCGGGACCAAGGGGGCGGCTTGAAGAAATCGGACCATTTGCTGGTGCGTGCGGCGTGGGGCGATGCCGTGGAGAGGCCGCCCGTGTGGGCCATGCGCCAGGCGGGTCGCTGGGATCCGGAGTTCAACCGGCTGCGCGCGGGGTTGACTTTCTACGAATTCTCGGAGAACGTCGATCTGTCGGCACAGACATCTCTATTGCCGCGTCGTTTCGGCGTAGATGCCATCATCCTCTTCTATGATATCACGACTCTGCCCGTGGCCATGGGCTTGCCATTCGAATTGCAAGCAGGCAAGGGCCCGGTGCCACAACCAGCCGTGCGCACGCTTGACGATGTGCAGCGCCTGTCGGCCCGGCCGGACGTCCAATGCTTCGGTCACATCATCGAACTGCTGCGGCGTGTCCGCCATGAATTGCGCGGTGAACTGCCAGTGATCGTCTTCGCGGGTGCGCCGTTCACCGTGGCCGCCTATTGCATCGGCACGGGCAAGGACATCGATGCCACGCGCCGATTCACCCAGGAGGTGCCAGCTGTCTGGCTAGCACTCCTCGAGCGCCTTCAAGAAGCCACCATTCACTTTCTCTCGACCTTGATCGCGGAGCGCGCCGACGTCTATCAGCTTTTTGACTCCTGGGCAGGCATGCTGGAGCGTGGCGAGTACGAGCGCTGGGCCCAGGCGCAGCACCAGGCCATCCTGTCCAGCGCGACCGGCGTGCCGCGCATCCTGTTCGTGAAGGAATGCCCCTACCTCGACCTGATGGCTGGCAGCGGCGCAGAGGTGATCAGCCTTGGTACACGGCACGATCTGGCCGCTGCCCGCCGCGACTATCCGCACCTGGTGTTTCAAGGCAATGTGGACGAGGCGATCCTCCGTACCGGCACGCCGGACCAGGTTGCCGACGCCACACGTCGTTGCCTGGAAGCTGGAGGCCGCAAGCACCACATCGTCAACCTCAACCACGGTGTGGACCGCACCACACCCGTCGAGAACTTCCTGCGCTACGTCGCCACGGTCAAGGCTTCGACGTAGCGCTTCGATTAGATGCCGGCGACCCGCGCGGATTGTAGCGATCGTGTCAACGCTTGCGAGGGCAGGAACAATCAAAGCATCGAAACTCCCATGCTTTCTTCGATTATCCTTGCTATTCTGAAATTCGTCCCAGAAACATCGCGAAATCCTTTGGAGCAGTGGCATGAAAGAATGTGTCGGTTTGCTGATGCTCGGAGCGCTGACCTGCGGCGTCGTCGGTCAGGAAGCGCCTGTGCAAGTTGCGCCCAAACAGGAAGAGACGCTGCCGGCGCCGCGTGCAGCACAAGCACCGCAGGTGCTCATGCCGCCGATCATGCCGCTGGTTTCGCCGTACGCCCCGCCTGATCCACCGCCGGAATTTGGCCGGCGTAGTGCCTGGCAAATGTATGGCGTCGATCGCTTCGGCCGCTTCCGCCCGCGCGTCATCTATTCACCGTACGGCAACTCTTACTACCAGATGAACGGCGCGCCGTTCCCGTGGACGACCACCATGCCACGGTTGTACATGCCGTACGTTGTCGATTGATGCGGCGAGGGAGGCGTGGCCAAGACGGCCCTATGGCTGCCCGCCAAATGAGACTGCGAAGGCGATGTCCTTGATGGTGTCGGCCATGTTGTGCATTTGCGGCTCGCTCCAGCCGCGGTATAGATGCAGCGCCGGGTGCCCATGGTCCTTCGTCAACGCCACGTAGTACGTTTCCTTGTTCACGAAGTAATACCACCACAAGATCGCCATTGCCAGGCCGATGGCAATGAGCGGCAGCGTGATGAACACACCCCAGATGAAGCCGGAGCCCAGCCAGACCACTGTCACCATCCAGTCCCAAAAGTCCGCCTTGTAGACGGTACCCGAGGTCACGCCGTCATATTCGCTGAGCGAGATCGTCTGGGCCGGCCGCCTTTGAAAGAAAACGAACCAGGTTTGCGTCAGCGTGACCTTGCCTTTCTTGGTGCGTGACAGTTCGACACGGTTGCACGTACCCAGCAGATAGATGGTCATCGCCGTGAACACTCCCCAGGGGCCGATGAACCCCAGCGGACTGCCCAGCGAGATGGCGCCAATGATGCTCATTGGCAGCATCACGCCTTGGCCGATGGCGAAGAGCATCTTGCGCGTGGCGAGCGGCCAGCCGGATTCCCAGGCACGGCTGATCGGCTCATAGGTCTTCTTGAGCCGCTTGCCGGACCTGAGATCGAAACCGCATGACAGGCATACTGCTGCGTCAAACTTGACGAACCGGCCGCAATCGGGACAGGGCCGATCCTGCTTTGCATCAACCTCGTAGGGCTGGCTATCGTCATCATCGTCGCCCCCGCGCTGCGACGAAGGAATCGATGCCGGCGCGGGCGTTGCTAACGGTGTTGATAACGGTGTCGGCGCTGGTGAAGCGGACGGCTGAAGCCGCGGATCCTCCAGCGAGTACGGCGCCTGTTCATACCAGCGCGGGACTGTAGCCGGTTGAGTAGCCGATAGCTGCTGGGTTTCATTTCGTTCGGCGGGCGCCAGACCAAGCTCGTCGCCCGGAAGAATATCGTCTCCTATCTGTGCCGTGCCTACTGCAGGCGGCGGAGACTGTGGAGACGCGACAGGTCGCGCGACGACTGTTTTGCCGCCACACCACAGGCACTCGATCTCCGGACGCGGATCGTCTGGCGAAACTTGCAGCAACTGGCCGCAACCTGAGCAGACAACCGCAATTGCCATGTCACCTCCGCAATACATTCAATATCGGCAAATCACGTGCCCGCGAAAAGGGACCAGTGCTGGGCGCACACATTGTTCGCCGAGCGGAAAAACGACATATGGAATGCAACGGCTTCAAGCGTCACCCGGTACAAGGCACAAGTGAGCCAGTTGCGTTGCTGGGCCGGCGGGGGGGGGCAGGCGCGGGGCCGCGGGGTGACGGGATGACGCGACGCGGGCGCGGAGAGGCCGGGCACGC
>VGYC01000060.1 GCA_016873095.1 Planctomycetota bacterium | reverse complement strand
AACCTGCCGCCGCCAATCCTGCAACGTCTTCGACTGGCTTGTCGAGGCAGTCCAAGCCCACCACAATCAACAAAGGGCAATATCTCTATTGCCCGCGCCGTGAACCAATACCCCATCTGCCATCCATGCCGAGCAGTCGCACCTGCGCTTGCCGAGCCTGCCGCACTGGATTGAGCCGGCGGTCGAGTACCTCCGCCAGAAAGCCGTCCTGTCAGGGGCCTGTCACGAATCGCGTTCCAGCAAGCTGCTGCTGGCCCTGCAAGAGGCGCTGACCAACGCTGTGGTGCATGGCAACCTGGAGGTCTCGTCGGAATTGAAGGAGCGCGATGACGATTCCTTCGCGCGCGCGCTGGCGGCGAAAGCAGCCGATCCTGAATATGCCGAGCGCAACGTGGAGGTCGTGGTCGACTACGATGGTCGACGTTGCTGCTGGATCATTACCGATGAGGGACGCGGATTTGATGTGAATCGCGTCCTCGGCAGACTGGATAGCGACGACCCGGAATTATCGCTGGCGAGCGGACGCGGCATCCTCATCATGCGCTCTTTCCTGGATGAGCTGCGCTATGAGGCAGACGGCCGTCGCGCCATCCTGACACTGAAACGTGAATCCGGGGAAGAGAAACGTCGCCGACCGCGCGTCGGTACTCACCAGCCGGTGCGCGTCGCTCCGATTCGCCCCGACGGCTCCGTGGACTGGGAGGCCGCACAGCAAGCCGTGTCGCTGAACCTTTCCGAGCACGGCATCGGGCTGCTTCAGGAACAATTGACAGGCACCGAGCGTGTCCTGATCGGCATCTTCACGGGAGAGCAACCGATCTACTTGCCTGCAGAAGTTCGCCACGTCCGGCAGCTGGCTGGCCACGTGGTCGAACTGGGCTGCCGTTTTCAGACCCAAGCCGAAGTAGCCGAGGCTACCCAGGAATGCTTGCCGTCGCACGCTACAAACCTCCAGGCCGTACAGGAAGCCGTCGCGGCGCTGCTGGCGAAGCGCCAGGGCTCGCTGGCCGGCGACGACGATCGCCGTGCCCATCCCCGCGTTGTCTTCAACGAGCGCATCGAAATCGTGCAAGAACGCAACGCTCAGCCGCTGGTTGCCTACGCTCGAGATCTCTCCAGGGGAGGTATTTCGTTCATCGCGACAGAAGCCCTGCCGCAAGAAGTCGTCATCGTCCTGTTGCCGCGCGACGGCACCTCTCCACTGCGTGTGCGCGCCCGTGTCGTCCGCTGTAACAGGATCCAGGAAGGCTTCTTCGATGTCGGCGCCAAGTTCCAGAGCCTTGACGCCTAAATAAGCGCGCGGCGCGGCTCGAATCACCTGCCTTTCGTAGACTAACAGCGCCCGGCAGATCCTGGACAATACTGGACAATGCTGGAGTCGCGACATGACCGTATTCGATCGTTTTCGACTGAACAAGAAGCGCGCCTTGATCAGCGGCGGCAGCCGCGGGCTTGGCCGGGCCATTGCCCAAGCGCTGGCCGAGGCAGGAGCCGACCTGGTTCTCACTGGCCGAGACCTGGCAACCTTGCAGAAGGCCAAGGAGGAACTTTCCGCGCTGGGCCGAGCCGTCGATATTCTGCAGGCGGACCTGGTCTCATCGGAAGGGACCGAAGCCATGTGCCGCGAGGTGCTGGCCAGGCACGGGCCCATCGACATCCTTGTCAACAACGTCGGAGGCCGGCGCGAAAACATCGAGTTCCTCGAGCAATCGACGGCCGACTGGCAACGCCTCATGGACCTGAACCTGACGAGTTGCTTCATCTGCTGTCGCGAGTTCGGCAAGCCGATGGTCGAGCGCGGCTGGGGGCGAATCATCAACATCGCCTCGATGTGCGGGCAAATTGTCGGGCGAAACATCAGCGGCCGGCATTACGAGACGGCCAAGGCAGCCATGGTTGGCCTGACACGCTGCCTGGGCGCCGACTGGGCCACCCGCGGCGTCACCGTCAACGCCATCGCACCCGGCGGCTTCCTCACCGACGCCAACTTCCGCTGGTTCCGCGAGCGACCCGAACTCAAGCAACAATTCGAGGCCGTCATCCCCATGGGTCGCCTCGGCAATCCCGAAGAGATTGGTCCGCTCGCCGTCTACCTTGCCAGCGATGCGTCGTCTTACATGACGGGAGCATATCTGCTCATCGACGGAGGGTTCACGCTATGGTAAACTCGGCGGGTCGCCACGGACTCCGTTCGCTATGACGGGAGAATCAGGATGGCCACCACGACCGTTCAACGTCCGCGACTTCACCTCCGGCCCGATTCGGCGGGCATCCGGCTGACGCCGCGCGAGTTCGACCAGGCCGACTTCAAGGTAGGCTGGCGCTATGAACTCATCAACGGAGTCCTGGTTGTGAGCCCCACTCCCCTGGAAATGGAACGGGACCCCAACGAGCAGCTCGGCTACTGGCTGAGGCTCTATCACGAGACGCATCCACAGGGAAAGTGCCTGGACAAGACGTTGCCGGAACACACAGTGCGAACCGGCAAGAACCGGCGACGGGCGGATCGCGTGATCTGGATCGGGCTGGGACGGCTGCCGACGAAAAAAGACGTACCCAGCGTGGTGGGGGAATTTGTCTCCGCCGGCCGGCGCGATCGCGAGCGCGACTATATCGACAAACGCGACGAGTATCTGGCCATCGGCGTCGATGAATACTGGGTCTTCGACCGCTTCCAGCGTACGCTTTCGGTGTTCTTCCGCCGCGGCGCCAGGATCGGCAAACGCGTGCTTGCGGAATGCGACGTTTACACGACGCCGCTCTTGCCCGGGTTCGAACTGCCCTTGCGTACGCTGTTCGCCTTGGTCGATGACTGGCAGGCGGATGAGGAGTAACAGACCATGTGCGCACGCCTCATATTGTTGCTCGTCTCGATGTCCATCATCGGCCACGGCACGGCCCAGTCGCCGCCAGGCAAGGACACCGAGCCCAAACAGGAGCCCTTCAAGCCAAGGTATGAGACGCGCAAGGATCACGATCCGGACGGCACCGGCAAGTTCTACATGGGCCGCGAGATCGCCCAGGTAATGGGGCACCAGGGAGCAGGCTGGCTGGAACGCCCGGAGCGTGAGCGCGAGGAACATTGCTCGAAGATGTTGCCGGCGCTGCGGCTGCGCAATGGCGACGTCGTCGCCGATATCGGCGCCGGCAGCGGCTTCTATACCTTTGCCATGGCCCAGCTGGTCGCCCCCAAGGGCAAGGTCCTGGCTGTCGATATCCAGAAAGAAATGCTCGCGATCATCAACTACCGCATCAGAAAGGGCAAGGTCAAGAATGTCCAGCCGATCCTCGGCACCGTCACCAATCCAAAACTGAAGGAAGGCACAGTCGATCTCATCCTGCTCGTGGATGTGTATCATGAGTTTTCGCATCCCTACGAGATGACTGTCGAGATGGTCAAGTCACTGAAGCCGAAGGGACGCATTGTCTTTGTCGAGTACCGCAAGGAGGATAAGCTCGTGCCGATCAAGGAAGTCCACAAGATGTACGAGAAGCAAGTCATCCGCGAGATGGAGCCGCACGCCCTTCGGCACGTCGAGACCCAGAAGCACCTGCCCTGGCAGCACATCATCATCTTCGAGAAGATCGAGGCCAGGAAGAACGACCGTGGCTGATCGCGGCACTCGAGAAGCTTCGAACCGGCTGATGTTTCCGTCGGTCATTGTTTCCAAGATTGCACTCATCACTTCGATTGATTATCCTGGCGGGCACTGTCACCTCTTTCACCCGTTATGGAGACAATCATGCCATTGCTTTGCAGTCGTTGCTGGGCCGTGGCCACAGTCTTCGGGTTGTCATCGCTGGTACTCGGCAATGAGGCAGAGTCCTTGCCGCCCGGGGCGCGATTCCGTTTCGCCAGCATGCACCTGAGGCAGCCAGCGAGCATCCGCAACTCCGCGCTGTCGCCCGACGGCAAGCTGCTGGCCACGGCCGCGGGCCGCGCAATCATGGTGTGGGACCTCAAGACCGGACGCCCGATGCTGCGGTTTCGAGCAGGAGAGCACTCTGGATACTCGTCGCCGGGCATCTCGTTCTCGGCCGACGGGACCTTGCTCGGCTTTGTCCACGGGCCTGAATCAGCATTCGTTTGGAACATCAAGACCGGCAAGGAAATCTTGCGGCTTGGCAGGGACACGGCGGAGACTCTTCGCACGCGCGGGCGATTCTCAGCGGATGGTGCCCATTTCATTGTCGCAGATCGAAAAGGCATCCATTTCTGGAACTTGGGCACGGGAAAGTCCGATCGATTTTTCCCCACGCCCATGGTCGACGTGCTCCTGCCCGACGCGAAGTTTTACATTCAGATTGATGAGAAGGCAGAGACGATCATCGGCGAGACCGCGACGGGCAAGGAGATCCGCACGCTGGCCGCTGCCGTCGCCAGCAACGGCATCGAAAATGGCCTGGCCTTCACCGCCGATGGCAAATGGCTGGCTCTGGTGAACATCCACAAGGACACTCAAGTACTGGACACGGCGACATGGAGGGTGCATGCCTCGATTCCTTTGCCGGAGGACTGCTTCCGCAAAGACCGCAAGGATGGAAGTCGCTACCCGCATTATCGTCTTCGACTCTCTCGCGACGCCCAAACGCTCTTTCTCGGCACGGGTAAGGGCACCCTGCACCGTTGGGACGTGTCCACCAGGAAACAGCTGCCGGCGTTGACAATCCATAATGGCGAGGTCGCGAACGTCCACGACACGCCGGATGGTTCAACGTTGATCAGCAGCGGCGCCGACGGTCTCATTCGCCGCTGGAATCTGAAGACCGGCGCATCACTCGCCGAGCCGGAAGGCTACGCGACACCAACGCATGCTGCGCTGTCGCCGGATGGGCGCTGGGTTGTGGCCGGCGACGCGCGCGGACGGCTCGATCTATGGGACGCGACGACGGGAAAGCTGCTGCGAAAGCTGCGAAAGTCCGGACCCGCCGTGAAGAAGCTCGCGTTCCATCCCACGAGCGCAGTCTTTGCGCTTGCCCAGGAGGACGGCACGATTGTCATGTGGAACATCTCGGGCAAGGCTACGGGCAAGACGCTGAACTTGCCGCAGCCTGAGCATGAACGAAAGCGGATTCAAGCCATGCGCTTCAGTGCCGACGCCCGCTCTTTGTACGTTGCTTCCTGGTACAGACTGATCCGCTTTGATTTGGCCACGGGAAAATCGGAACCGCGCGGCACCTCGGGAGACTTTGCGCTCTCGGACGGAGCCATGCTGGCGAGCGCTTATTCCGACAGGTTGACGATCCACGACGAGACGACCGACATGGTGCGCGTTGCAGCGCGCATCGACGGCGAGCGGGCAGGTCTCGCCTATCCGATTCCGATGGCCTACTCACCCGATGGCCGATGGCTCGCCATGGGTGTGCGCGATGGACACGTCATTCTGTTCGATGCGGTCACAGGCGTGGAACGCAAGCGCTTCATCGCCGTTTCGTTGCAACAGGACAGGTTGGCCTTGCTGCTCAAGCAGCAAAACCACGTCACGGTGCTCTCTTTTTCGCCGGACGGGCGCTGGCTTATCACCCACGGCACCGATCTGCAGCTTCGGCTTTGGGAAACGGCGACGGCGAAGCAACTCATGCAGTTCGAAGGCCACGAAAGCGCCGCGAATGAAGTCGCGTTCAGCCCTGATTCGCGCACCGTCTTCACCGCGGCCGACGATGGTCAGAGCTTCCTCTGGGATCTGCGTCCCGGCACGATCAGGCAAACGCCCAAGCAACAATGGGACGCCCTGATCTCCGACAAAGCTGACCTGGCTTTTCGAACCGTCTGGGCGTTGAGCGACGATGCGCGCGGGGCGGTTGCCATGCTGCGGCCCAGGATCGTTCCGGTCGCCATCCCAGACATCCAGCGAATCCACAAGTTGATCGCCGATCTGGGCAGCGACGAATTCCCAGTTCGTGACGCCGCCCACCAGGGTCTTTCCAAGTACGGCGCCGCCGCTGCACCCGCGCTGAAGGCTGCGCTGAAGAAGTCTCCGGTACTGGAAACGCAGCGTCGCCTGAAACGATTGCTTGCCCAGATGGAACACGAAACATCGCCGGAGGAATTGCGCGAGATTCGGGCGATCCAATGCTTGGAATTAGCGGGTACCGGCGGAGCGCAAGCGCTATTGCGTCACTGGGCGGAGGGCGCTCCGGGCGCGCGATTGACGGAGAATGCGCGATCGGCTCTTGGCAGAGTACGGCAACTTGCGAAACTCAAGCGCTGACTTGTAAGTTGTCAGTAAGTCTGGGTTGAACGCGGTCAAGGGACGCACGTGGGTGTGTGAAACGCGTAAGCGCAACGCAATCCAAAATGTCGCACCCAGGGCAATTGAAAACTTACGGTTTGACGCAAGTGCCGTGCAGAAGGCGCCCCCTACAAACGTGTCGATTGCTGGAACTCTTGGCAAGTTCCGCGACCTGGCGGGTTATTCCTTGTTGCAGCGCTCGATGATCCAGCGATTGACGTCGCGGAGCATGTCTAGGTGCAGACGGTGCGTGGCGGGGTAGGTGCGCATCTCGATGTCGAGGCCGGCGGAGTAGAGCAAGCGGTAGTCGGCCTTGGCAAGCGACAGCGGGATGACGGAATTGGCGATGCCGTGGCCGATGAACGCACGCAGTTGCCGGACCTCGGGCATTCGCAACAGCGGCCGGCCCTGGCGCGGCATGGTGCCGTTCAGCGAGATCACGCCCGCCAGCTTTTCCGGGAAGGTCAGGCCCATGCGATAAGCCAGTTCGGCGCCGCGGCCAAAGCCCGCCAGGTAGATACGTTCCGAGTGCACGTGGTAATTGCGGCGCGTCTGCTCGACGGCGCGTAGCATGTAGTCCTCGTTGAGCGTGTCGTGCGAGCCGTCGCCCCAGCCGTAGCCGATGCGGCCATCGGAACGCGGCCCAAGAGTGATGGGGCCGCGAAGACTGATGGCGATGAAATTGCGGCGACTCAAACGCGGCGCCAGGCGCACCGTCTGTTCCTCGTTGCCGCCTTGCCCGTGG
The DNA here is from genome assembly GCA_016873095.1 of Planctomycetota bacterium. GTDB lineage: Bacteria > Planctomycetota > Planctomycetia > Gemmatales > Gemmataceae > VGYC01. Next base: position 29,811 of record VGYC01000060.1, on the reverse strand, counting down.
AAGAACACCAGCAGCGGATAGGGATAGCGCGGCTCGTAGCCGGTCGGCAAGAAGGTGCGGACCGGTTGCGGATTCGGGGCCCGAACCTCGGAGGTATAGAAGCCCTCCGCGGGCCGGTACGCTCGCAAAACTTCTTCTGTGTACAGCATATCCTACCTGGTAACGAGGGTAGTGTCGGCGGGCTATCATCTCGCACGCGTCGGGCCTGGGTCCGCGTTCCTGCTCGCGCACGAATCTTGATGACGGCCCAAGTCTACGTTTATGGCCAAAATGTGTCAACGCGGCTCTTTAACTAAATCGTGCTAATTACAGGGTTTCGACGCGTTTCCCGTCAGCTTGCAACGGTTGGGCTAGGTGCATGGGGACGCGTGAAGTAGGGGGATTGGTGGCATCGTATCGGTTGTAGCGATTGCATGCGGGCGCAGCGCGCACACATGCTGCCGTGCGATCCCGAAACGTAAACAAATGGCAACATCAGCCGCTGATCAGGCCGCGTTTTTCGAGATACTGCATGAGCTGGATGGTCGCCTCTTGCGGCGACGTGTTGGTGGCGTCGATGGTCAACTCCGGCTTGAGCGGCTCCTCGTAGGGGTCGTCGATGCCGGTGAAGTTCTTGAGTTCGCCGGCCCGGGCCTTCTTGTACAGCCCCTTGGGATCACGCTGCTCACAGGTGGCGATGGGCGTGTTGACGTAGACCTCGATGAACGGCATCTTGCCGGCGTCGTGCAGCGAGCGGACCAGGTCGCGGTCCTTGCGATAGGGGCTGATGAAGCTGGTCATGGCGATGACGCTGCAATCGGCAAACAGCTTGGCGACCTCGCCGATGCGGCGAATATTCTCCTCGCGGTCAGCGGCCGAGAAGCCCAGGTTCTTGTTAAGTCCGTGGCGAATGTTGTCGCCGTCGAGGACATAGGCAAGCCGGCCGCGCTGGACCAGGGCGTGCTCCAGCGTGAAGGCGATGGTGCTCTTGCCTGAGCCGGACAGCCCCGTGAACCAGAGCGTGCATCCCTGCTGCTTGAGCAGCTTGCCGCGCTCCTCGCGCGTGACATGTCCCTCGTGCCAGGTGATATTGGTCGCCTTCATCTCGGACATGACTGACTCCTTTCGGTTGGTTGCCTTCGCGCACACGGGCATGCGCGAAAGGTAAACCATGTTTGTATTTACGGAGATAGTGCGCGACAACCGCCGCTGGAGCCTGGCGCTATTGCGGCGCGCGGGCGCCAACCTTGAACTCCACCGACTTGCGGGCGACACGCGGCGTCTCGTGCCGTGTCTCATCGGTTACCTGGATGGTTAGCTGGTAGGTACCGGACGGCAGGGCGGGCACGTAAAAGCTGTAATTATTGTAGTAATCGTGCAGGCGGGCGCGGCTACGAAGCGGTTGTTTGCTGTCGTCAAAACGATGCTTCCAGAGCACGCGGCCCTTGGGATCGCGCGGATCGCTGATTTCGACATAACTGCACAGCAGCGTCTCGTGATAGTGCTCGCGACACTCGCTGCAGATGTTGCGCAGTTCGACATAAACTTGCACCAGGTCGCCCGGCCGCGACGGACTGCCGGCCTGGAATACATGCCCTTCCGGCAACGGCCGGTAGAGACCGAAACCCTTGACCGACTCGCAGAAGCACATGCGGTTCACGACCAGGACCGAGCGAGGCCGCAGCGTCTCGAGGATGCGCTCCAGCGTATCCTGCATGACAGCAACCTCTTCGGCATTCATGCTCTCCAGCGGCTTTTCCGACACGCGGGCGACAACCGGCAGGATGCCGAGGAAGAATTCCTGCGTGGCCTGGTCATACCGTTTCAGCAGCTTCAACGCGTCATGATGATGCTTTTCAAGCATGCACTGGAGCACCTCGGGAAGAACGTCTTGCTTGGCAACGAAGGAATCGCGGACCTGAGTGGCGACGGCACCGGGGTGGATGGCCTGCGGCGGGGCGTCCTGGCCTTCCGCGGGCTCGAGAATCTGCGTCCAAGGCACAAATCCATGTTCTTCCTGGGGCGTGACAAACGGCTGGCCGAGGACCGTTACCTCTTGCGGTTCGTGCTCGACGACTGAAGGCTGCTTGGCATTGTTGACTGGAGAAGAGTCCTGTTCATGGACACCTGGCGCGTCCACAGTGACGGAACCTGAATCCTGGAAAACCGGCGGCGTCGAATCGCAAGGTTGAGACTTGCAGAGCTTGGCGTAGCGGAACGGCGCACACCCAGGCAGCAGCCCGGTGAAGAGCAAAGTTCCAGTCATCCACACCCCAAACCGATGCATCCAGCCCTCGATTCAACGCTTTCCAGCAAGTTTACCTGGCGCCCGGAGCGGCGGCGACCATAACCAAGGCCACCGCAACCGTCAATCCCCCCTGTCAATCGGTGGGTCGATGTCCTAAATTCTCGTAGTACCATCGATCGACTTGCGCTTCGCGTTTGCGCATCGTTGTACGCAAAGGCGTGATGGCAAGCAAACTGACGCAAAGCAAGCAACTGACGCAAGGCAGGCAATATGTCACAGGCAGGCACACTGGACCAGACAGGCGGGCGGCAATCGCAGGACGGCTTCGGCGTCACGGCGCGGCGGGACGCCTGGTGGGTCGGACCGGCGTTCACGGCCATCGGCTTATCGGCGTTTCTGATTTACGGCACCTGGGCAGCGTGGCAGAGCAGCCATTTCGAGATTCGCAAGAATGTCGCCGGCAAGGTCGATTGGAAAGGCACTCAGGAAGCAGCCCCGTACTTGTCACCGTTCTACTCGCCGCTCATTTACGATCCGCAGAGCCATCACGCCATTATCAAGGGCGACCTGCGGCCCAGCTGGCTGCCCGGCTGGTTCCCATTCTCGGCGGCCTTTCTGATCCTGGCATTTCCGGGCCTTTTCCGCTTCACCTGTTACTACTATCGCAAGGCGTATTATCGCGCCATGTGGGCTGACCCGCCCGCCTGCGCCGTCGGCGAGCCGCGCAAGAGTTACTGGGGCGAGAACCGCTGGCCGTTGATCCTGCAAAACTCGCATCGCTATTTCATGTACTTCGCGGTCCTGTTCCTGGTCATTCTGGGCTGGGACGCGCTCAAGGCATTCTGGTGGCCGACCGATCGCGCTGGCAACTTCCTGGACGGCGGCCATCAACTCGGCATCGGCCTGGGCACGCTCATCATGGTCGCGAACGTCTGCCTGCTGGCCGGCTTCACCTTCGGCTGTAATTCGTTCCGTCATCTGGTTGGCGGTCGCCTTGACTGCTTCAGCTGCCCAAACAACATCGCCAAGCTGCGGCCGAGCTACAAACTCTGGCGCTTCAGCACGCTCTTTAACGAGAATCACATGCAATGGGCCTGGCTGTCGTTGTTCAGTGTCGGCTTCACGGACGTATACATCCGCATGTGCGCGCTCGGCATCTGGACCGACTTGCGGATCCTGTAACAGGAGATGACCATGAGAACGCTGCTCGGTGTGCTGTTACCGGTGAGTTGCCTGGCCGTTGGTTGCTCGACGGACACTACCGCTCACGATCATCTGGGCAAGCAATTAGTGCAGCTCATGAATCAGATGGCGGACGAGATGGAAAACATGGTGAAGAAGCCGGATATCGAGACAGTGAAAGACAGTGAAGCCAAGATCAAGAAGGTGGGGGCCGACATCGAAGCGCTGACAACGAAGATCAGGGCGCTACCGAACAGCACTCAGAACGCCCTTGAACACAAGTTCAAGGCGGAGATCGAGCAGGCCAAGACGCGCATGTCGCGCATTGGGTCCAAGATGGGCATAACGATGCCGAAAGGCTGACACAGAGGAACGACATGGACTCTTATGAAACCCACGAACACGACGTGCTGGTGATCGGCGCCGGCGGCGCGGGACTGCGTGCCGCCATCGAGGCGTCGGCCGGCGGCGTGTCCGTGGGGCTGGTCTGCAAATCGCTGCTGGGCAAGGCGCACACCGTGATGGCCGAGGGGGGCATCGCCGCCGCGCTCGCCAACGTCGATGAACGCGATAGCTGGAAGGTGCACTTCGCCGACACCATGCGCGGCGGGCAGTACGTCAACAACTGGCGCATGGCCGAACTGCACGCCAAGGAGGCGCCGGACCGCGTCCGTGAGCTGGAAGCATGGGGCGCCGTCTTCGACCGCACCCGCGACGGCCGCATCTTGCAGCGCAACTTCGGCGGGCATCGCTATCCACGGCTCGCCCACGTCGGCGACCGTACCGGCCTGGAGATGATCCGCACCTTGCAGGACCACGGCATCCACCAGGGCATGAGCGTCTACATGGAGTGCACGATCATCGCGCTCTTGAAGGACGGCGACCGCATCGCCGGCGCCTTCGGCTACTACCGGGAGAAGGGCCGCTTTGTCCTGTTTCGCGCAAAGGCCATCGTGCTGGCCACCGGCGGCGTCGGCAAGGCTTTCAAGATCACCAGCAACAGCTGGGAATACACCGGCGACGGCCATTCGCTCGCCTACCGTGCCGGCGCCGAGCTGCTCGACATGGAGTTCGTGCAGTTTCATCCAACCGGCATGGTCTGGCCGCCCAGCGTTCGCGGCATCCTGGTCACCGAAGGCGTTCGCGGCGAGGGCGGCATCCTCACCAATAGCAAGGGTGAGCGCTTCATGTACGGCGACATCCCGGACAACTACAAGAACCAGACCGCCAAGAACCCCGAAGAAGGGATGCGCTACTGCCTGGGCGACAAGAATTGCAACCGCCCCGCAGAGCTCTTGACGCGCGATCACGTGGCCCGCTGCATCCGCCGCGAGGTTCGCGAGGGCCGGGGCAGCCCGCACGGCGGCGTCTTCCTCGACGTTTCCTGGCTCACGCACTCGGACGCATTCAAGGACTTCAAGGACCCGGCCTGGTGCAAGGAGCGCATCACCAACCCCGTCGAGCACATCAAGAAGAAGCTGCCGAGCATGTATCACCAGTTCAAGGAACTGGGCGGCATCGACATCACCAAGGAGCCGATGGAAGTCGGCCCGACGACGCACTACGTCATGGGCGGCATCCGCGTGGACGCCGACTCGCAGATGTCGCGCGTGCCGGGGCTGTTCGCCTGCGGCGAATGCGCGGCGGGCATCAACGGCGCCAATCGCCTCGGCGGCAACTCGCTCTCCGACCTGCTCGTCCTCGGCAAGCGCGCCGGCGAATATGCCGCGCGCTACGCGAAGGAGAAATCCGCCGGACAGATCCACAACGATCAGATCGAGGCGGCCGCCCGCTGGGCGCTCAGCTTCATGGACCAGCCGGCCGGCGACGAGAATCCGTACAAGGTTCAGCAGGACTTGCAGGAGATCATGCAGGACCTGGTCGGCATCGTCCGCGTCGAGGCCGAGATGCAAAAGGCGCTTGGCGAAATTGAAAAGCTGAAGGACCGGGCCCGCCGCGTGAAGGCCGTCGGCAACCGCGAGTACAACCCCGGCTGGCACACCTGCATGGACCTTCTCAACCTCATGACGGTGTCCGAGGCGATTGCCAAGGCCGCCATCGAGCGCAAGGAAAGCCGCGGCGCCCAGTTCCGCGACGACTTCCCCGCCAAGAACGACGCCGAGTACGGCAAGAAGAACACCATCATCTCCCAGGCCGGCGACGGCACCATGCAGTTCCGCTGGGAGCCGTTGCCGGAGATGCCGGACTATCTGAAGCAGGTGATCGAGGACCAGAAGTAGGATTCCGCAGGCCCATCACTCGCGTTTGAGCACGATCCGGTCCAGAGCCGCTTCGCCTCCCTGGGTCAATAGCGTCATCGCCTGCACCCGGAAGTCGCGGCGAAACACGTCCCAGAGATCGACGCGCACGGTTTGCCAGTCGGACGGCGGGACGGCCGCCGCCTTGAGCGGCTTGACGCCGTCCGTCTTCTTGTAAGCGCCGCAGTGAATGCCCACCTGCTGGCCATACACCATCGAGCCGATCTGCAGCGTGATTCCCTTCGTGTCCGGGGAACCGGCCTTCCACGCAAACTCCAGGTAGCGGTACTGCCCTGGCCCAGGCTTCTCCGCGATCTCAAAGTCCCAGCCTGGCAGCGCATGACCGAAGGGGGGCAAGAACGGCGGATACACCTGGGCGTCCTTTGCAAGCGCGAGATAACGCCCGCCGGAGAACGCGCCGGCGAACTTGAAGCTCAACTGCTGAGACACCAGCGCGCTTTTCAGCTCGTCCCCCTCGTCAAAGAGCACGGCGACCGGGCGCTTGGCGATCACGTCCGGATGGTTTGGGCCGATCTTGTCACCGTGAAAGACGATCTCGCCCAGGCGGATGTTGCCGCACATGCCGCGCGGCAACACCAGCCGGAAGCGCGACGCCTCGATCGGGCTGGCCAGCTTGTGCGTGTGCACGGCAGCGTCGCTGAGCAGCGTCTGCACGGGACGCCATTGTTCCCTGGTCGGGTCCCAGGTTTCGAGCGCGACGTCGCGCAGCCACGATTCCGGATGGGCGCGATCCTCGACCAGCGTGACGGCCGTCACCCGCAACTGCGTGCGAAACGTGTCCAGCACGATCGAGTTGATCGGCGAGATCTCGGCGGCGTGACCGACATCGTGCCAGTGCAGCCACGGCGTCTTCGGCGGCGTCGGCTTGCCGTCCACCAGCTCGGCGACCGGATGCACGAAGTGCATGTGCCCCATCGCCGACTGGAAACGGATGTATGTATCCTTGGGGCCGAGCAGGTTCGGCGCGAGCGGCCACGGCTTCGCCTCGGCATTGCCCCATGAGGCGATGCGCGTCGTCGGCACGGTCTCGGCGGCGAGTAGCTTGCCGCGCATGTCGATCTCTGCCGGTTGCAGGTGCGTACGCCATTTCTCCGCGTACTTGCCGTCCAGCCGGCACACCGTGCCCATCCAGCCGGCCAGCAGCAGGTCGCCGTCCGGAAGCCAGGCTGGAACGCTGAGGGCTTTCATGTCGCGATCCAGCAGAATCGTCCCATCGACGGCGACGACGTAGACGGTCCCGAGCGCACTGCCGACGGCGACGCGCTTGCCGTCCGGAGAAATGCGCGGCTGGTGCAGCGTATCGTCCCCCTGGAGCAGCCATTGCAGGCCGTCGGTCACCGAGTAAAGCTTGAGATGATTGCGGTCGACCACGGCAATCAGCCTGCCATCCGCCGACAGGTCGATGCCGTTGGCCGCCGTCGGGATGGTCGCTGCAACCTTGCCATCGCGGAGGACAAAGACCCGGCCTCCTTCGGTCGTGGCGTAGAGCGCGCAGGTCTTGCCGTCCATGCTGACGCGGATGTCGCGGGCCTCGCCCGTGGCGGCAAGCCTCACCTGCCAGAGTTGCTTGCCGGTGACTGCATCACGCGCGCTGGCGGTCGTGTCATCGACGGCGAGCACTGTCCTGGTGTCGAGCGCGGCCAGCGTGGCCGTGTGCCGCCGCGTCTTCCACCAGTCCTCCGACCAAAGCCGTTTGCCGTCGCGCGACCAGACAGCCAATCCCAGGTCGCCCGCCGCGGCGATCCAGGAGCCATCGGGCGCGACGGCGAAGTTGTTGATCCGTTCCATGAACATGCCGGGGATGAACCGCTGTATCTGTCGGCGCGGCAGGCCGTACAGCGCGAAGCGACGCTCCAGCTTGCCAGCGGCGTTGCCGAGATACAGGTGATAGCCCTCGGCCGACTGAAAATCAAAGCCCTTTACGGCGAAGCCACCAGGCAGCGCCTGTGGCGCGAAGGCGAAGTACTGCCCCGCCCGCTGTCGCCAGCGCAGCTTGCCGGTGGCGACATCCACGGCATGGAGATTGTGGTCCCAGTTCATCGCGTTCATCACGGCCGTCCTGCCGTGGTCGGTGATGACCACATCGCGCAAGTGTGAACCGAAGCGGTCATCCGCGGCGATATTCGATTGCGAGCGTGTGACGGCATCAGAAGTCTTCTGAACTCGCGGATCACCCAGAAACCGAGTCGCAAACGTGAACGGCAAGTTGACGGCAGTAACCTCGACAGTGAGCCGCGCACGCTGGCCACTGACCAACTCCGTTGCTTCCAGGATAAGGTCGCCCGCTGGCGTCCCGATTGGTATAGTCAAGCTGTCCTTGCTCCATTCGCCGGTTGCTGTCGTGAAGGACTCACGCAACACCTTGCCGTTGCTGTCGAGCAAGCGGATGCGTTGCGGCAATGCGGTCCCGAGCGAATCTGCGTCACTTCGCAGATGCACGCTCCAGGACAGTGGCTGTCCCGCGCTGACTGCCTTCGGGGCCGTTAGATCGACGCCATCAATTGCCGCCGGCAGCAGAGCGTAGATTCTGCATGGCAGCGAGCGCAGGTCGGCATCGATCACGCCGTCGCGCGGCTCGATCCGGTTGCCGGCGAAGACGTCGTAGATCACGCCGTCGTGCTTTGGCAGCTTGACCTTGGCGATCACCGGGACGCGGTTGGCCACGGCCAGCGTGATGCGCCACAGGTGCCCCGGCTCCAGCGCCGGCGTCGTGTTGTTGACCACGAACAGAAAACGGGCAGCGCCGTTCGTGCGCTCAGAGATGAACACTTCCGGGTTATCCGTCGTTGCCGTCGGGCCCACGACGGGGTCGAGCGCCTTTTTCATCTGCGCGACGTGGGCCAGGCAATACGCAGGGAAGCGCAGATAGGCGGCGTCATCGGCGGCCGGCGACGGGTCCTTCTCGAACTGGTTGAACGACACGCCGAGCGGCTGAAAGTCCTTCACCAGCTCCGGCCGGCATGTCCCATCATGCAGGATCGCCACGCCATGCTTCCTGGCAGCGACGAGCGCTTCGCGCAGCTCAGGCTCCATCGCCACCGTCTGGCCGACCACGAGCACGGCCTTGTACCTTTTCAACAAGCCGGGCTTCAGATCCTCCACGAAGACGTAGCTCGCCGGATGATGTGCATGCAGGCAGGCGGCATACGCCTCGAAGAGCCGGGCGAAGTGCGTGCCCATGACGATGGGCCAGTCGTCGATCCGCAACTGCCGCCCGGAGACGACGATGGCGACCTTGTCGTTGTTGCGCAGCGTCGCCAGCCAGGGACCGTAGCGGCGGGCCACGTCGTTGAAGGCACGAAAGACCGAGGTCGTTCCGTAGTGTCCGCCGCGCGGATCGTCCGGCAGCGTGCCGCCGCTGGTCCAGGGTGGAATGGGCCCGGAGCAGCCGACGCCGTCGGCCCCGCGCATGAGCGCCTGAAACAGCGTCGGCAGCACCTGACCGCCCGTCCCCGAATCGTTCCAGATTTCCGGGTGCGTCCAGGCGCGCTTGCCGGGGCGGCGGTAAAAGTCCACGCCGTGCGGCACGTGCAACGGCATGCCGATCTGCTCCCACTGGGCTTGCAGGTCCACCTCGTCCACGTTGCTGAACGTCACCGGCGGATACGATTCCACGTTGCGATGCGGACACGCCGACGCCGTAACCAGCTTCGGCGCCGTGACACGCAGCTTCTTGTTGAAAAGCTCCTGGGCCTCGACGGCGAATGAGAAGCGATGGCTCGAAACAGCATCCAGCACCGGGTCCCACGCGCCGGACTTTCTGGCCTCCTTCCAGGCCGTCTCGTAGGCGGCTTTCTCAGCGGCAGTGCGTGCGCCGTTGGCGCCGCGCTTGTCGAAAATCCACCAGTTGGACGCCCAGCTCCAGCCGCGAAACGCCGGATACGGCCTGGCTGCTTCGGTGACGCGCTCGATGGTCTCGAGGAGTTGCGGCGGCTTGCGCGGATCGAAGCCGGTACCCAGCGGCAGCCCGGCGTCATTCATCATCAGGATGCTCATCTGCTCGATGCCGGCCGCGCTGTAGCCGGACAGCACTTGCCGCAGCGTGGCCACCGGTTGATACCGTTGGGGCGCAGGCGCCAGTGGATCCTTTTCGAGATGCTTGACGATCTCCTCCATGTCGCCGCGCGAGGCGCCATCCGGCAAGAAGGCGCCGCCCTGGTTCGGATCGCCCAGCCGATCGACCATGAGGTTCATGCCGAGCTTGCGCGTGCGCTCGACGTGCGCCGCCGCCAGGTCGGGCGCCTCCCAGAGATCGGCGGCCGGATAGGTCGGGCCGTAATCACCGTACTGGATGCGATGCAACGCCTGCTTGTGGACGCCGGGACCGATCTCGATTTCCTGTCCCACGCAGGTCATGTCGGCAGCATCGACCGCGATGGTGTACCGCCCCGGCGCCAGCGCTGCCGACAGTTGCGCGGACACCTTCATGGACAGCGGCTTGACGGTGAGCGTGACCTTCTCTTCCAGGATGGCGCGTTTGCCATGCAACAGGCGAACGACGGCGGCGACAGGCTGGGCCGCCTTGCCGGTCCGAGCCTGCACGTGCAGGCGAATCTCCTCGCCGCGGCCGGAGTGATTGCGGTTGTCTTCCGTCCACACGGTGGCCGTGCCCTTGGCGCCGTCCCGGCGGAGGTCCACCCAGGTGCGCACGCCATACTCGGAGCGCTGGCCACGCTGCATCGGCTGGATCTCCGGTGTCACCTTGATCTGGTAGATGCCGGCGCAATCGTCGGGGACCGTCAGCTTGCCGTCCGTGACCGAGAACTCACGATAGCCGATGCCGCCGACCGGCCGGGCCCAGACCCGCCAGCGCGGCTGCCCCTTCGCCGGCCGGCCTTGCAGCGTCACGCTGAACGGAATCTTCTTTCCCGCCGTCCACACACGTTCCGGAAACGTCATGGCGAGATACTCGTGAATCGTGGACACGACCTGGATGAGCTTGCCGCTGGCCAGGTCGTAGCGCTGAAACAGTTCGGTCGGATGCTTGCGTTTCAGCAACACCTCGCCGCCGCGCAGCCGCAGGTCGCTCCAGCCGTGCTCCGCAGACGCCGGCTTCAACGTGCCTGTTTGCAGATCGATCTGGCCGAACGGCTTGCCATGCGCATCGAACTTCTTGATGACGTGATCGTGCCGGCCGATGGCGTACAGGTTGCCCGCGTCGTCGACGTCGAAGCCCCCGGTGTTGACGTTCTCGCCCCAGTTGACGCCGGCGTTCACCTGCCAGCGCTTCTTGCCGTCGAAGCCGATGCACGTGAGCGGTCCGCCGCGGCGCAGCAGCATGATCGCCTCGGTCTTCTCGCAAACGCGGAAGTCCTGCATCTGCCCCGGGCCACCGGCCGGCTCGCGGGGAACAGCGATCGCGCGCAGGAGCTTCCCGGTCGCATTGATTCTCAGGATGCGGTCGCGGTGCTGGTCGATGGCGTAGAAATCGCCGCTGACGCCGGCCTCCACGTGCGCCGGCGCATCCCAGCCCACCTGGTCGTTGACCAGGAACTCGGCAGACTCGCCGAACTGCTGCAACGCAAGATCGTAGAGTTGCACCTTGTGGGCGAAGTGCGCGTTGGCGGTGGCGACAACGCCGGCCGAGTTGGCAGTCGCACTGTTGGCGGCGTAGACCACCTTGCCGCCAAACTTGCCCTTGCCGTCGTGGCCAAGACGGAGAACGTAGCTGTCGTTGCCGCCGCTGATAAGGTAGATCATGCCATCCCGGCCGACGGCGAGCCGGGCCGTCTCGGCGCGAAACGCCGGATCCTCGCGCGACAGGATCTGGACGATATCGACCGCCCCGCCGACGCCCGCCGACGCCCACGTCCAGACCAGCATCGTCATCACCAGCTTGATTCGGCGGTGTTTCATGGCTTGCTCCTCCGTTCTCGTCGTTTTCCGGGCTATCAGCGAAAGCGATCAGATTCCGCGGGCGGCCTGGGTCAACCGCAGGTAACGGCGGCATCCGTCCAGAAGATTCGTCCAGGATTCGTCCAGAAAGTGGCATATACCCCCTCGGCAAATCCTCCCAAATGGCAGCCAACCACGTAACCGACTACACGGCCAAGAGTTACATTATTCCAGCGTTGCTTCTCCGTTTCCCTGGGTGCGGCATCTTCGATTGCGCTGCGCTTACGAGTTTTACACACCCACGCGGGTCCCTTGGCCGCTTCAACCCCGTCGGCAAAACTTCTCGGACACAGTCGATGAACGTATCTCACTACCTGGAAAGTGGTTGCGTTGATCAAGCTCGCAGGCCCTCGCAGGCCCGCAGACGCAGCGGGTGATGGCCGCCAGGCACTCCCTTTCTGCACCAGGCCGGGTCGTCCTGGAAACTTGATCCTGATCGGGCAGGGCAGCAGCGGCAGTGCATGCCACGCTCCGCGGCGCCGCTGCGGCAACTCTTGGATTTCATATAAAACCTACGTCTGCAATCCCGGTTGATTCCGGCAACGATAGCGAAGGGATGGATATGCCACAGGCGACGTTCAAGGTTTATCGCGGCGACAAGAGCGGCGGCGAGTTCACAAGGGATCATTCAGGTCGAGGTAGAATAGGCTAGGAGGCGACAAATGATCCAAACAGTTGAAGCCATTGTCGATGCGTCAGGACGAGTTCGACTGCTGGGACAGGTGAGGCTTGCTGGCCCGCGCCGCGCACTGGTAACCGTGCTCGAAGAACCCGCCGCGGTGCCGGGAGAAGCCGCGCTTTTGGCAGAGGCGGCACTTGCGGTTGACTGGCTCCGGCCCGAGGAGGATGCCGCGTGGTCACACCTGCAGCCGGAGACGTAATCTTGGTGCCATTTCCTTTCTCCGACTTGTCGCAGACCAAGGTTCGACCGGCAGTGTGTCTTGCTGACGTCGGTCGAGGCGATTGGATACTCTGTCAGATTACCAGTAGTCCCTACGGCGACGTGAACGCAGTGGCGCTCGATGCGCCTGATTTCGCCTCCGGTGGACTATTAGTCCCTAGCTTCTCTCGGCCAGGCAAATTGTTCACGGCTCACGCAGGACTGATGGTGCGTTGCGTCGGAACCCTGACCCCAACGACTTTGGCCCGCATACTTTCGCAAGTGATAGCGCTGTTTCAGCTGCCCACAATCCCTTAGGTCGAAAACGAAGGACACCCATGCCACAGGCGACGTTCAAGGTTTATCGCGGCGACAGGAGCGGCGGCGAGTTCAAGGACTACTCCGCCGACATCAGCGAGGGCATGGTCGTCCTCGACGCCATTCATCAGATCCAGGCGACGCAGGCGCCGGACCTCGCCTGCCGCTGGAACTGCAAGGCAGGCAAGTGCGGTTCCTGCTCGGCGGAGATCAACGGCAAGCCGCGCCTCATGTGCATGACCCGCATGGAGACCATCCCCATCGATCAGCCCGTCACCATCCAGCCGGTCAAGACCTTCCCGCTCATCAAGGACCTGGTGACCGACGTCTCCTGGAATTACAAGATCAACAAGATGATTCCGCCCTTCAGGCCGAAGCCGCCGGAGGCCGACGGCACCTGGCGGATGGCCCAGGAAGAGGTCGATCGCGTCCAGGAGTTCCGCAAGTGCATCGAGTGCTTCCTGTGCCAGGATGTCTGCCACATCCTCCGCGACCACCACATGCTCGGCGACCCGGAAGCGGCAGCGGCCGGAACAGCGACAGGAACAGCGCCCGGAGCAGAAACCGAAGCACCGCCCGAAACCTTCGGCGGCCCGCGCTTCATGATCCGCGTCGCCAGCCTGGAGATGCATCCGCTCGACACCGACGATCGCCTGCCGCTGCTCAAGGACAAGCTCAACATCGGCCTGTGCAACATCACCAAGTGCTGCACCGAGGTCTGCCCGGAACACATCAAGATCACCGACAACGGCATCATCCCGCTCAAGGAACGCGTCGTCGACGAGTTCTACGACCCGGTCATGTGGCTCTGGCGCAAGATCTTCGGCCGCAAGGACGAGCGCAAGACCCTGCAACAGTTGCCGGTCGTAGCCAAATGACCCAACCGGTTCATGAGTTATGCCCATGAATCAGCGCCGCTTTGAGCTGCACCTTCCCGGCCTGCTGAAGGTCCTGGCCGAGCATCTTTATTCTTCGAAGAAGGTCGGCGTCCGCGAGTTGTTGCAAAATGCGCACGATTCCTGCATTCGCCGACGGCTCGAGGAGAAGGATCCGGACTACGAGCCACGGATCACGCTGTCGTTGCAGCCTCGGCAACGGCTGTTGACCATCATCGACAACGGCAGCGGCATGACCGAGGAGGAGATCGGCAGCTACCTGGCCACCATCGGTCGCGGCTACACGCGCGAGATGCGCGAGCGCCTGAGCTTTTCCAGCCCGGAGGAGGCGTCGGAACTGATCGGCCAGTTCGGGCTCGGTTTTCTCAGCGCCTTCCTTCTCGCCGAGGAAGTGAAGGTCGTGACCCGTTCGTTCCGCGGCGGCCCGGCCCTGCTGTGGGAGTCGCGCGGCGACGAAAACTACACGCTCACCGACGCCAAGAAGGGAAACGTCGGCACCACCGTGACCCTGCGCGTCAAGCCGGCGGCATCCTTCGTCCTCCAGAAAGCGCTCCTGCTCGAGTCGGTGCGCAACTTCGCCGACTTTCTCCCGATTCCGATTCACTGGCAAGATGACGACGAGCCCATCAACCTCATGCAAGCGCCCTGGGAGGCGGACGACCCGGAGCAGGCGATCCTGGCCTTCATCCAGCGGGTCTTTCACGACAAGCATCCGCTGGCGGTCTTTCCCCTGCGCAATGCCAAGGTGTCGCTGGGACACGATTCCCTGACGGTGCCGATGAACGGCTTTGTGTACGTGCCGGCGGTGTCGGTGGCCTCCGTTCGCGAGTTCGGCGACATGCGCGTCTACATTCGCCGCATGTTCATCTGCGATCGGCAAGAGCACCTGCTGCCGCCCTGGGCGCGGTTCGTCCGGGGCCTCATCGACTGTCCGGTGCTGCAACCGACGGCGTCGCGCGAGGACATTCACCAGGACGACTACTTTGATTCCGTCCGGCAAGCCCTGGAAGAACAGCTCAGCCAGGAGCTGCGCAAGCTGGCCCGCAGCGATCCGCCGCGCTGGAAGAATCTGGTCCGCTGCCATACCGATGTCATCCTCGGCTGGGCCGTGCGCGACAACGATTTCTTCGACCAGGTCAAGGACATCGTGGCTCTGCGCACCTCGCGCGGGCTGCTGACGATGCCGGAGTATCTCAAGCTTTCGGGCGGGACGCTTTACTACGTCACGCGCGAGCTGGGATCGCTTCAGGAGCAGCTGCTGGCGGAAGGGCGCGACGTGCCGGCCATCGATGCCTCGTGGTTCTCGGTCGAGCCGTTTCTGGAGAAGTATGCCGCCGCGCAGCGCAAGATCAAGCGCGTGCAGCTCGACGGCGAGGCAGACGAGTTGCTGCGGCCCGCGCCGGAAAGGCCGCTGGCGCCGCTCCTGGCCTGGTACGCCGAGCAAGGCATCGCCGCCCGCGTGGCCGCCTTCGAGCCCAAGGACATCCCTGCCCTGATGATCTATCCGCCCGATGCCGAACTCATGAAGGCCTCGCAGGACGCGCTCAACAAGAGGGACGACCGCGACAAGGATGCCCTGTCCAAGAGCATGGCGCCGCTGGTGCGCATGTTTGTCTCCGATCGACTGGATGAGGAGACGCACTGGCAAGGCACACTGTGCCTGAATGCTTCATGTCCTTTCCTCAAGAACCTCGCAAAGAAACAGGCGGCGCCGGCGCTGCCTTCGGTCTTGCGGCTCCTCTACCAGCACGCCCGGCTCTTCTGCGGACGGCTCATGAGCCCTGCCGAAGCCGCCCAGGCCTACGCGGAATTCACTCGCTCCTTGCAGGAGATCGTCCCGTGATCGACATCTGGGAGTGGTTCAAAGACAAGGAACTGGAGTACGAGGACCAGAAGGACAAGGCGCGGCTGGCAATGGCGCGGTCTTTTTTCAGCGCGCTGGATCTTCAGGAAACCAATCCACGCGCCATGATCGCCAAGCTTCGGCAAGTTCGCGCTCGGGCGAAGCTGTTGGGCGAGCCCTGGTGGGGATTCCTGTCCGAAGTTTGGCTTGCGCAGGCGTACTCTTGCTATATCGGGGACCTGCGCGAAGCTCTGAGGCAGGCTCTGCATTGCGTTCATGAGAGCCGAAAACTGGTTTTGCGCGAGCATCCGTGGCGGCTGGCCGCCCACAACATCTTGCTCGGATGCTATGTCGATATCGACGTGCTCGGTTACGCTGCGGCGATAAGGGAAACACTTTACGAGCTTGACCGCGAGATTCCCGCAGGACCAAACGCGCATCGTTACGTCATGCTTGGCTATCAGCGCCGGTCCTTGATCGAGCAAGGGAAGCTGCGTCAGGCGGAGAAGAACGCTCTACACGTGCTTGACCTCCTGGACGAGGACGACAATGACGACAATAGCTTTTACTTGCTTTCTCCACTCCATCACCTTTGCTGGCTATGTTTCAAAACGAAAGACTGGGAGCGCGTGCGCGCATTTGCCATCGAAGCTGAGGCCACGGCGCGAACCCGGGATACTTCGGAAGCAGACATTGCTGTTTCGCAAATCTGGCAAGCGACGGCCGAGCGGCAGGCAGGCGACGCGGCGAGGGCCAAACGGCTATTCCGCAAGGCTCACGAGCGAATGAAGCCGCTGCAAGCAGTACCCGGTGACAATTACTTCGACGCCGTGGTCGCCTTCCATGAGCTGGGAGAGGATCTCGACCTGGCTGAACGCGCCCGCGAGCAGCAGCTGAAAGTGCTTGAAGGGAAAGGTCAAGTCGGCCTGCAGTGCGACGTGCGAATCAAGCGCTGCGAATTGCTCGCCAGACTCGGACGACTGGCACGTAGAGATCTCGACTGCGCTCGCAAGGCGCTGGCGCCGCTCAAGGCGCCGAAGGCGTACGAAAAACGCATTCGACAGCTCGAGAAACTCATGGAGCGCGCTGCACCAAAAGCTTCACGCTCATCCTGACAGTCACAGGAGATCGTCCCGTGATCGACATCTGGGAGTGGTTCAACGACAAGGAACTGGAGTACGCGGAGCAGAAGGACAAGGCGCGGCTGGCGATGGCGCGAGCGCACGGCACGGCCACAAGCACGGCGAGCGGCGCGGCGTGAGCCCGCCGTGTACGCTCGCGTGGCAAACCACGTCGCCTCACGCCCTGCATTTGCGCCGCTGCTATTGCTTGAAGGTGTACTGCAGATCGTCGAAAAACACCTGCTGGCCATTGCCGTCGATCCAGGTGGTGACGAGGCCGAAGCGGTTGAAGCTCGCGCCGCGGGCACGATGCTTGGGAGGAAGGTCGATGGCGACCGACCGGCGGTCCAACGTGACCAGGATCGTGCCGCCGTCTCCCTTCGGAGTGTACGCGAGCGACCAGTCATGCGGCTTGCCGTCCGGCAGGATGTGGGGGCGGTCGGGACTGTTGCTGTAGCCCTGCTCCTCGCCGCGTGACCGGTAGATCGGGTAGAACAGAAAGCCCTCGCGGCTCGGTCCTTCGACGGCCACGCCCAGGAAGCTGCGCGGGATCCCGGAGGCTTGCGACGCCGTGACCTCCATGCTGTCCTTCGAGTGGTAGAAACCAAGCAGCACGGTGCTGTCGGTGACGCCGCGGCGCAGGCAGACCTTGCCGGACGCTTGCAGCGGCTTCTCCAGCGTGAGTGGCTCCAGCCGATCGCCGTAGCAGGCGATCTTGTCCTTAAAGCGGCAATCGCCGCGGAACACCAGGCCGCCCAGCTCGCCCGCGGCCGCCCCACCGGCATGGCGGGTCGGACTGAAGCCGAAGTCGAAGCGCGGCCGCACGTTGCTTGATTCATATGTGCGGCGGTTGCCGCGCCCTTCCCAGCTGGGGTCGCGCGCGAATTCGTCCAGCCGGCCGTCGATGGTCACATCATCCAGCCAGATCTCGCCGCCTGCAACGGCACTCTTGGAGACGGCCAGCAGTCCGAAACGATTGAACGTGGCGCCGTCGGCACGATGGCCCGGATCGAGGTGGCACACCGCCGTTTCCTTGCCCAGCGTCACGGTCACGGCGCCGCTGCCCTTGTTGGCCGTGGGATCATAGCGCAGCGACCAGGTGAGCGGCACACCCGTGGCGAACCCGCGCAGCCGCAACTTGCCCGACTTTGGCTCGCGAACCGTGGCAAAGCCGCCGGGGCTGTCGCCCCCGGCTCGCCAGCGGCTGGTCGCGTACTCGACGAAGGCATAGAAGACATCGCCGCGGCCAAGCAATCGGATCGCCATGCTGTTGGGCGTCCGCCATTCGTTCACGGTCCCGGCATTGAAGAAGCCGAGAAGCACGTGGAACTGCCTCCCCTTGCAGATCAGCTTGCCGGAAGCCGTCAGCGGATCGGACAGCGACTTCACGTCGATGCGCTTGCCGTAATAGGCTGGCTCGGCCGCGGGCGTGATGAAGCCGCCGATTTCCCCAGCCTGCCCGCCGGCATGCGCGGTGCGACTGTAGCCGAAGTCCTGCTTCACCGTCCGCGGCATCGGCGTCTTGGCCCGATTGTTTGGGCCCTCCCAGCCGGGGTCCGTGTCGAAGCGCTCGAAGCGCTCGAAGCGCTCGTCGGCCGCGGCTGCCAGGAGTGAGAATCCGGCGGCCACGATGACAGCGCCCGCCATGCGCTTCATGGGCCAGTACATTTTTCTCATTGCGATCATTTCCTTGCCCGCCGCTTCAGTCGCGCCTGCGCGGCCTGAGCTTCGCGGGTTCGAGGATCGAGCGCGTCTCCAGCAGCCAGCTTGCCGAGGACGTCGCGCGCCTGGGGTGTGCCGATCCGCTCCAGAACAAGGATGGCGCGCATCTTGGCGCGATACTCGCCCGGCGGAATGGTCTGGGGAGATTTCGCCAACGCAACCAGCAGCCGCTCGACGCGTCGCCGCGTCTCCAGCGACAACGGTTTCGTCAGGGCGCCCTTCAGAAAAAGCTCGGCTGTGCGGTTCAGCTCCTTGAGTTCTTGGCTCGCGCGCTCGCGCACCTGATACGATGGATGGTCCAGCTCGACGATCAACGGCTGGATCATTTTCTCCAACCAGGGCGGAAAGAATTTCTCCTCGATGAAGACGCCTGATTGGGTCGGCGCTTGGGCCAGCGCATAGATGGCTTGCCACGCTTTCCATTCGTCGTTCCCGCCTAGCGACGTCCAAAGTTCGCGCAGCTCATCATCCTTCATCGGCAACTTGGACGGCCGCGGCGCGAACGCCTCCGCCATGTCCCAGATCAAGATCGTGGCATCTCGGCCGGCGGAAGCGAGGGTGCGACCATCAGATGAGAAAGCGACGGCATACACCAGGCCGCGATGTCCTGAAAATGCGTGGACGGCCTTACCGGTCAGCACGTCCCAGAGCCGGATCAACTGGTCGTGGCAGGCGGTGGCGACGAGCGTGCCGTCGGTGGAAAACGCGACCGCATGCACGGATTCTGGATGTTGCAGCACGTGCAGCGTTCCGTTGAACTTGACCTTCGACAAGCGAACGCTGCGATCGTGGCTGGCGGAAGCGATCAGCGTTCCATCCGGCGAAAACGCAATCGCGTCGATAACATCCTTGTGTCCCGAGCGCGTGCCGATTTCGTTGCCAGTGCGTGCATCCCACAGATACAAGTTCTGCAGGGTCGCCGTGACGATGAGGTCGCCGTTGGGCGAAAATGCCACCAGGTCCGTGGGCCGGCCGCCGAGGCGCAGGACTTGCGTGCCGGTCGTCACGTCCCATATCGGCACGCCGGGACCGTTGCTCGTGACCGCAAGTCTCTTGCCATCGGCAGAGATCGCCAGGCAGTTGATATGATTGCTGCCGCGAATGGGCGGCAAGCCGCGGCCATGCAACACATCCCAGCGCTGGACCTTGCCATCCTTGCCGCCGAAGGCCAGCATCTTGCCGTCCGGTGCGAAGGCCACGGACGCCACCGAATCTTGCTCGCTGTCGATGGAGCACAGCACCTTGTCGCGGGCGACGTCCCAGAGATGGCCGCAAGGTTCGTCGCCGGCCGCCGCCAGCATCTTGCCGTCCGGCGAATAATCCAGCGCGAAGATGGCGGTCGCGTGGCCCGCGCCCTTGTGGATTTCCTTGCCAACAAGGTCGAGCAGCGGACAGTCGTGCCGTCGCTGGAGGTCCCAGATACGAATGCCATCCTGGTCTCCGGTCGCCAGCGTCTTGCCATCCGGCGCAACCGCGAGCGCCCGGACATCGACATACGGCATCCGGAACACGCGCAGGCCGCGGTCGGCCTCGGGATCCCAGAGCCACACGCGCGTGCCGTCGGCCGACGCAGCGTATTCGTTGCCGAGCGACACGACCTTGCCATTCGGCGTGAATGCCACGCGCCAGACGGATCCGCGATGCTCCCTGAAGTAGCTGATTTCCTTGCCAGTTGTCAGGTTCCAGAATCGGACTCCGTCGTTGCCCGCGGAGGCCAGACGCTTGCCGTCCTTCGCAAAGGCAACCGAATAGACAGCGACCAGTGCGCCTCCCGGCCCGTGGTGGCCGGGTAATTCCGTGAGGATCCGGCCGGTTGACACGTTCCACAGCCGCAGGCGCTGATTGGCGCCGCCGCTGGCCAGCACAGCGCCGTTGCCAGAGAAGGTCAGGCAGTGGATCGGTCCGCTGGTGGGCCCCAGCGCGCGGATTCGCTTTCCCGTCTGGATATCCCACAGCCGGATCCATTGGTCATCGACCGTCGCCAGGATCTTGCCGTCAGGAGACAGCGCAATGGCATTTGCGAACGGCACACGGAACGAGCGCACTTCTCTGCCGGTACGCCGACTGGAAACCAGCGCCAGGCCTTTCGAGCCGACCGTGACAATGGTCTCACCATCGGGCGCGAACGCGATGCCCCGGGCTATGTCGCGCTGGCCGGACAGGACCACGGTCTCCTTGCCGGACACGGCATCCCAGAGGCGCACGCGCCGGTCCATGCCGGCTGACGCCAGCATCTTGCCGTCCGGACTGTAGACGACGTGATTGACCTCGAACTGCCGCAGTCGCGCACTGCCGAGGCGTGCCACGGCGCCGGGTGGCAACGGGTCGCCGGCGCGGTCGAAGCCGGGCCTGCGCGGGGGCTCGCCGCCCGCACCCAGCTGGAAAACGGACAGGCCAACGGAAAGCACCAGACTCAAGCGCGCGAGGGCAAGCATGGACATCCTTTGCCGCACGCCTCGCGCGGAGCGCGAGGCTCACGCCTTCTTCGGAATCCGCATCGCGTAAAAGGAGCGCCACACGAAGCTCAGCGACACCAGGAGCATCGCGGCGCCGACGTACAGTGTGTAGTCACCGCCATAGCCGGCGCTGGATGCCTCCTTGATGGATACAGCAATTTCCACGGCCAGGAGGCCAAACAAGGTCGAAAACTTGATGATCGGGTTGAGGGCCACGGACGTCGTATCCTTGAACGGATCGCCGACGGTGTCGCCGACCACGGTGGCAGCGTGCAGCTGCGTCCCCTTCTCGCGCAGATCGACCTCGACAAGCTTCTTGGCGTTATCCCAGGCGCCGCCGGCGTTGGCCATGTAGATCGCCTGGAACAGGCCGAAGATGGCGATCGAAATCAGGTAGGCAACGAAGAAGTTCGGATCGAAGAACGCGAAGGCCAGCGTCACCGACATCAGGGCGATGAAGATGTTCCACATGCCGCTCTGAGCGTACTCGGTGCATATGCGGACCACCGTCTTGGAATCCTCGATGTCGGCTGCCTTCTTGGTCAGGTCCATGTTCTGCTTGATGTACTCGACAGCCCGATAGGCGCCGGTGGTGACGGCTTGCATGGACGCGCCGGAGAACCAGAAGATCACGGCCCCGCCGCAGATGAAGCCGAGCAGCACGGGGGCGTCCGTCAAGCTCAGGGCCAGAAGCCCCTTGGCATTCAGGAGCAGGATGATCGAGAAGATCATGGTGGTGGCGCCGACGACGGCCGTGCCGATGAGCACGGGCTTGGCTGTGGCCTTGAAGGTGTTGCCGGCCGAATCATTCATCTCCAGATAATGCTTGCCGCGCTCGAAGTCCGGCTCGAAGCCGAAGTCGCGCTGGATCTCGTCCTTGATGTTGGGAATGTGTTCCGTCTGGGCCAGCTCGAAGACGGACTGCGCGTTATCGGTAACCGGGCCGTAGCTATCGACGGCGATGTTGACCGGGCCCATGCACAGGAAGCCGAAGGCGACCAGGCCGAAAGCAAACACCGAGCCGTACTCGCCCATAATCGGCTTGAGGCTCTCGTGGCCGACGAAGTAGGCGATCGCCATCAGTCCGGCGATGAGCATCCCCTTCCAGAACGCCGAGAAGTTGCCGGCCACGATGCCGCTGAGAATGGTCAACGATGCGCCGCCTTCGCGCGACGCCGTGACAATCTCGTGCACGTGCTTGGAGTGCGAACTGGTGAAGATCTTGGTGAACTCCGGGATGAGCACGGCGGCCAGCGTACCACAGCTGATGATGGTCGCCAGCTGCCACCAGAGCTGCGGATACGCGACACCGCCAACCGTCAGGTCGCCGATGAGCAGTCGGCTCATCAGGTACGATGTCGAGATGCACAGGATGGAGGCGATCCAGATCAGGGCCGTCAGCGGCGCCTCGAAGTTGAACTCCTTCTTGGCCGCATACAGGCGTTCCGAGATCGCCTGGTTGACGAAGTACGAGATGCCGGACATGCAGTCCATGAGGAAGCGCATGGCGAAGATCCAGACGATGAGCTTGGCCTGGATATCGATGCTCGGCACGGCGAGGGTGATGAAGGCGATGAGAGCGACGCCGGTGACGCCGTAGGTCTCGAAGCCGTCCGCCGTCGGTCCCACGGAATCGCCGGCGTTGTCGCCGGTGCAGTCGGCGATGACGCCGGGATTGCGCGGATCGTCTTCCTTGACGTTGAAGACAATCTTCATGAGATCGCTGCCGATGTCGGCGATCTTGGTGAAGATGCCGCCGGCGATGCGCAGTGCCGACGCCCCCAGCGATTCGCCGATGGCGAAGCCCAGGAAGCAGACGCCGACGATCTGCCGCGGCACGAACAGCAGGATGATGACCATCATGACCAGCTCCAGCGAGATGAGGAACAGGCCGATGGACATGCCGGCTCGCAGCGGGATGTTGACGACGTCCCAGGGCGTGCCGCGCAAGGCCGCGAACGCCGTCCGGCAGTTGGCGTAGGTGTTGACGCGGATGCCGTACCAGGCGACCAGGTACGACCCGCCCATGCCGACGACGGCGAAGAACAGGACCAGGCTCACCTTGAGGACGGGATTGATCTGGACCGGAGCAGCGACCTCGGTGATCGTCGTGCCGTACGCGCTCCAGTCCGCGTCGCCCACGGTGTCCTTGAGCTTGGCCAAGAGCTTCTCGCGCGTCTCGAAATGCTTGGACTTCGCCTCCTTTTCTTGCTCCTTCTTGACCGACTCCAGTTGCGTGATCATGCTCTTCGGGGCGCTGGTCTTGCTGAGCTCGTCAAGCTCCTTCTTGGTGAGCGGATGCTTGGCGACCACCAGCGGCTCGAGCTTCTTGATGGTCGCGTCCGGCACCAGCTGCTTGTTGTCCTTGTCCTTCTTGACGCGCAGTTCCTGGATGTTGCGGTCGGTCAGCTCGAACCCTTCCGTGTGCCCGAATGCGAGCAGGTAATACGAGATGGCGATGCCGATGATGACGAACAGCATCAGCAGGAACTTGCCCTGCTGGATGAGGTATGTCTTGCAGGTCTGGAAGATGACCTCGGCCACGTCGAGCATCGACTTGTGGGCCGGCAGCTTGTGGATTTGCGTGCGCAGGTACAGGCTGAAACCGAGCGTGATGCAGATCACGAACGCCCCGTACAGGAGCAGGTTCCAGGCGGTGATGGCGCCGTTGAAAAAGGTGCCGGCCGTCAGGTCCGGAATGGCCAGGTCGGCCTCGCTGGCGTGCACGGCGTTCCCGGCCAAGAAACAAATCGCCAGCGAAACTGCCGACGCCAGCACTATCTTCTTCGTTTTCATCTCTCCTACTTTCTCCTCACAACTTCTGTGGTTGACAGTCCGTTGTCGGACCACGTCTCCATGGTTTTCCCCAAATTTATCCACTTAATATATGAGCTACTTCACCGGGGTTAACCGGCCCGGCCACAAATAATCATGAATTCGCTCGAGGTCACGGCGACCACAAACCGCGGACTCGTCTTGCCGTGCGATATATGACATCCGTCGTTTCTTTATTTCTTTTCGGTTGCATTTGCTGCCGGGCCGGGTAAGCTGAGGGTTCCACCCGGTTGGCCCGGACGTCGTCGTGCCGGGCCGGCCCAACTTCCCGCCTGAATCCGGAGGAATGTCTCATGCGAACGATTGCCTTCCTTTCCTTGACCGGCTTCTTCCTGGCCGGCGCCGTGATTGCCGACGAACCCAAGCAGGCCCCCAAGGTCATCTTGAAATCGGCCGACGGCAAGAAGTCCTACGACCTCGAAAAGCTCACCGCCAAGGGCCCGGTGCTGGTGCGGCTCACCTGCGCCTGCTCCGGCTGCGACAAGGAGTTGCCCTACTTCAAGAAGCTGCAGGAGGCCTACAACAAGAAGGGCCTGCAGACCATCGCCGTCTTCCGCGAGGACGCGGAGGCCGCCGAAAACTACGCCGTCAAGAACGGCCTGAACTTCCACTGGCTGTCGGACCCCAAGGGCAAGCTCTGGAAGACCTTCGAGGCGAAATCCATGCCGACCAACGTCCTCATTGACAAGGGCGGCAAGATCGTCCGCGTCATCCCCGGCTGCACCAACGACGGCAAGAACGCGCAGACCCTCTCCAACGAGGTCGCCCGCCTGCTGCAAGTGCCCGCCGCCAAGATCACCGAGCCGAAAGCGAAGTGATCGGCTGCGCACGCTGACCAAAGCACCCGAGGCCTGGCCAGCCGCTTGCGGTTTCGCGCAGCCGTGCGAACCTCGAGCGGTTGAGCCGGCTTTGGACCGGATGATTCCGTCACGAAACGAGAGAGCGCCGCCGGATCTATCTTGCGGATTGTTGACCTGCGGACTCCGCGCATGGCTTGACGGTCGTTTTCGGAAACGCCGCGCTAGCACTCGAACCAGCGCCACGATGCGCCATGTCTGCGGCGAACCGCTCCAGAGCCGCCGCGAATTCAGCGTCTTCAACATCCCACAGCGAATGCCTCGTCTTGTCCGCGGCAAGCGCGCCGATGATGGCGATAAGCTGCCCGAAACGCAACTCCGGGCAACGTTCGCGAACGTCCTTGAGTTGTGCCAGGATATGGTCCAACATTTCAATGGTCAGGCGTCAGGAGTGATATCGAGCAAGCGGCAAACGGCAGAGCTTGGAAAGACCGCTTGTGCTTGATTGGGACCCCGGTAGAGCCATAGAGGGCTGAAGAATGCGATCGCTTCGCGGTGATGCATGTGGACTTGCTCGCCGCTGAGAAACTCCAGAAGAAAAGGGCGATATGGTCGCGTCGGTTGAACAGGCGTAGCGGTTTCCAGCTCTTCGTTGGTCACGCGCGGACCTCCTGTGGCCAAAGGCCAATGGCCCGGACCTCGTCATGAAAGAACTCCACCAGGGCGTCTTCAGTGGAGTCGATAAATCTGGCGGCGCCGTCACAGAAAACCACCGGGGGCTGTTTGATGACCAGCTGGCGCCCATCGGTGAACTCCACAACGAAGGGATGGAAGGGTTGCCGCTCCAGGTTTTCCCGCAAGCAAGACTCAAATGCGTCTTTGGACATGAGGGCTACTCCGGCAACAAGGGCGATGGGATGGACCCTTGATCATAGCAGCCTAGCGGTTTCAGAGCCACGGCGAAGTCACCGTCGTCCACTTCCCACAACGAATGATCCGTTTCGCGAAAAACTGCGACACGGTCAGCTGAAACGCCGGCGCATTTCTTGGCTGGAAATGCCGCCTTCGGCTCGAACTCTGGCCCGCGAGCGCTCGATCAGCTCCAGGAACCTCCGATCGGTGCTGAGGAACGCGGTTTCCAGATCGGCATTCTCGAGAGACACGAGGGCAGCGACAGGCTGCCCTTGGTCCAGGACAATGACCGTTCCCTTGTCGATGTCCGCGGCATATTCCGCGAGACTTTGCGTCGCCTCCGCCCGTTCAATGACTTTCAAAGCTCCACTCCTTTCCGCCGACGAGTACACGGTTGCGATCCTTGATGCCAACGGCAACAATCGTCACCCGTTGTTCCGGTTGCTCGGCGATATCGTAGTAGACGCGCAGATCGTCGATCCGAAGTGAAGGGCGATGCTCGAACCAGACGATGAAGAATTCTCCATGCACTTCCAGCGGACACCATGGCTCGAAGCGTTCCGCCATTTTGCTTCTCGCTGGATATTTGCCATTGCCCGCTCTCACCCCACCATCTCCCGCACCACCGCCCCGTACGCCACCAGCGGCATCGGCCGGCCGAAGCGGTCCGTCAGGACGGTATGCGGCTCGACGCCGAGCAGATGATAGATGGTGGCGAGGATGTCCTTGGCGGTGAGGGGGCGGTCGGTGGGGGCGGCGCCGAGCGCGTCGGTCCGGCCGATGACGCGGCCGCGGGCCAGGCCGCCGCCGGCGAAGAAGTTGGTGTAGGCGCGGCCCCAGTGGCCCCGGCCGTCGCCCTCGCGGCGCGGCGTGCGGCCCATCTCGCTCATCACCAGCACCAGCGTCTCGTCCAGCAGGCCGCGCGCTTCCAGGTCGCGGATCAACGTCGGAAACGCCGCGTCCAGTCCCGGCAGGAGATCGTTCTGCAAGCGATTGCGCTGATCGACGTGCGTGTCCCAGCCGGCGTTGAGCTGGCCGAACTCGTCCCAGATGACGGTGACGAAGCGGCAGCCGGCCTCGACCAGCCGTCGCGCTTGCAGCACCCCCTGGCCGAAGAGCGTCATGCCGTAGGCCTCGCGCAACCGGGACGGCTCGCGGTCGAGGTCCATCGCCCGGCGAACGCGCGCCGAGTTCAGGAGCGAGAAGGCGAGGCCGCGCTGGCGGTCCATCGTCTGCGCCGCCGGACTGGCGTCGAGCGTCCGCCGGGCCGCGTCGAACTGATGCAAGAGAGAGCGCCGCCGGTGCAAGCGATCGACGGTGATGTCGGCCGGCAGTTCCGCCTCGGGCGCGATCTCGAACCGGCTCTCCGGCGTGATGCCCAGGTAAGGATCGAAGATCTCCTGCCGCGGACCGTTCGACCAGCGGACCATGCTGCGCGTCGCCTGGCCGCGAAATTCGGTCCAGAGCGGATCGAACGCGTTGCCGAGAAAAGCGCCGTGCGGCCGGGCGTACAGCTCCGCCGGCCGACGGCTGCTGAGCAGGAACGGCAGAATGATGTTGTCCGGCACCGCGCCCGCCGGGCGGACGCCGTTGCGTTGCCGATCCAGGCAGGTCAGCACCGAGCCAAGATACGGCCAGTGCAGCGGGTTGCGCTGCGATTCCTCGATGGGGACGTTGCTCTCCGGAATGCCGGTGGTCGCCCACATCATGCCGTGGAAGTTCCACGGATGGTTCAGCGACCGGACCACGGTGACGCGGTCCATAATCTGGGCCATGCGCGGCAGATGCTCGCAGACATCGCAGCCGGGCAGGCGCGAACGGATCGGCCGAAAGTCGCCGCGCACCTCGGCCGGCGCATCCGGCTTCATGTCCAGCGTATCCAGATGACTGGGCCCGCCGAAGAGATACAGCAGGATCACGTTTTTGGCCCGGCCGAAACCCTGGCGGCGCTGCTCGTCGCTGGGCGCTGCGGATGTGGTGTCGCCGAGCCCTAGACCGCAGGCGCTGAGACCGCCGGCCAGCAACAGGTCACGGCGGGTCAGGCCATCGCAAAGCCGCTTCGGTGCACCGAGGATTCGCAGCATGATCAACCTCTTGGCTGGAGACTACCGCGAGTATAACGGTCGGCCTGGGTCAATCCAAGGAAAAAGCCGGCTCGCTTGGCAGATTGCGACGACGGCTGGATGCTGCACCAACCCGACGCGTAAGCCAGGGCCGTGAGCCGTGTCCCATGCTTCGCGAACAAGACTTCGACGAGCCGTTTTTCTTGTTGACCAACCCAGGACAACGGCGATAATGGTTGCACACTCAGGGGTTCGCTGCCAAACACGACGATATATGAATCGCATCGCGTTTTATCTGGGAATTATCCCGCTAACACAGGAAGCGGTCCGAAACGCCAAGAAACTCTCCGGCCCGGCCCGCAGCCGGTATCATTTTGATTCAATCCATCCTATCCGGCAAGCCGAGATTCCGCCTACGGCTCGCCCGCCCCTGCCGATTCGTCAGGCGTAGCTTCCTCTCCGTTTGCCTGCTCAGCGGCAGCGCCGCCATCGGCCACTTGCCGGTCCGTTATCAGTCCATTCCGTAGCACTCGCAAGAACAACTCATGGTCTTGCCGGTGGTTGAACCGATAGCTGATCTCGCTCAAGTACAAGGGCAGATACTGCGAACTCATCTTGTGATGCGTCCCATGCACCTGTCGCTTCAAGACTGCCCAGATCGACTCAATGCCGTTCGTATGCACTTGCCCGCGCACGTATTCGCGACTGTGTTGAATTCGCTCCATCGTGAATTCAGCCGCCAGCTGGTTGTAGCTGCTCAATTCGTCGGCCATGACCATCTCGGCGTCCGTGTCCACATACTTGTGGACCGCCTTCGCGATAGTCTTGCCCGTGATGTCCGGGATGGACGTGATCCGCACCTTGCCGCCGCGCTCGCGCGCACCGAACACGATTTCTTTGTTTGCCGCGCCACGTCCGCGCTTGCCGCCGCGTGCCTTTCCGCCGACATACGTTTCGTCCAACTCGACAACGCCCGTGAACTTCTCCAGCCATGCGGTCTCGCGCATGGCCCGTCGAATGCGATGACCGAGATACCAGGCGGACTTGTACGTCAGGTGCAGATCGCGCGACAACTGGCAAGCCGAGACGCCCTTGCGAGCATTGGCGATGAGTGCCACGCCAAGAATCCACTTCGTCAGCGGCATGCGTGAATCGTGCAGGATCGTTCCGCTGGTCACGGAGAAATGGTACTTGCATGCGCTGCACTCATGCACGCGCCGCGCCTTGATGGAATACACCTTCGGGCATTCGCAACGCGGACAGATTGGGCCATGCGGCCAGCGCAGGCTTTCAAGCAAGTCCAAACACTTGTCCCGTGTGTCATAGCTCTCGGCCAATTCGATGAGGCTGACGGGCTTCGGCTGAACGGGGATTTCCCCGCGCCGCCGAATCTCATCGTTTTGTAGGAGCTTCCTGGCTATCTCGGCGGCGTGTAGGTGCTTGCACTTTGCGCCGTTGTCAAGATGGTCCCGACATTCGCAAGTCTGCGCTTCCAGGTCCACCGCATAGAAACCATTGCCGGATTGCGACGGCACGATCCATTTGCCGTCCGGACGTTGGACGATGCGGTGAGCCTGGACGATTTCCAAGCCGCGCTTGCGGCGCTCGTTCATTTGAAAGCGACCTTTCGCTTTGGCGGCAAGGTCGCTAGAATGAACCGTGACTAGCGGGCATTCAGGCGACCAAGCCTGGGTTCCAAACCCGAAGTCGCGGCTAAACGACTTCGGGTATTTTTTGCGCTCTACGTCTACATTATTGTAGCATCAAATAGTTCATGTTCAAGTGTACATATTGAGTTTTTGGCTTAATTGTTGCTACACTCGTTTGCATGATGGGCCGACCGAAAAAGCCGCCAACTGAGCGAAAAGAATACATGCTCCGCATCCGCATGACGGCGGAAGAGCGCGAGCTAATGGATGCTGCTGCCAAGATCAAAAGCTTGCAGCTTTCATCCTGGGCCAGATCGGAACTGCTCGCGTTGGCGCGCAGAATCACTGGCAAGCGGGTGTGAAGTAGTTGGTCCGGCGTGATTTGGCTGGTAGGCTTGGAAAGCCACAAGTCAGCTGCAAAATGCAAGTTATGGCGTCGAGTCTAGCGGCTTGTCGATGAACGTGCAAGGCTGTTTTGGACCGACGCGGGAACACTTCCGAAAAGCTGGCGTTTCTGTTCTCCGGCCCCCTCATCCAAGGGGGATGCGGAGAATCTTCAGATGATGGAAGTTGTTCTGTAGTGTTTCATCCCACCTGGCACATCGGCTAAGGTAGGCGATGGTTCTCTCCACGGGTAGGAAAAACCAAAACCCTCAGAAGGAGAGAAGCATGAACCAGGACCGGCGTCGGAAGTGGAGCTCGGCGGACAAGCTGCGGATCGTGCTGGCGGGGATGC
>VGYC01000059.1 GCA_016873095.1 Planctomycetota bacterium | reverse complement strand
TGGTCCCGTCCCCCGTCCGCATCGCGTGCCCGGCCTCTCCGCGCCCGCGTCGCGTCATCCCGTCACCCCGCGGCCCCGCGCCTGCCCCCCCCCGCCGGCCCAGCAACGCAACTGGCTCGACTGCGGAGACCCGGTGTCGTCCACCCCTAGAGATGTCTTCAGTTTCCGGGGAGACGGAGTGTCGGCGCCCGACCGACGCGCCAGGCCCGGCGCGTGCGAACTGGGACTGCACAGGCAGGGAGCTAACGCTTCTTGAGCGCGGCCTGGGCGTCCAGGTGCAGGGATAGTGCCTCGGCCATGGTGCACAGGCCGGAGCTGTTGGTCTTGAGTGCGCCGGCGAAGGCGCGGAAGCTGCGGTCGGCCTCGACCTTGTAGCGGTCGTCGCCGGTCTTCGCCCAGAGGCGCACGAGGTTGCGGGCCGCCACGCTGTTGCCAGAAGGCTGGGCGCCGTCGTACTGGTCCTTGGCGCGGGCGAACAGCTTCTCGTGATCGTGGGCGGTGAAGAAGAAGCCGCCCCCCTTGGTATCGCCGTAATGCTTGATCATCGTGTCGGTGAGGCTGCGGGCCTCGTCGAGCCATTTCTTGTCCTTGCTGCCGTCATGCAAGTTCAGCAGGCCGTGCACCAGAAAGGCGTAATCCTCGACGAAGGCGTTGACGGCCGCGCGCGCTTTCTGTCCCGGTGCTGCCCCGTAGGTGCGAAACAGCCGGCCTTCCGGCGAGCGCTGCCTGGCAAGCACGAAATCGGCGGCGCGGGCGGCCTCCTTCAAGTATTTCGGCTCGTCCAGCGCCTGCCCCGCTTCCGCGAGGCCGGCGATCATCAATCCGCTCCATGCCGTCAACGCGATCTTGTTCAGGAACGGCGGATCACGGCGGGCGCGGACGTCAAATAGCTTCTGCTTCAGTGGCTCAAGGCGGGCCCGGAACTGCTTTTCGTCCATCTTGAGGTCCGTGGCCGTCTCGGCGAGCGACCTTGGCAGCGTGAAGATGTGATACTTGCCCTCGAAATTAGGCTGGCCGTCCGTCGCACCGTAGACCGTGCGGATGAACTTGCGGTCGGCGGCGTCGGGCAGCGCCTCGCGCAGTTCCTTCTCGGTCCAGACGTAGAAGCGCCCCTCTTCGTGATGCGTTTCCGCGTCTTGCGACGAATAGAAGGCGCCCTCCGGCGAGGTCATCTCGCGCTGCACATAGGCCAGCGTCTCATCCAGGACTCGGCGATAGAGAGGGTTCTTCGTCAGCCGGTAGGCCATTGCGTAAACCTCGACCAGCTGCCCGTTGTCGTAGAGCATCTTCTCGAAGTGCGGGATGGTCCAGGTGCGCTCGGTGCTGTAGCGATGAAAGCCGCCGCCGAGCTGGTCGTAGATGCCGCCATGGGCCATCTTGTCGAGCGTGAACGTGGCCATGTACACGAGTTCCTTCGACTTGCGGCGTTCGCCTTCGCTGAGGACAAAGCGCAGACACGGAGGCGTCGGGAACTTTGGGCCTCTGAATTGCCGCGTCCGCGAGCCGAAGCCGCCGTACTGCGGGTCGAAGCTCTCCTTCAGGTCGTCGGTGATCTCCTTGATGAGGTCGCGGTTGAGGGCCACGATGGCGTTGCCGGGAACGGGACGTTCCAGGGCCATGAGCGTGGCCTTGCTGAGCTGATCTGCCTGGGCCTCGATCTCCTTGGGCTTTTTCTTGTAGAGCTCGCCGACAAATTTGATGATCGACTTGAAACCGGAGGATTTCTCGCCCTTGATGTCGCGGTCCTCTGGCGGCCAGTAGGTGCCGCCGAAAATGGGCCGGCCTTCCGGCGTCAAGAACATCGACAATGGCCAGCCGCCCCTTCCCGATTGAAACATCGTCAGCGCGGTCATGTAGATGTGGTCGATTTCCGGCCGTTCCTCGCGGTCCACCTTGATGCACACGAAATCCTTGTTGAGAAGCTTGGCCACTTCCTCGTTGTTGAACGATTCCCGCTCCATGACGTGGCACCAGAAGCACGAGCTGTAGCCGATGGACAGGAACACCAGCTTGCCTTCCTTCTTGGCCTTGGCGAACGCTTCCGGCCCCCAGGGATACCAGTCCGTCGGGTTGTGCGCGTGCATGAGCAGGTACGGGCTGGTCTCTCTTGCCAGGCGGTTGGTATGCCTGGGTTTCTTGGCCGGCTCGCCTGCTTCGGCACAGAGTGGGAGAACCAGGACGAGGAAGGCACACAGTCGATGACACATGGCTTGCTCCCGTTGCTTTCGTCTCGCGCTCGCGTCGCGCCATGCGAGGACCAATCGTCATGCCCAAAAAGAAAGGGGACAGAACCTCTACAAACACCCCAAAAACGGTAGGTTCTCAATTCCCCTGGGTGTGGCATTTTGGATTGCATTGCGCTTACGAGTTTTGCACACCCGCGCGCGTCTCATGGCCGCTTCAACCCAGACTTACTGAGAAGTTACAAAAAACGACACGATCCAGCGACAGCCAAAGGTCCTGTCACGCTTCTTTTAGGGCCGCTTAAATGAAAAGGGACAAGCCGGGCGGCTTGTCCCCTCCTATTGTAATGACTTTTCCCGCAGCAACTTTATTTCACCGTCAGCTTCTCCAGCATGGTCCGGCGCTCATCGCCGGTCGCTGACGCTCCCGGTTCGCCGGAGAATCTGCTTTACCGCGATTTTCACGGTCGCCGGCAGAAGACAGGTGCTGTCGTTGCAGACTTGCAATGTGACAGCCAGTTCGAGTGGGCTGGTGTCGCCGGCGGTACGCTTGACGGCGGCCTTGATGGCGACCTTGCCCTCGAAGACCTTGTAGTCGCCCAGCGTCTTGTCCTCGTGCAGCTTGCCCTTGGGATACTCGATCTCGGCCTTCTGCGTCTTGGACAGCACCTTGACGACGGTCTGGCTGGGCCGCAGGTCGGGATTGCCGACGGGGTTGGCGTAGGCATGCCAGCCCTTGTTGATGTCGAGCGTGATCAGGACATTCTGATTACCGTCGGCGTCGATCTTGGAACCGACAGCCGTGATCTTCACCTGCGAATCAGATTTCTTGCCGCCCGCCTGGAGGTCAAACGTCCCGAGGCCGAGCACAAGGCCGGCCGCCACGGCGACGGCGGCGATCACACGGGACAGGCGGATGCGCTGGGAAGCTGCAAGCATGATGATCTCCTTCCTCAAGAGCTTTCAGTCTTCTGTGTTCCGTTTGCAGATCGATCACTGCCGACGGGACACTGAGAATACGGATCCTCACGGGGACATTATACCCGGCGACGGCATTGGGGGAATCGCTGTTAAGACGGATAAGCTGGGGGACATCTTGAATCGAGACCAACCCTCAACTCTATTCAGATTGTCGCCCCCGGACGCCTGCAATTGCCCGCTGGGATGAAATTGTCA
Source organism: Planctomycetota bacterium (assembly GCA_016873095.1). Classification (GTDB taxonomy): domain Bacteria; phylum Planctomycetota; class Planctomycetia; order Gemmatales; family Gemmataceae; genus VGYC01. The sequence goes on along the minus strand of VGYC01000059.1, from coordinate 33,462 downwards.
TCAGGAGATTGACCCATGTCAGCCGATGTAAGGGTTGGCCGTTTTTTGGTCATGACTCGTTCCTTCCAAAATCCTTCCTTGCGAGAAAACGGACCATGCATCACGTGCGCTTTGTGACGGCGGAAACCGAGGCCACGCCGGCGTGCAGCCTGTGTTCCGCCCAGAACCGGCCCTGGGACAAGATCGCCACCAAGACCTATTGCCCGCATTGCATGGAGTCGCTGGCGGTGGGCGAGGCGGAGCCGCTCATTGTCCGCACCGAGGGCCGCCGCTGCGCCGTCTGCCATCAGCAAGGGACCCTCCGCTATCTCACTCACCCCCTGCATTCCAGCAAGCCGGTCGAGATCGACCTGTGCGGCGAGCACCTGCGTGCCTTGATCGCCCGCCGTCTGGGCCCGCATGCTTTTGCGCAGCTTCGCCGGCAACTGGTCACGCTGGGGCTAAACGTCTCGCAGATCTTCTTGCTGCACGAGGCCTTTTACGACAGCTTCGGACGAGCGCTGCAACCGGCGATCGATCTGAGCTGAGTGAAACCGACGCCAGGGACACGCGTCCGGACGCGTCGGGTCGCCTATTCCGTCGGCTGTCCGCAGAGTAGATGCAGCACGGCCATGCGCACGGCAAGGCCGTTGGTGACTTGCTCCAGGATGGCGGAGTGAGGACCGTCGGCGACCTCGGGCGTGATCTCGACTCCCCGGTTGATCGGCCCAGGCGCCAGCAGCAACAGGTCCGACTTGGCCTTCCGCAATCGCTCGCTGTCCATGCCAAACAGCCTGGCGTACTCCCGAATGGATGGAAACAGGCCTGTGCGCTGCCGTTCGAACTGGATGCGCAACATGTTGATGACGTCGCAGCGCGGCAGGATGGCGTCCAGATTGTCAGAGACCTCGACGCCCAGTTCGGTGATGTTGCGCGGCACGAGAGTGGGAGGGCCGCAAACGATCACATGGGCCCCCAGCTTCGTCAGTCCGTGAATGTTGCTGCGTGCCACCCGGCTGTGCGCGATGTCCCCCACCAGCCCGACCGTCAAGCCTTCGAGGCGTCCCTTGCGGCGGCGGATCGTGAACATGTCGAGCAGGCCCTGCGTGGGATGCTCGTGGGCGCCGTCGCCCGCATTGATGACGCTGCACTGCAGATGCCCGGACAGGAGCAATGGCGCGCCGGGTGATGAATGGCGCACCACCATCACGTCCACTCCCATGGCCTCGATATTCTTGGCCGTGTCAATGAACGTCTCTCCCTTGCTCAGACTGGAGCCGCCCGGCGTGAAATCGAGCGTGTCGGCCCCAAGTCGGCGAGCGGCCAGGCTGAAGCTGGTCCGCGTCCGCGTCGAGGGCTCGAAGAACAGGTTTACCATGACCCGGCCGGCGAGCACGCTGCGCTTCTTCCGGGTTCGTTGACTGAGATTGACGAAATTCTCGGCGCTGTCCAGGATGGCAACAATCTCGTCCGGACCGAGATGTTCCAGTCCGAGGAGATGAGGGCGCGTCCAGGTCAAGCTGACCGGCGTCACTGGCGACACCGGCGGCGCCGGTGTGGCCGGTTCACGTCTCTCAGGGCTGGCAAGCTCCACAGGCATATACTCAAATTACCGAACGCGTTTCAAGTTGCAAGCGGCCAAGGTAAGCCTTCCCGGATCGACCGACTTCGGGTGACTTCTGGTGGAGTGCGACCATGCCAGCGAAGAAGTATTGCTACGAGTTTCCACGTCCGGCGGTGACGGTGGACATCGTCGTGCTGACGAGCGATGTTCGGCCGCGCGTCCTGCTGATTCGCCGGAAACATGCCCCCTTCGCCGGCATGTGGGCGATCCCCGGCGGCTTCGTGGACATGGATGAATCGCTGGCGGACGCTGCACGCCGCGAGTTGCGCGAGGAAACCGGAGTTGCTGGCAAGCGTCTGGAGCAGCTGGGCACATTCGGCGCCCCGGGCCGCGACCCGCGCGGCCGCACCATTTCCGTGGTCTACTTGACCCGCGTCGATGCCGACCAGGTTCAGCCGCGGGCCGCGGACGACGCCGAGGAAGCCGCCTGGCACGACCTGGCCCGCTTGCCAAGACTGGCCTTCGACCATCGCGACATCCTCAAGCTGGCGCGCAAGCGCTTGAGACAATCTGCCTCCAGAATTGCGTAGTCGAAGCTGGCCTGGCGCTATCGTGCTCAAGGCTTTGGCGTAGCGATCATCGCGTCCACCGGCCCGCCGTCCAGTGCACGCAAGAAAAGCTCCAGGGCGGCTTTTTCTTGGGAATCAAGTTCAAGGGTGCGCGCCCGGCCGGGGCTGACCAGCAACGGCTTCGCCACGAAAAGATTGCTTCGTGCGGAGACGCCCCGGTTGAAGAACTCGACAACCGCCGACAGCGTGTCCATCTTGCCCTCGTGCATGTACGGCCCGGTGCGCGGCAAGGCGCGCAGCGACGGCGTCCGGTAGGCGCCGCGCAGACGGGCTTCCTTCAAGCCGACCGGGACGAATTCGAAGCGGCCGAGGTCCTCGCCCAGCAGCTGTCGCAAGTCGCTTGCTTCCAGGCCGATGTTGTGAAAGTCGCCGTCGAAGTACAGCGGCGGCGGATGGCACAGGTGGCAGCGAGCCTTGCCGTGAAAGAGTGCGTGTCCCAGCAAGATCTGCCTGGCCGCCGTGTCGCGCTTCAGGCCGCCGCGCTTGAGCAGGTCGTCGTCCAGGAACGCCTCCAGCGTGTCGGCGTTGAGGCCGCCGGGCCCGGCTGCCCGATCGACGGCGGAGTCGCCGGACAGTATCGTGCGCAGATAGGTGGCCAGCGCCTGAGCGATGGCGTCCTGCGTCGGCTGGCGAACGCCGAAGGCCTCCTGGAATTCGCGGCGGTAGTCCTCGTCCTCGCGAATGACCGCAACGATGCTGCCCCAGGCATGTCGTGCCGGCCGGTCCGCCACCGGCAGCTTTTCGTCGTGCGGTTCGCGGACGATGGTCTGCTCGAGCGAATCGGCCCGCCCATCCCAGAACAGCTGCTTGCGATAGACGACGTTGATGAGTGAGAGCGTGTTGCGGTTGCCGTGGCGGTTCGTGGCCAGCTTCTCGGCGAAGCCATGCTCGGGACGATGGCAATGGACGCACGCGGTCCGGTCGGCTCGGCTGATGGGCTCGGCATTGGAGATCGGCAAGACTTCGGCAAAGAAGAGCTTCTTGCCGAGCCGCCATTTTGCCATTGTCGGGGGATTGCCGGGGGGCAGCCACGGCGTCGGGTCGGGCAAACCACGCGGCACCTTGATGCGTACCGACCGCGCCTGTTCCGCCAGCGCCCAGCCGGCGACCGCGGGCAACGCTTCCAGCCCCAGGTGAATCGTCGGCAGGCCCAGCGGCACAGCGGGCGCAACGTTCCAGAACCCTGGCAGCTGCGACCATTCGGCGGCCGTCGCCGGAACGAATACGATTCGCAGATCTGGTCCCGGCTTCGGCTCGAGCCAAACCCAGTCGGCAGGGATCAACGGGACGGCCTTGGGCTCATTCGACTTGTCGGCTGCCGGCGGACGCGGCGGATAGCGCTCGGCTCGAGCGCAACCGAGTGCCAGTAATGCCGACAACCACCATGCCGACAACCACCATGCCGACAACCACCATGCCGACAACCACAAGACGACGACGGGCCTGCGCATGGTTGCTCCATCGTACCGACGCGCCGCTTCACTTCTTCGCTTGCTGTGCCTCGATGGCCAGGTCCTGAATGGTTTGGGCAACAGCGATGAGTTGCGCGCCGTTCTTCTCGAGGTACGGTTCCGGGCCGCCCTTGTCAGCGACCGCGGCCACGAGCTGCGTGGGCGGCACCATGTCGATGGCATCCCACGGGCACCAGCGCTCGCACAGGTCGCAGCCGATGCAGCGCTCCAGGTCGATGTCCACGAAGCTCTGCAGGTGCGGCTGATCTTCGCCGGGGACCTTGTAGATGCAATCGACCGGGCAGACCTCGATGCATGCCTCGCAGCCGGTGCAGTTGTCGGCACGTACGACCGCCAGCGCTCGCGGAATCTTCTTGCGCGGTTTCCCCGTCCCTTTGGCCATGACTGGTCCTCTCCCGCGTGATGCTACACGGAAAGGATAGCAGCGAGGCGCGGCAAAGGCCAGCGGGCCGGGTCGGCCCGACGGCTCGGGAAAGCCGGCCTAAAGCATTCTTTTGAGCCAGACGGAATCCCATGCTCGCCACGGCATCCCGTTGAAGAGCCTGGGAAACTGTCCACGCGGAGGTGGCGGCGGCACAAGGCCAGGGACGCCGGTCGGCCGCGGCGGCACGACTCCCGGGAACTTGAATTCGGGCAGCACGATTCCCTTGATCGTTTCCCTCTTGCCCTTGCGCAGGACGACGGCGTCCACCGTGGCGTCGGCCTTGACCTCGGCAAGCTGCTTCAAGAGCACGTTTAGGTCGTCCGGCACGCTCTTGCCGTTGATCTCGAGGAGGATATCGTTGGCTTTCAGGCCGGCCTTGGCGGCAGCCGACTTGGACTTGACCTCGCGGATCACCAGGCCTTGCTTCCTCGGAAGGTCGAGCTGATCGATCAGCACGTCGCTCGGCTTCTCGATGCGGGCGCCGAGGCGGCCTTCGACGGCGAGTTGCTGCATCATCATGGCCGGCCCGAAGCCACCCATGCCGGGGATGCCGGGAATGCCTCCCGGCGGCAACGCTCCCGGAGGAATCCCAGGAATCCCACCTGGAAATCCGCCAGGGATTCCGCCAGGGATTCCGCCGGGGAACCCGTTGGGCAGTTTCTTGTTCATCTCCGCCATCATCTTCTGATACTGTTCGCGGATCTTCTGAAAGTCTTTCTTCATGCGCTCGATCTGGGCCGGCTCCATCGCTCCCGGCGGCAGATTCTTCAACATCATGTCGATGTTCAGAGGAAACGGCGGGATCTGTCCCGTCGCCGGTTTTTTCGAGTCGGTCTGCTTGCCGCCATCATTTTTGACGTCATCCTTCTTGGCATCGTCGCCGGGCTTTTCCTTGCCGTCCTTGCTGCGCTGGGACTCCGGAGCGGGCGCCGCCAGAGCCGCCTGGCCCGGCGCGCTCGCCAGCAGAATGAAGCCGAGAACCCCGATTGCCAACATGTCTTGCCGCACTTGCAACATGGAGAAGCTCCCCCTACCAGGATGGACACCGGCGACTCCTGGCGATTCTATGCGGCGGTGCGCATTGTCGCAAGCGCTGTCTGCTGGCGTCTCGGTGTCGAGCCACAGCACCTGTGGTGCCCCAGCGCCAGTGCCAACCCGGGAGGCGGCCCCGGACCGCATTGCTGTTACTCTTACCGTCGTGGGGTTCCACCGGGACGAAGCGAGACAACCACGAGCACGGCGCCCAGCACGGCGAGGCCGCCTCCGAGAAATGGTGTTGCCTGCCCGAAAAGATTGAGAAGGCGAAACTGCAGTCCCATGAGTGGCAAGATGAAGGAGCCAACGCCCAGGACCAGCAAGGTTATTCCCCAGCCACGCATGGCGTTGCCCCCTGCGGGGGCGACTGGATCGGGCTCCGCAAGCGACTCGCGAACTTCAGCCACGATGGCTCGCGCTTCTTCTGGAGTTACATTCTTCTTCGCCAGCAGCAGCTCACGAACCTCGGATGCCTTGAGCCCCTCTTGCAGCTTCTGAGCTGCATAGACGTTGAGCACGATCGATTGTGCCTCTTCGGCCGGGACGCCCTTTTTCGCAATCAGCAGCTTGCGAACCTCGGCCACCGTGCGACCGTCTTGCAGTTTCTCGGCCGCATACAGGAACTTGTCGTCGTCATTTTCAGGCATGGATTGTCCTCATATCGGGCCACGGTCGAAGTTGGCTCCGATAATGCCACACGCAATGGTTGCATTTCAGAAGGTCGCCACGACGTCCCGGGGCCTCAATAAGATCACCGTGGGGAGTCAACTTTCCTCATGAGCCACCTCAAGCAGGCCAAGTCCGATCATCCTATTCAGGAGGCACTCGCGCGACGCTGGAGTCCTTATGCCTTTGCCGACAAGCCGGTGTCGGCGGCGGATCTGCGCTCGCTGTTCGAGGCGGCGCGCTGGGCGGCGTCATCCTACAACGAGCAACCGTGGAGCTACATCGTTGCGACCAGCGACAACCCTGCCGAGTTCGGCAAGCTGCTGTCCTGTTTGGTCGAACCCAACCAGGCCTGGGCGAAGGCGGCCCCCGTACTGGCGCTGGGCTGCACGAGCTTGCGCTTCAAGAATAATGACAAACCAAATGCGGCGGCCGTCCACGATCTCGGCCTGGCCTCCGCGACCTTGACCTTCGAGGCTCTCGCCCGCGGCATTGACGTGCATCAGATGATCGGCATCCTGCCGGACCGGGCCCGCGAGTTGTACCAGATCCCTGAAGGCGTGCAACCCGTCACAGGTCTGGCCTTCGGCTACGCCGGCGACCCGAACGCATTGCCGCATGCCTTGAAGGATCGCGACCTGGCGCCGCGCCAGCGCAAACGCCTCGCCGAATTCGTGTTCGCCGGACAATGGGGCACGGCGTCGAACCTGGGTTGATCTCGCAGCCCGACGCACAAGCCGTTGTGGAGGCTGCCAGGATACCGCAGTCCAGTTCACGGCGTGCCGATCCGTGCCACCTTGCGATACCGGTCGGCCATCTCGCGGCCGATGCGCTGGCGCAACTCCTTGGTGAGCAGGTTGCCGTGGTCGCGGCCGGGGAAGATTTCCACCTTCGCGTCGCTGCCGAGCTTGGCGAGCGACTCCTTGAGAAGCCTGGTGGCGCCGTCGAGATAGAACGTGTCCTCGTCGCCCATGTAGACGTGCAGCTTGCCGGCCAGCTTAGGGGCCAGCGTCTTCCAGTTCTGCTCGAGCATGAGGCGGATGTCATAGCGCTGCCAGGTCCTGGCGGTTTGCGGATCGATCTTGCCGGTGGCGCGGTCCCAGAGGAGACGGGGCCGGCCATCGGGGCCGCGCGGGCTGAAGACGGCCTCGAAGGAGCCAAGCTGACCACCGTGGCCGAACACAGCTTCCATGTCGGAGAACGGCTTGTAGTGCAGCGTGACCTTGTCCTTCTTGCGGGCCAGCGGCCGCTGGACCCCCTTCTCGTCCGTGAACAGGTTGGCATTGGCGGCGTAGATGTCCACCTTCTGGAAGTCGCGGAAATCCACCGAATCCGGCGCCGTCGACCAGACTCCGCCAAACACGTCCGGGTACACAACCTGCAGCCACAGGCTGCTCCAGCCGCCGGACGAATGACCGGTCACGAAGCGACTCGACGGGATGCCGAGACCACGAAAGGTCTTTTCGATGTGCGGGATGAACTCGGCGATGAGCGCTTGCCCGCACGGACCGTTGTTCTCGGAATCGGCAAACACGTGATGACCCAGCCGGCAACCCGGATCGAGCACGACATGAATCATCTCGATACCAGCGACATCGCTTGCCTGGCGCGCCGCTGCATTATGAGCCATCGTGTGATTGCCGCCAAAACCGGGAATCTCGTACACGACCGGATAGCGCTTCTCTGGACTGGCGGCGAATGACTTCGGCAACACGACGCCGGCCCTCAAGGACATCGGTTTGCGATGAAACGCCGACAGCAGCTTGCTCGGCATTTCCATGAACTTGACCTGCTCCGCTTCCTTGACGGTCGCCTGCGGTATCACCTGATCGATGACGAGCTTGATGGGGCCAGTCTTGGCGGGGTCGATCTTCAAACGCACTGGCTTGCTGTAGGCGTTGCCCGGCCCGGCGGTGCAGTTCGCGGACCCCAGGTCGAAGTCCATGATGGCCTGTATCGAGTAGGTGCCCGGCTTGACTTTCGACAACGGCATCGGAAACGATAGCGACGCATTGCCGATCACTAGCGGCTGGCCTGGTATCCAGTCCTTCACGTCGCGGGCAAAGAGCGGCTCGTTGTTGAACCACTTCGGCTTCTGAGGCAGGTCCTTGATCTCGGCGGCGGACAGCATCACGAAGACCCGGCCGGTGAACGGGACCTTGGCAACCTTGTCGCTGAATGCGAGCTGGAATTCGAGCGGCGTGGCATTCTCCTGTGCCGAGGCGACCACCGGCAGCAGGAACACAAGGACAAGGGAAACGCGGCAGGACATGGACTCTCCTTGGTAGCGTTGCGTGCAAGCCTTCATTGTAGCGTGCTGCTTCATTGCAGACGAGCGTGGTTGCAGGTCGCCAGGCGGTTTTGCGTGGGATGTGGGATGTCATGAGATTCGATGAAGTCGCCACGGATTGCTACAATGCCCAATGTTTGTTGCCATCATGGAGAGAATGCATGCTGGGCGCCATCGCGGGGGACATCGTCGGCTCGGTTCATGAAAGGGGCGGCATCAAGACCAAGGTGTTTCCGCTTTTCACGGCTGAAAGCAGGTTCACGGACGACACCGTGCTCACCGTGGCCGTTGCCGACTCTTTGCTGCACCAGCGCGATTACGTGGACGCCTTGCACGATTACTTCCATGCATACCCGCACGCAGGCTATGGGGGCACATTCATCCAGTGGGCAGCGGCCCGCAACCGGCGGCCGTACCAGAGCTGGGGCAACGGCTCGGCCATGCGCGTCAGTCCGGTTGCTTATGCGTGCACAACGCTGGAGGACGTCCTGGCCGAGGCCAGGCGCAGCGCGGCAGTAACGCACGACCACGAGCACGGCGTGCGCGGCGCTCAAGCCACGGCGGCCGCGATCTTCCTCGCCCGCACCGGAAACAGCAAGGATGACATTCGGCGGTTTACGGAAGATACCTTTGACTACATTCTTGATGAAACGCTCGACCAGTTGCGGCCAGCATATCAGTTCGACGTGTCGTGTCAGGGTTCGGTGCCGCAGTCGATCATCGCCTTCCTGGAATCGAGCGACTTTGAGGATGCGATTCGCAACGCCATCTCCCTGGGTGGAGACGCTGACACGATGGCGTGCATCGCCGGCAGCATCGCCGAGGCCTATTACGGCGGCGTCCCCGAGGCAATCCGGAAACGCACCTTGACGACGCTGGATCAGCGGTTGCGATCCGTGGTCGAAGAGTTCATCGAGCGTTTTGTGCAACCGCGATCGCGCTAACTCGGCAGCGATCCCGCGCGATTGACCGCCAGGCGAGCTGCAACCACCTTGTCAGGGACCCCTGACTTACGCGCCACGTAGTGTAAGATGACTGAAAGCTCTGCGCTGGTAGGGCGCCCCCTTTCGGAGACTCCATGCTATTTCGCTTCGCCAAGCGTCTGCTCCTCGAGACCGACAAGCGGCTTCTGTGGAAGCTGGCCTGGAACATGGGTCTCATGGGGATGCTGTCCGTCGAGAAGCACAAGCGCCGGCTGCGCCACGGCCAGGTGTTTCCGCCCTTCCTTTACGTCTCGATCATCAATAGCTGCAACCTGCGCTGCCAGGGCTGCTGGGTCGATGTTGCGGCCAAGCAGGAGGCCATGACGCCCGAGGCGTTCCAGCGCATGGTCGGCGAGGCCCGCGACATGGGCAATGTCTTCTTCGGCATCGTCGGCGGCGAGCCGTTCATGCACCCGCGGCTGTTCGAACTGCTCGAGCCGCATCCGGATTGCTACTTCCAGATCTTCACCAACGGCCAGTTCATCACAGACGAGAAGGCGAAGCGGCTGCGCAAGCTCGGCAACGTCACGCCGCTCATCAGCGTCGAGGGGACCGAGATCGTCAGCGACGAGCGCCGTGGTCGAACCAGGGTCCTGAGCAAGACCATGGAGGGCCTCAACAACTGCCTCAAGAACAAGGTCTTCACGGGTGTGTGCACCAGCCTGTGCCAGACCAACTTCGATGATCTGCTCAACGAGCGCTGGCTGGACCGGCTCATCGACATGGGCGTGATGTACGCCTGGTTCCATGTCTATCGGCCGATGGGCCCGGATGCCTGTCATGACCTGTGCCTGACGCCGGAGCAGCAGTTGCAGGCCCGCAAGTTCGTCGTCGAGATGCGCGCCAAAAAACCGATCGTCATCATCGACGCCTACTACGACGGCGAGGGCCAGGCGCTGTGTCCGGCCGCCACCGGCATCACGCACCACATCAACCCGTGGGGCGACATCGAGCCTTGCCCGATCGTGCAGTTCACGCGCGAGTCCATCCATCCCGACCGGGGCGACCCGCGCAGCTTGAAGGACAAGTTTTTGCACTCGGAGTTCTTGCAAGACTTCCGTGATCTGGCGCGATCCACGACGCGCGGCTGCATCGTCCTCGAACGGCCGGACCTGCTCAAGAACCTTGTCGACAAGCATCAGGCCAGGGACTCGACCGTGCGCGGCAGCGCTGTCGCGGAACTGGACGCCATGGACGTGCGCACGTCACAGTTCAATCCCGGCCGCGAGATCCCCGAGAAGAACTGGTTCTATCGCTTTGCCAAGCGGCACTGGTTCAACGACTTCGGCGCCTATCGCGGCTTCGATCACGGAAAGGACTCGGCGCCGGCGCTCCTTGCGAAAAACTCATAGCGCGTGCTACTTCAAGTTCCAGCCTTGCATCTCTTGCAGCAGTTCGCGGCGGGTGAGGTCGAACTGCAGCGGCGTCACGGTGATGTAGCCCTCGCTCAGCGCTGTCACGTCGGTGTCGGGATGCGGGTCGGGGCAGTGGATGCTGGGGCCGCTCCAGAAATAAACCCGGCCACGCGGATCGATGCGGCGATCATAAGTCTCGGCATACGGCGCCACGTTCTGCGGCACGACGCGCACGCCGCGGATTGGCCCCTTCTCCAGGCTCGGTATGTTGACGTTGAAGAGCGATCCGCCCGACGGCTTGTGAGCCATGATCTGCTCGATCACCGCTCGAGCCAGCTGAGCGGCGCGGCCGAAGTTTAGCGGCTTCGGCTTGGTGTACTCCAGCGAGACGGCGATGCTGGTGCGCTGGAAAAACGCCCCCTCGATGGCCGCCGCCACCGTTCCCGAATACAGCACGTTGATGCCGGCATTCGAGCCGGCATTCAGCCCGCTGACGATCAGGTCCGGCGGTTCACGGAGCAATTCCAGGAGCGCGAGCTTCACGCAATCCGCCGGCCGGCCCTCCACCGCCCAGCCCAGCGGCTGATTGGTCTCGTCGAGCACTTCTTGAACCAGCAGCGGCGTGAGCAACGTGATTGAATGTCCGACGGCGCTCTGCTCGCCGGCAGGCGCGACGACTGTCACCTCGCCCAGTTTCATGAGTTCGAGCCGCAGGGCCCGCAGGCCAGGGGCGTAGACGCCGTCATCGTTGGTCAGCAGGATTCGCACGCAGAACTCCATTCCATCTCGCGAGTTTACGTTCGCGCTCGCGCGGCACCGCGCGAGCGCGAAACGTAATCACTATTCCCCCTCAAGCTTCTTCCGCCGCAGAATGTGATGATAGTGCTGGGCGAAGCGGTGGGCCTCGTCGCGGACATATTGCAAGAGTCGCAGCGCCGCGGCGTAACGGCTGAGCAGCAACGGTGTATCGGCGTCGGCCCGGTAGACCTCCTCCTCACGCTTGGCGAGCGAGATCAGGCACGGTGGCTCCCGACCCAGGATGCGGAACGCCTCGAGGGCGGCGTTCAGTTGCCCCCTGCCGCCGTCGATGAGCAGGATATCGGGAAAGACCTCGTCGTTCCGGTCCAGTCGCGTGAAGCGCCGCGACACGACCTCGCGGATCGAGGCAAAATCGTCCACGCCCGCCACGGTGCGAATGCGGTAGCGCCGATAGTTCGGCTTGAATGGCAAGCCGTCGATGAAGCTGACCAGCGAGGCGACCGTCTCGTTACCGCCGAGATGGGCGATATCCACGCCCTCGATGGTCCGTGGGGTTTCGCGTAGGCCGAGAATCTTGCGCAGGCCTGCGAGACCTTTCTTTGGCTCGATCTGAAAAACCTCCGGCTGCACGTCCCGGTCCACGTCGCCGCGCAGGTTGAGGTTCTTGAGCGCCACGATCTCGTCGCGGATGCGGGCGGCTTTCTCGTAGAGCCTGGACGCGCTGGCCTCGTTCATGGCCCTTTTCATCTCGCGCAGGAGTCGAGACTTCTTGCCCTCCAGGACCATGCACAGACCGCGGATCTGCTTGCGATAGTCCTCGCGGGTGACGCGGAAATTGCACGGCGCCGTGCACTGGCGAATGCTGTGCAGCAGGCATGGTCGAAACCAGCGCCAGCGCGGGTCGTCTCCCCTGATGTCCAGCGAGCAGGTTCGGAACTGAAAGATGCGCTGCAAAACCTGAATGGCGCCGCGCAGGCCCTTGGCGCTGGTGAACGGACCGTAGAGCTTGACGCCCTTCCGCCGCGGGTTGCGCGTGAACTCGACGCGCGGGAACTCCTCGCGGATGCGGATTTGCAAATAGGGAAAGGTCTTGTTGTCTTTGAGCTCGATGTTGAAGCGCGGCTGGATATCCTTGACGAGTCTGGCCTCCAGAAGGAGGGCATCGACTTCGGAATCGGCCGGCAGAAAATCAACGTCCGCGATGAGCTTGACGAGGTCCGCGGTACGAATATCGTCGCGCGCCGCTTTCGTGAAATAGTGTCCCGCGCGATTGCGCAGGTTCTTCGCCTTGCCGACATAGAGGACCCGCCCCTGGCTGTCCTTCATCAGATAGACGCCCGGCGCCGCCGGAAACTGCCGAACCTTGCCGGCCAGGGGACTTGCCTGCTCATCCGGCGGCGTCCTGGCTTCATGCGGCTCCTGCGACATTTCGTACTTCCCGTTTCGTTCTCGTTCGCTTCATCAATTCGATATCTACGACGACAAGCGCCTCAATAACCCTGAGTGCGGCATTTTGAACGACCAGACTTATTGAGAGGTCAAATAAGCTCATCTGCGCGTGGCATCGTGAATGTGTCATCGATGCCTACTACGATGATGAAGATGGTGTCGCTTCATTTCCTTCTCGCGCAGTGCGTTCGTGCTGCGCAGGTTCGTGCGTTTGCTTACGGGTGCCCAACTGGCACTGGCCTGTTCCTCAGGTGCCACCCTTGATCCGTGGCAACGCCAGGATCCACACGACGGCAAGAGCCGCGATCACCAGCACTGGTATCAATGCGTCCATAACATTCCTCCCGATTGCGGGGAGCCGGGAAGCGAGCAAACGACACGGTCGCTTGCCGCCCATATCATTTTACGCGGTTTGCCGCTTTTATCGATGCGGGAAGTGCACGCATTTTCCGCTCGCGGTCAATCTGGTATAACCAGATTGTCATGCCAACATTGCCGATCTACATGGACAACAACTCGACGACGCGGGTCGATCCGCGCGTTCTGGAGGCCATGTTGCCGTTCTTCACGGAGCATTACGGCAACGCCGCCAGCCGCACGCACGCCTTCGGCTGGAAGGCCGAAGAAGCGGTTGACCTGGCCCGCGAGCAGGTGGCCTCGCTGCTGGCCGCCGACCCTCGTGAGATCGTCTTCACCAGCGGCGCCACCGAAAGCAATAACCTGGCCATCAAGGGCGTGGCCGCCATGTACCGCGCCAGCGGCAACCACATCATCACCGTCCAGACGGAACACAAGGCGGTCCTCGACCCATGCAAGCGCCTGGAGCGCGAGGGCTGCGCGGTGACATACCTGCCGGTTGACCGCTTCGGTCAGGTGACGCCCCAGCAGGTGGCCGACGCTCTAACGCCAAGAACGATTCTTGTCTCCGTCATGGCGGCCAACAACGAGATCGGCACGCTGCAGCCCGTCGCCGCCATCGGTCGGCTCTGCAAGGAGCGCGGCGTGCTCTTTCATACCGATGCCGCCCAGGCCTTCGGCAAGCTGCCGCTCGATGTCCAGGACATCAAAGCCGATCTGGTCAGCATCAGTGCCCACAAGATGTACGGTCCCAAGGGCGTCGGCGCCCTGTACGTCCGCCGCCGGCAGCCGCACGTTCGCCTGGAACCGCTCATCGACGGCGGCGGCCACGAACGCGGCATGCGCAGCGGCACCCTGCCCGTGCCGAGCATCGTCGGCTTCGGCGCCGCTTGCACGCTCTGCCACAAGGAATTGGCCCACGAATCCGCACGTCTCACCGATATGCGGCAAAGGCTGCTCCTGGGATTGCAGGACCGTCTCGACGCGGTCTTCCTCAACGGCCATCCAACCGAGCGCTTGCCCGGCAACCTCAACATGAGCTTTGCTTACGTCCAGGGCGAGGCGCTGATGATGGCGATGCGCAACGTGGCCATCAGCTCCGGATCCGCCTGCACTTCGGCAAGCGTCGAGCCCAGTTACGTGCTGCGTGCCTGCGGCGTGCCGGACGACCTCGCCCACGCCAGCATCCGCTTCGGCCTCGGTCGATTCAACACCGATGACGAGGTCGATTTCGTCGTCGGCGAGGTGGTCCGCACCGTCGAGCGCCTCCGCTCCCTCAGCCCCGACCATGCGCTGGCTCGACAGGCAAGGTCTGGCTTGCAGCATTCCCCGCTTTCCCAATGATTGCCGGCCGTTGTATAATGAACTTGGAGGTAAAGGTAAACGCCCTGTGTTTCCTGTGGTTCCAGTGGTTTTCGACAGTTGACCGTTTTCGATGAAGGAGAAAGCACACATGCCAATCACGTTGACCGAGAAGGCCGCCGGTGAGGTCAAGCGCATCATCGCCGAGCAGAAAAGCGGCGGCAGCAATGGCAGCCTGCCCGAAAAGATCTACCTGCGCATGCGCGTCGTCGGCGGCGGCTGCAGCGGTTTCCAGCACAAGCTTGACCTCGACCCCGCCGTCAACGAGAAGCTCGACGAGGTCATGGAAATCCATGGCGTCCCCGTGGCCATCGACAAGCGCAGCCTGATGTATCTCGGCGACGTCACTGTCGATTTCCACGACGACCTCAACCGCCGCGGTTTCAGCATCTCCAACCCGAGCGCCAAGAGCACCTGCGGCTGCGGCAGCTCATTTTCCATGTAGGGAAGTGATTTCGATTGCAGATTGCAGATTTGCGATTGCAGATTTGACGAGCCATCGGGCATGTCAATCTGCATTCTCAAATCTGCAATCTGCAATTCTCTCTCTCGGGCGCTTAGCTCAGCGGCTAGAGCACCTGGTTTACACCCAGGGGGTCGGGGGTTCGAAACCCTCAGCGCCCATTGACATAACCTCATTGCCGAACGCAACTTGAGCGTACCTGTCCACGTTGGGCAGTGCGGCCTGAAATCCTGGCTTTTCAGTAGCCTACTGAATCGCACTAGGAGGTCGCACCATGCCAACGGAAAGCCACGTCCGCATTCCCCGCTATGGCAAGCACGCCACCGGCCAAGCTGTCGTTCGCCTGAGCGGCAGGGACCATTATCTCGGAAAATACGGCAGCACTGCGGCTCGCGACAAGTACGACCGCTTGATTCAGGAATGGCTTTCCCACGGGAGAAGCCTACCCGGACTCAGTGAGCGGTTCACCATCAGCAGGCTGATTCTGGCCTATTGGCGGCATTGCGAAGAGCACTATCGCAAGGCAGACGGCACGCCCACCAGCGAGCTGGATCTTGTCAAGTTGGCGTTGCGGCCGGTGAGGGAGCTATATGGTGACACCGATGCCGGCGACTTCGGCCCTCTGGCTCTGAAGGCGGTCCGCGAACGGATGATCGAACGCAAGTGGTGTCGAAACGTGATCAACAAGATGGTCGGCCGAGTCAAACAGATGTTTCGGTGGGCTGTCGAAAACGAGATCGTTTCATCCTCAGTTTACCACGGCCTCCAAGCAGTGACTGGCCTGCGCCGAGGGCGCACCAAGGCCCGGGAGACGACTCCCGTTCGGCCGGTTCCAGAACCAATGATTGAGGCCGTGAAGCCGCACGTCAGCAAAGCGGTCAGTGCCATGATTGATTTGCAACTCTTGACCGGAATGCGACCGGGGGAAGTCTGCCCTTTGCGGGCTTGCGACATCGACATGACCAACCCGGTCTGGGTCTACCGCCCCGAATCACACAAGACCGAGCATCACGGGCATCTGCGCGAAATCTTTTTCGGTCCCCAGGCCCAGGCAATCATCAAGCAGTTTCTCCGTCTTGATACCCAGGCCTACTTGTTTTCGCCGTGGGAGGCTCGTGAAGAACGGTTCCAAGCCATGCGTGTCGTCCGCAAAACGAAGGTGCAACCGTCGCAAGCGAACCGTCGAAAAGCCCAGCCGAAGCGTCTGCCAAGGGACCACTACGACGACAGCAGCTATCGTCGCGCCATTGCTTACGCTTGTGAACGTGCCTTTCCTCTTCCAGAGAATCTTGGTCCACGCCTGGGTGAAACCAAGAAAGCATGGCTGGCGAGACTGACCGAAGAAGAGCGAGCTGCTGTTCGCGCCTGGCGAAAGCAACATCGCTGGAACCCGCACCGACTCAGGCACAACGCTGGCACCAAATTGCGTCGGCAGTATGGCGTGGAATTGGCGCGCATTATCCTCGGCCACGCTACCGCATTTACGACTGAAATCTATGCTGAAGCTGATCGTGCCCAAGCTCAGGATGTCATGGCAAAGATTGGATAGTAATTGTGGCGCTCTTCCTCGCTCAACTTGACAAGCCGGTTCTACTGGCCGAGGCGAGCGTTCTGCTGTGCTCATCGAGACGAAGGTAAGGAGAAACCCGTGGCCTGGAGTGACTTCACCAACATCGTGCGAAACCCGAACCACATCGAAACTTCCATCGCAGGCGTGGCCTACGAAGGCAGGGCCGCGGTCTCCCGCCAGTTGCAGATCGGGGAACAACTGCTCCTCGACCGAGACGTGGGCAATCCATACGATCCCAACGCTGTCGCCGTGGTGCGCGCCATGGACGGCAAGCAGATCGGCTATCTGCCACGTGACGTCGCCGCTCGCGTGGCTGCCGTCGTGGATCAGGTCGATGTGAGCTTGTTTGCCGTCGTCACGGCCTTGTTCAACATGGACCGGACCCCTGCGGTCCACATTCGCTTTGACCTGCCCACGTTCGATTTGCCCTGACTCAGGCCTTGCGGCACCACGGCATGATGCTTGCCTGGTCAGAATGTCCGAGCAATGCCCGCAGGATAGTTTCAAGAATGTGGCCATTGCTGTCCCGCCCGGCGCTGCGCAGTATCTCGACGCCGACGGCGCTGTCAGATGACCCGCTAACTTGCTACACCAGCGGTAGGTGAGGACACCATGCCTGAACCAACCCGCTGGGATGAACGCTACGCAAAAGGCGATACGCCCTGGGAAACCGGCCAGCCGTCGTCGGAACTTCAGCGCGTGCTCGCCAAAGCGTCCATCCAGCCCTGCCGCGCCCTGGAGCTGGGCTGCGGCACCGGCGCCAGCGCCGTCTGGCTCGACCAGCAAGGGTTTGATGTAACCGCGCTTGACCTGAGTCCATCAGCCATCGACCGCGCCCGCCAAAGGGCCGACGAGGCCGGCGTGTGCGTCAACTTCCTCGTCGCTGACGTGCTAAAGCCGCCGACGGACCTGGTCGGCCCCTTCGACTTTTTCTTCGATCGAGGTTGCTACCACGTTGTCCGGCGCGACGACGTCGCAGCTTATCTGGCAACGCTACGCCGGCTCACTCGGCCTGGAACGCTGGGCTTGGTCTTGACTGGCAACGCCCGTGAGCGGCACGAACCGGGACCGCCCGTTGTCGCCGAGGAGCAGCTCCGGGCGGAACTGGGAGCACTCTTCGACATCATTCGGCTGCGGGAGTTTCGCTTCGATCAGTCCGTGGCCGACGACAAACGGTTCCTCGGCTGGTCGTGTCTGCTCCGGCGACATGACCTTTGACGGCCGGTGGGCGTGTTCATCAATAGAGCATGGGCAACGATCGGACGCGAGGTCTTCACCCTTCTGCCCGGGGATTCGGTCATGGCCCGCAAACCAAAGCAACATCCCGATTACGTAACCTGCAAACACTGCCGGCGCGACTTTCGGGCGATCACCGTCTGGCATCTCCGAAGAATCCATGAATACGATGGTGACCATCCCATCGAAGACTACAAGCGCCTCTTTCGGCTTCAGACCGCATCGTGCCGTGAGGTGAGAAAGAAGATCAGCGAAGCCAAAGAGATCTTCTGGGCCAGACGCGGCCAGCACTGGACCCCTGCCAGGCTGATTGCCGAGATTCGACGGACCCATCGAGCAGGCCGGAGCCTGAAGAAAGAACAAGTCCCCGTTCGGCTATACGAAGCGGGCCGGCGATATTTTGGAAGTTGGCAAAAGGCGGTCGAGAAGGCCGGATTGGATTTTGAGAAAGCCACCGGCGTTTTCCACTGGACTCGCGACAGAGTCGTGCAAGCCATCCAGCGGCTTGCCCAGCGCGGCGTGCCGCTCTCCGCAACCTATGTCGCCGCGCATGAACCAAAGCTATTCAACGTTGCGGTCAAACGCTTTCCCAGGAGTTGGGCCAAGGCGCTGCGAGCTGCGGGTTTCAACCCTGACGAGCACAAGATGCCGAGGGGCAGATGGAGCCGCGAAAATGCTGAAGAATGGGTGCGTAAGCGGCATGCGAAGGGCAAGGCCCTTCTAAGAAAGGATGCTCCGCGTGACCTGGCGGAATACGTTCAGCGGCGTCTAGGGAAGGGTTGGACCGATTTTGTAGAGTCGCTTGGCATCCAGTATCCTGGCGTCAAGAAGCGGCGCGACTGGACAAGAAAAAAGCTGCTCGAAGAAATCCGGCGCTGGGGAGCAGAGGGACACCGGCTGAACTACCGCGCCGTGGCGTCCGAGTACCAGGCCTTGATTCATCAGGCCAGAAAGTATCTCGGCTCCTGGGATCGGACTCTCGCTGCCGCGGGAGTCGCGCGGCGCTCGCGGCGACCTGTATCCGAAGATGTCGTATGAATATCCGCCCCGAAACTTCCGCAGATCGCGTCGCCGTCGGCAATGTCAACCGCCTCGCTTTCGGCCAGGACGCCGAAGCGAAGCTCGTGAATGCCTTGCGTGATGGCGGCTACATTCGGCTCTCGCTGGTCGCCGAAGACAGCGGCGAGATCGTTGCCCACATCCTGTTCAGCCGGTTGCCGATCATCACTGTGTCCGGCGTGGTCGAGGCCCTGGCGCTGGCACCGATGGCGGTGATCCCGTCACATCAGCGACAAGGCATCGGAACGAAGCTCGTGGAAGAGGGACTGCGAGCTTGCCGAGATGCAGGACACAAGATCGTCGTTGTCTTGGGGCATCCAAGGTTCTATCCACGCTTCGGCTTCCCGGCGAAGATGTCGTCGCCGCTTATTTCACCATTCGGCGGCGGCGAATCGTGGATGGCCTGGAGCTGACGCTGGGTGCGCTCGCGAACGTGACTGGTCGAGTCGAGTACCCACCTCCGTTTTTGGAATTGTAGCCCGTCGCTCCAGCCGCTATTGGCGAAACAACAGCGGCACAAAGTGATACAGGTCGGCCTTCCAGACCCTGAAATCGTGCCCTCCGCCGGCATGGACGTGCCAGACATGCGGCACGTTCCTCTTTTCGAGCGCGTCGTGAAAGCCCTGGCTGATCCGCATCAGGCCGTCCTTGTCGCCGCAAGAAACCCACAACAGCTTTAACTGCTTGGCGGTTTCGGCCGGCTCCTTGACGAGGTCGTCTGCCTTCTTCGTGTTCGGGGCGGACGAGAAGCCGCCCACCCAGGCAAACGCTTTGAGATTGCTCAGCCCGAAGTTGAGCGACTGACCGCCGCCCATCGACAGACCGGCCAGGGCACGCGACTCCCGGTCCGCCTTCACCGAGTAGTTCTTCTCGATGAACGGGATCAGGTCGTTGAGCAGGTCCTTCTCGAACACGGCGAAGGCCGGCGACTGCTTGGGGATCGGGTCCCGTGCCGTCAAGTCCTTCGACGCGCGGCCGTTCGGCAGGACAACGATCATCGGCGCCGCCTTCTTGTCGGCGTACAGGTTGTCAATGATCACGTTGGCCACCCCACCGCGGGTCCACTCCTTCTCGTCACCGCCGATCCCATGAAGCAGGTAGAGAACCGGATACTTGTTGTCCTTGGAATAGCCCGGCGGCGTGTAGACCTGCGCCTTGCGCTTGACGCCGACCGTCGTCGAATCGTACTCGACCGTTTCCAGTTTGCCGCGCTCGATGCCATCGCGGCGGGCATCGAAGCCCTTGGGCGGCGCCGGGAATCTCGCCGCCTTGTCGTCCGTCTTGCCATTGCCCGGCTGCGCCAGGGCCGGCGCCATCAGGCAAGCTAGCGCTGTCAGGGTCAACATTCGTTGAAACATGGTCCACCTCGTTGTGCGGCGGAGAGGTTGGCAAGGATCATTGCTATCATGCCTCCGCCGTTCGACCAGCATCGACGACCTCGAAGACGTAGCCGTTGGGATCGCGAAAGAAGAACCGCTCGAAAGGCGTCGCTCGCTCGGGCTCGATAAGCGCGGCTCCGTGCGCCACGAGGCGACGCTTCAGGACGTCGAACTCGGCTCGGGGAAAGGCGATGGCGATATGCCGGCCGAACTCCGCCTCGAACGGCGAGGGCGCAAAGCCCGGCACCTCGACCAGGTGCAACTCCTGCCCCGGCGCGATCTCCAGCCAGGCGGCAGGCCGACCGATGTTGCCCGGCCGATTGATCGGGCGCCAGCCGAGCGCCTCGGCGAAGAAGGCCAACGACGCCTGAACATCGCGCGTGGCCAGGGTGATGTGCGCCAGTGACATTGCAGCTTCCTCATGTGTCCATGGAGGCCGGTGTCCGAACGATGCTGCCAACAACGAATGCTTCAATGCCAGAAGCAGCCCATCGGATCCCTGGCGACGTAATCCAGTGCCTCATCGAGCGGCATGACCATCGGGCCAAAGTCGCCGATCTGGTCCCACTTGTCGCGATGGCTCCACCACATGACCTCGACCTGGTCGTCCTTCCCAGTCGGACGCAGCCGGGCGATGGGCTTGCCATTGTCGGCCCGGAACAGCGAATATCCCTTGGCGGCCTTCTGGACGATCACGCCGCCGCCCTTGGATTCGTTGAACGCTTCAATGCTCTCCAGAATGTCGTCGCGTTTCTTGGTCATTGAGCCTGCTTTCGGCGTTTGCTTGCCTTGCCCGCCGAGAGACCTTCAAGGAACTTCTCGATCGTTTGAAGGGCCGTTGCCAGATTCTCCTGCTCGGTCGTGCCCGAGCTTTTCCTTGGCTTGAAGCTGTGGTCGCCATCCTTCAACCATTTCACCTGGATTGCTGGCGACAACATGTATCCCTCGACCTCGTCCCGGCTGCCGAAGGGATCGCGCTCGCCTTGCACGATCAGCGTCGGCGTCTTGATCGTCCGCAGGTGCTCGACGCGAAGCTGGTCTGATTTTCCGACCGGATGGAAGGGATAGCCGAGGCAGATCAAGCCACCTACGCCAGCTTCATCGGCGATCAGGCTGGCGATTCGGCCGCCCATGGATTTGCCGCCGATCACCAACTGGTCCTGGCCCAGCTCGGCCACAACTTTCAACCAGGTTTCCCGCAGGACGGGCTCGCGATCGGGCGGCTTGCGCTGCCCGATCTTGCGGAAATTCGCCATGTAGGGGAACTCGAACCGAACAGCCCGATAGCCGCGCTCGGCCAGGCCGCCGGCGAAATAGTTCATGAACGGCGTGTCCATGGCGGCGCCGGCGCCGTGCGCCAGTACGACGGTCCACCGCGCGTCGCCGGTGCCGTCGATCAGCAGTTCCGGGGCCGATGGCAAAAGAGCCTCCAATGAAGCGAGCGGCCTGGCGCTGTGCTGTCCGGTGACTCTGAGCCAGCCGACTGCCTATCATCATAATGAAGGAAACAGGTGTTCGTGGGGAGCGCGCCCAACCTGCTATGACATGCCCGATCTGCGCGGGGAGCTTCGACGCTGACTTGAGGACAACGAGTTCGTCGTGAGTTTGTCCGAAGATCCGTACTCGGCATTCTATGTCGATCTAACAGACGATTCCATTGGCTCTTGCCTGGCAAACGTGGAGCGCTGTGATGTCGTTGTGTGTGCGATTGATCAACGCTACGGTGGGGTTCTGAAGAAGGGAGCTTGCGCCGGTCTATCGGCAAGCCGTGGAACCTGGTCCAGGTCCGTTTGGTTTTGCTCCGGGCAGCACGGCTGCAAGCGAAGTGAGCTGATGGAACTTCTCAGCTTGGAGGATTTGACATGAAAATGAAAGCAAGCGTCAAGGCCCGCGTCGAGGCGGCAACCGTCAAGCTGACACAGCTGGGCGGCCGGGGTGTTCTCGTGCAAGGCGGATACATTCTGACCGCAGCCCATTGCATCGCCGGTTGCATTGATTGGTCGAGTGATCTTGAGCGGATATCCGAGGGCTACATACACGTGGAGACCCATGACAGAAGGAAAATCCGGGTAAGTGTGTGTGCGCTCGAACCCGTCGCTGATATTGCCGTTCTTGAATGTGCCGACGACCCTTTTCTTGTGTTTGCCGAGGAGGTGAAAGGCATCCCGCTCTACAGTAGCACCCTGAAATACAAGCAATCTGTTCCCGTGTGCATTTTCGGCAAAGACAACCGATGGATCACCGGAGAGGTCATTCAGGTCAGCCCGCGCATTGTCTCCAGTGTTTGCTTGAAGTACAGCGGACGGATAAAGTTCGGCGATTCAGGTAGCCCGGTTGTTGACGGCGATGGGCAGTTGATGGGTGTGTTTTCCCGTTCTGGCTCGGGCGAGTGCGGGATTCCTCTGGCATGGTGGGCGCTGCCGCGCTGGTTGACCGAAAACGAACAAGGTGCGGTTGGCCCAAGGAAGTGCCCCGGATTGTGGCGTTGGCTCCGGGCAGCAGGTCTGCAAGCGAAGTGAGAGTCATTCACGCCTGGCGACGCCTGGCGGAAGATTTCCGTGCGGTAGCGAAGAGTCGCCGGTGGCGCCAGAGTCCATTCAGCGCGGAACATCGGTAAGACCACGGCACGTTGGCTGCACGGATACAAGCGATCGTGACCCAATCGGCACACTATGGGTTTGCCATCATGAATCCCGATCCCACGATCCTGCACGTGGACATGGATGCGTTCTACGCATCTGTTGAGCAGCGCGATCGTCCCGAGCTGCGCGGCAAGCCGGTGATCGTCGGTGGCACTCAGGGCCGCGGCGTGGTCTGCGCCGCCTCCTATGAAGCTCGGCCGTTCGGCGTGCATAGCGCCATGCCCATCTCCACAGCGCGGCGACTTTGTCCGCACGGTATCTTCCTGCCCGTGCGAATGCAGCATTACGCCGCGATCAGCGGGCAGATTCGCTCGATCTTCTTTTCGTTCACGCCGCTTGTCGAGCCGCTGAGCCTGGACGAAGCGTTCCTGGATGTGCGCGGCTGTGAAGGCCTGTTCGGCCCGGCGCCCGAGATCGCCCGCCAGATCAAAGAGCGCATCCGCGCCGAAATCGGCCTGATCGCGTCGGTCGGCGTGGCGCCCAACAAGTATCTTGCGAAGCTGGCCAGCGATGTTGGCAAGCCGGATGGCTTCGTGGTTTTGCCGCCGAACAAGGTGAACGAGTTCCTGGCGCCGCTGCCGGTGAGCCGCATCTGGGGCGTGGGCGCCAAGGGCGAAAAGCGCCTGCATGACATGGGCATTCGTACCATCGGCCAGATCGCTGCTATGCCCGAAAAAGTCCTGAGCGACCGGTTCGGGGAGATGGGCCGGCATATCTGGCGACTGGCCAACGGCCAGGACGGTCGCACCGTTGTGCCTGATCGTGAAGCAAAATCCGTCAGCACCGAAACGACGTTTGCCCAGGACATCGGCGACTGCGGCGTCCTGCGTGTCTGGCTGCTCGACCTAGTCGATCAGCTGGCCAGCCGTCTTCGCCACGAAGGAATCTGGGCACGCACGATCGACGTGAAGATCCGCTCATCGGATTTCCGCACCGTCACACGATCAACTACGCTTGCCGAACCCACGAACGTGACCAACATCATCTGGAAGGCGGCCGCCGATGTGTTCGATCGCTCGCTGACCAGCGACCTGCTGCCAGTCCGCTTGCTGGGCGTGGGGGCGACGAAGCTAACGCGCGAGCCAGCGGTCCAGGGTGACCTATTCCAGCCGGAGAACCGTCAGCGCGAGGGTGCCCTGGACCAGACCATCGACACGATCCGCGCCCAGTTTGGCACTGGCTCGATTCAGCGCGGTGTGCTGTTGGACCGGCCATCGGCCACGGATGACAACCAGTCGGAGTGAGCGAGGACGGAAGCATGACAACCTTCACTCACCGGCAGGGCCAGTTCCTGGCCTTCATTCATCTCTATCGCCGGCTTCATCGACAGGGACCTGCCGAGACCGACATGGTGAAGTTTTTTCGCGTGACGCCGCCGGCCGCTCACAGCATGGTCGTGAAGCTCGAAGAAATCGGCCTTGTGACCAGGGAGGCTGGTGTCGCCCGTTCAATTCGCGTGGCAATCCCGGAAGACGAAATCCCGGCGCTGGAGGAGACATGTGGGCCGCCGTGGTAAAGCACTTGGCAATCAGCGTTCCGGATTGCTGGACACATTGGCGCCCGCAGGCGCCACTAAGATAAACCGCTCCAGCGCTGTGGCGGTGGAGCGGTTTGTTGCAGCGGGATTATTGTGGTGGCCAAATGCGAGACAGGTCGAAGCGAATAAACCGACCCTTCTTGTCTTTTGTAAGTAGACCGTCTACGAACATTTGGTCCAGGACGGCTTGCTGAACTAATCCCATGAGCATGCCAACACGACCACGTTCCCAGACTGGGACGCCCGTGGTAACGCCAGTGGAGTCTCCAGGAAAAATCGAGATTGTCGGCTTGTCGATGACGGGGCTGCAGCGAGACTCGTCTTCAAGAAAGCCCTCGAATCCGATGTCAGGCTGCTCGTTGATGGTCGTTTCCAATTGAAACCGCCGCGACTCCCACCAGCGAACCTCGACGTCCGAGAGACAGGTTTCGCCTTGTCGCACATCGAAAGGAGTGCCAGCGATGCTAATGTTTACTACTTCAGCCGAGTCGAATGCATAGCCGATGCTTTGCTGAATATCCGTTGGCAATTCCTCAATCGCCTGTACGACGGCGGCTTTCCAGTTCTCGCGCGTCAGGAGTTCATCGTCTTCGAGTTTTTTCGTCATACGAACCGCCCTTTCTGATTGACTGTATTTCGAGTTGCCTAGTAGTGTGGCTCCCGCGGCCGGCCAGGCGGACCGAAATTGTTCGGCTGGCAACGCGTGCTCGACACACCAATCGGCCGGTTTCCTACCGGTTGATATGCCGTGTGCCTCAACGAGAGACATCGCGGCAGTCAGGTGAGGATTGTTTGGCGGCTGGTTATCGCCGTGGCGGAAAGACCGCCCCAAGCGGTCAGTGATGTGGGGCTCGTGCCCTTTTCGGAGAATTGTCCGCGCCTTCGCGCGTCTTGTGGGATCGTCGGCTAGCACCGTCGATCGTGTGGACAGGCCGAAACCTGCCCAATCAAGTTTCTTCAATTCGCATTCTACGCTTCGTCCGTAGCCGTCGTCAACGATCTGATCGCAGAATCCAGTGATTTCATCTCCGTCAGGACCAAGGGTGTGCGTTGCAGAATTGTTTCGAGCCCCAGCGCACATCCACAATTCATCGAGGAGGCTCACTTGAAGATTCACCGACGCGAACAGATTCAACGATCCCTTCGCAGCCTGGCGGAATCCTACTCAGCGACCATGCACCTGATGGAGGAAACGTTGTCATTGCTCTGCGATGAGCTGGCACTGGACCCAGTGACGTACTTTCGGACGCGGCCCGTCCCGGCAACTGGCGATGCCAGCACGGGCAAGCTCAAGATTGACCCGGCGCTCTTGACTGTCACGTGCCGCGGGAAGGTTTGCTTCCTGGGCAACACGCTGCCGTTCAAATTCCTCGTGCTCCTCGCCCGGCGATGCAACACCTACGTCGCCTACGACGACCTGCTCGCCGAAGTCTGGGAGGGCGACATCCGCTCAAAGGAGGCGGTGCGCAGCGTGGCGAAAACGCTGCGTAGCAGGCTGCGTCAGGCCGGCCTTCGCGATGTCGCTGACGCCATCGACGGCACCGTCCGCGGCCACTACGCCTTGAAGCTCGCTCTGTAGTGGTTGAAGATCACACAGCTTTCACACAGGTTTCCACCGCGATTTGCCACAGGGCTCCCGCAGAATAGCAATCAGAGTTTTGCATCCTTGCGCCAGCACCAAGGAACAATCATGGCGGAAACTCATCAAAACACGCCGAGTTCGGCCACGCGCACCCGGGCGGCCCAGTACGTCCGGATGTCCACGGAGCATCAGCAGTATTCGACTTCCAACCAGGAGGACGTGATCCGCGAGTATGCTCAGCGCCGCGGCTTTGAGATCGTCCGCACCTACGCCGACGAAGGCAAGAGCGGCCTCAATGTCGCCGGCCGGGAATCCCTGCGGCGGATGATCGACGACGTGCAGGCGGGACGCGCCGATTTCTTCGCCATTCTGGTCTATGACGTGAGCCGCTGGGGCCGGTTCCAGGACGCCGACGAGAGCGCGTACTACGAGTACCTTTGCAAGCGCGCCGGCATCGAAGTGCATTATTGCGCAGAGCAGTTTGAGAACGACGGCGGCCCGACCTCGACCATCATCAAGAGCGTCAAGCGGGCCATGGCCGGCGAATATAGCCGCGAACTATCAGCCAAGGTCTTCAAGGGCCAGTGCCGGCTGATCGAACTCGGCTATCGCCAGGGCGGGGCGCCAGGTTACGGCCTGCGGCGCATGCTCATCAACCTGGCCGGCGAGCAAAAAGGCCTCCTGGCCCGTGGCGAGCAGAAGAGCCTGCAAACCGATCGCGTGATCCTCGTTCCCGGCCCCGAGGAGGAAACCCGCATCGTTCGCTGGATTTACGAGCAGTTCATCCGGCACGGCAAACAGGAATCGCAGATCGCCGCGGAACTCAACACGATGGGCCTGGTCACCGACTTGGGCCGGCCATGGACCAGCGGCACCGTCCACCAAGTGCTCACCAACGAGAAATACATCGGCAACAACGTCTACAACCGCACGTCTTTCAAACTCAAGAAGAAGCACGTGCGCAATTCGCCGGACATGTGGGTCCGGTCCGACGGCGTCTTCACGCCGATCGTGGCGCCGGAAGACTTCTTCATGGCGCGGGGCATCATTCAAGAGCGTGCCCGCAGGCTTTCCGATGAGGACATGCTGGCCCGGCTCAAGCAACTGGCGCAGGAGCGGTCCACGCTCTCCAGCCAGCTCATCGACGCCGCCGACGGCATGCCCGCGAGCAGCGCCTATCGGTCGCGTTTTGGCAGCTTGCTGCGAGCGTACCGGCTGGCCGGCTTTGAGCCGGACCGGGACTACCGCTACCTGGAGATCAATCGCGAGCTGCGTACCCTCTATCCCCAGCTCGTCGCCGACGTGACCCAGCGCCTGGATGCCGCCGGCGCCACGGTGACCAGGGACGCAACCACTGACCTCCTGCTCATCAACGGCGAGTTCAGCGCCGCCATGGTGCTGTCACGCTGCCGGCAAACCCCGGCCGGCTCGCTTCGCTGGCTCATCCAGCTCGACCAGCGTCTGGCGCCAGACATCACGATCCTGGTCCGCATGGACCCGGCCAACGCCAGGCCCGCCGACTACTATCTTTTGCCCATCATGGACATCGAGACGCCCCGGCTTCTCTTGTGCGAAACCAACGGGGCTCATCTGGATACGTACCAGTTCGACAACCTGGACTATTTCGCGACCCTGGCCCTGCGCCGAAAGATTGAGGTGGCTGCATGACCATCCGCTACGATCCCACGATCCGTTACATTCCAGTCACTCAGATCGAAGTGCTCAACCCACGCGAGCGCGGCCGCAAGAAGTTCATGCAGATCGCCCTGAACATTGCGCATCTGGGGCTCAAGAAGCCGGTTACGGTGGCGTTGATGGAGGGCAGGAACGGCGAGGTACGGTACTGGCTTGTGTGCGGCCAGGGCCGGCTCGAAGCCTACCTCTTCCTGGGGCAAACGGAGATTCCCGCCATCCAGGTATGGGGCACGATGGAAGAGTTGCACCTGATGAGCTTGATCGAGAACCTGGCCCGGCGCCAGCATTCAGCCGTCGAGCTGATCCGCGAAATTCGGAGGATGAAGGAAGCGGGCTACAGCCATGCCGAGATCGCTCGCAAAACTGATCTCGACGTGACCTACATTCGCGGCATCCTCCAGCTTCTCGCTCGCGGCGAGGATCGCCTCCTGCAAGCGGTCGAAAAAGGCCAGTTGCCGCTCAGCGTTGCCATCACCATCGCCACCTCCGACGACAGGGCCGTCCAGCGGGCGCTACAGGATGCCTACGAACGAAACGATCTGCGCGGCCGCGCCTTGACCCGCGCCCGGCGCTTGATCGAGACCCGGCGCGCTCGCGGCAAAAAACCACGCGGCAACCAGCGCAAGCCCAATGGCAAGCCCGTTTCCACCGAGAGCCTCTTGAAGACGTTCCAGCAGGAAACCATGCGGCAGAAGATGATCGTCCAGAAGGCCAAGATCAACGAGACGCGGTTGCTGTTTGCCGGGGCGGCGCTCAAGCAGCTCTTCAAGGACGACCACTTCGTCACGCTCCTGCGCGCCGAAGGGCTGGATTCCCTGCCCCAGTTCCTGGCCGCACAAATCTATGACCACGGAGACACGCCATGAATGACACCGTCCACCTGGCCTGCCAGGAGGAGATTGTCGAGATCGAGCTGACCCGAATCCTGCCCATGCGCCTCCTCGACGACAGCATTCGCAAGACGTCGAAGTATCAGTGCATCGAGGCATCCATCCGCGAACTCGGCCTGATCGAGCCGCTGGTGGTGTTCCCCCAGGAGAACTCCGACGGCAGTTTCATGTTGCTCGACGGCCATGTGCGGCTGATGATCCTCAAACTCCTGGGCATCGCCACGGCCAAGTGCCTGATCTCCGATGACGACGAGGGCTTCACCTACAACCACAAGGTCAACCGGCTCTCCGCGATCCAGGAACATTTCATGATCCTGCGGGCCATCAAGAACGGCGTCACCGAGGACAAGATCGCCCGCGCCCTCAACGTCGATGTCCACAGCATCCGCCAGAAGCGCGACCTCCTGGACGGGATTTGCCCAGAGGCCGTTCAGTTGCTCAAGGAAAAGCGGGCAACCGCCCTTGCCTTGCGAGAGTTTCGCAAAGTGAAGCCGATGCGTCAGATCGAGATTTCCGAGCTAATGTGCGCCGCCAACAACTTCTCCGTCGGCTACGCCAAGTGCCTGGTTGCCGCCACGCCGGCCGAGTCGCTCATCGACGCCGAGCGCAGCAAGGACATCCGCGGCCTGACCCCCGAAGACATTTCGCGGATGGAACACGAGCTGGAATCCCTGGGCCGCGAGTTCAAGCTGATCGAGGAAAGCCACGGCAAGAACACGCTCAACCTGGTCCTGGTCGTCGGCTACTTGCGTAAGCTCCTGGACAACCCGCGCGTCGTGCGGCACCTGGCCGGTCATCACCCGGAGATTCTGGCCGAGTTTCAGAAACTGCTCGAAGTGCGGAGCTTTGGCGAAGTGGCGCAGGGGAAGACTGCGGATTGAACCAAGGGACCACTCGACCGTGCAGATCGCGCATCAATGTGGCGGTCCGAGATCAATCCTCAGGTCGCAGATGACTTTTTGCAGGTCTGCTTCAGACACTTGACCAAGCAGATACGCAATGAGATCCTCTTGCCGATTCTGGCCGAATACCATTCGGTACACAGCCAACGACCTCCGCAATGCGGTCAGCCGATCCAAGTCGCGGCTGAGTGGCAACGCTGGCACATGGCGTTCGATCCGTGCGTCCCCTTCAAGGACCCAAAACGGCACAATATCTGACAACTTGTCAGCACGATCTCGCCGGGCGGCAAGAAACAGTGATTCCCACGGATCGCAACTGTCATCAAGCACGGAAAGGCCGTAATGGGCTGCCACATTCTTGCGGACGGCGTGGCCCTTGTAACGGTGAATCCTCCCTTCCCGTTGCTCCAGATCGACTGGATTTGATGGCAAGTTCCAGTGGACGACTGCGTGACAGTATGAATGAAAATCGAGCCCTTCCTGGCCTACTGAAGTCGTAGCGAGAACAAAGGGCCAGAAGGGCGAGTTGAATGCCTCACGAACTTGATCCTTGCGAACCGCAGGTTGGCCATCCTCGGATTTTTCCTCGCCGAATCGCAATGCGAATCGGGCACGCATGACGCGGTCGCCCAGGACAACTTTCTTGACCGAAGGGCCAGCGCTAATCTCATCAACACGCAAGGGGGAAGTGCGCAATGTGAGTGCGCTGCGCATCGCTTCCGCGAGTTCGCGCGCTATTTCCGGCGCCGGCTTGTCGATCAGACCAAGTGACTCTCGCAGAATGTGAGCGTATTCATCAAGGACTGCCTGTAATCCGCCGGCCACGCAATACTCCAGAACTCGCCGCCAAAAGGGCTCTTCTTGATTGATGCCACGTATTAGGGCCGTTACCTCCGGCAGATTGAATAGATGGAGAAATGACCAGCCGACGTGAGCAGCGCTATCTCGCAACTCGGGCATGCTCCACGCTTCACGACCACCTGCGACTCGCCCGATTGCTCTCAACGCTGAAATTGCAGGAGCGGCCAAGGCCATTTGAGCGAGCACAAGGGGCAAGTCATCGGGAGGCGGACCAAGTTTGAGTTGCTCATCGAACAGGCCTTTTTGTTCAAGCAGTTGCCTGGCATGTTCAACGTGATCCGCCCAGCGTGACTCGTCGTCGTCCTCTTCCGATGACGCTGTCCCCGCCCAGCGATCTGCTCGGTCTTGCTCTGCCCACCAAGCCCGCGTTGCCTCCGGATCAGCCTGCAGGTCGAGCAGTATCGGCGCCGCCCAATACCAGGCTTCGTCTTTTGGCCCTGTTCCTGAATTTGCCCCGATCGTAGGAAGAAGGTCCTGCAACTGCGCCTGGATGCTATCGAGCAACACTTGTGCTTTCGGAAGACCGTTCTCCGGTTTCAATTTCATGGTCAGCGCCATCGGATCGCCGATACGAGCCAGCGTGACGCTCGGATAAATGAGGCCCAGAACCGGCATGCCGGTGAGACGGCCGTCGGTGCGCGCAAATCGCAGCAGCGGTCGCCGTCGCTTTCGCGCTTCCGGCGAGTTTTCAGGCTCTGCCTCGAACAAACGGATCATTCGCCGTTCCGCCTCATAACTGACAAGCGAGGCGACAACCCTTGGGACCACGCGCCAGCAGGAAAAGACCAACCGCTTCGTGAATGAACCGACAGATGGATTGGCATAAGGGCCGTCAAGGCGGTAATAGGGGAGAGAAGGAGGCATCCACAGCAATTGCCAGGCGCCGGCAGCGACTGTATCTGCGAGCAACGCCCGCAAGCGTGCGTTACCGGGGTCGATGTCTCGATAGGCTGAGATGTCCGACCAGGGAAGCAGCATAGTCTGACTCTTGGCGAGAATCTCAGCAGCCTTGGCCTCCAACTCAGGCAGGTCAGCTATGTTTTCAAAGGCTTCCTTGAGCTGGTAACCCTCCATGAAGTTGAGCAGGTAAGGAGCTGCCTTCCAGTATTCCATGACGTCACTATGCTCAAGGACGCGGCCCAGCTTCTGCAACGCGGCATAGGATTCGAGATCGCGGGAGTCGAGTTGGACAGCCGAGCTACGCACCTCCTTGAGCATGCCATCTCGATCTGCCGTAACGGCTAGGCGCTCCGTGCGCACCATCACGGCACGCAGTCGCGACTCAAGCTCTTGCTTGAGCGTTTGAAATCGTTCGCCGTCTTTTTCCAGCCGGAATAGCTCACGGCGGTATTCGGTGAGAAGCTGCTCGAATTGCCGAGTCTGCTCTTGGTCAGATTGGAGGAAGCGGAGAGTTCGCAAGAAATCCGCATAGTGGTCGTCTTGTTCTGCCTCATGGCTCAGCGTGTACATCTTGTACGGCGTTGCCGAGAGCAACAGCACCCGCGCCCCCGCGTACTCGAATAGGTCACGAGCCAGGCGACTGAGTTCGCCTTCGCCTTCAAGCAAATACTTGAATCTTTGAAACTCGTCCAAGATGATGAGGTCGGGTTCCAGCGCTTCAAGACAACTGACCGCGAGCAACGTCCGCAGTTCACCGACGAGGCACGCACGATCGTATCTGTCGTCGGAAGGTACATGCTTCCGGGAATGCGCGAAACGCTCGCAAAGAGCCTCAAAGCGATCGCGGAGCGTCGGCTGTCCCTCCTCCTTTTCCGAGGCCATGTGCTTGTCTAGCGCACGGACAAAGTTCTGCGCCAGCCCAGCGTCGATCTCATACCAGTCTTTGAAATTCCTGACCCAGTGACGAAAACTGGCCTTCGACTTGTTCCCCTGCAGAACGTTTTGCGGCGCCTTGCCTTTCATGCCCCAAGCGTCGCGCAAGAGCCAATAGAGCAAAGCCCGCTCTTCTACCTTGCCCAGGCTTGATCGCAAGTCGAAGGAAGTGCCGGGAGTCAGGGAGACGAAGTTGATCGGATTCTCGCGTAGGTTCTGCAGCGTGGTTGGCAGAAGGGTAATCCTCGTGGGCAGCGAACAGTCGCTTGTTCCAGTGACGTTGAGCCTGTTGATGTTCTGGCGCGCGATGTCCGCATTGGAACAGATGTAGATGACGTCGATCCGATCGGTTTTCTCCCAAAGGTGGTCGATAGCCCGGGCGATCACGCCCCGCGCTACG
Organism: Planctomycetota bacterium; assembly: GCA_016873095.1. Lineage (GTDB taxonomy): Bacteria > Planctomycetota > Planctomycetia > Gemmatales > Gemmataceae > VGYC01. Next base: position 1,089 of record VGYC01000059.1, on the reverse strand, counting down.
AGAGTCTTGCCGAGGCCGACCTCGTCGGCGATCAGGAACTTCCGTGTCGGCGCCGTGCTGCCGTAAAGACGGTCAAACACGTAATCCACTGTGTCACGCTGGAAGTCCTTCAGGGTATCGAGGACCTTGGAGGTATTCGGGCGCTCGCCAAGGATGCTCATGACTTCATCCTCTTGTAGGCGTTCCAGATCGGCTGCCAGACCAACTCAAATCCTTCAGGCAGCAAATCCTTGCTTCCCGGCGTCTTCTGGAGATCATCCACGAGCCGTGCCACTTGTTCCAACTTCTCGGGTTGCCGGTCAAGGGCACGCACCATGGTCTCAAAGAGCGGAACGCCCATGCTGCCCGGTCCGTTGCCACTCTCGCCTTGTTGGAATGGAGTCGGAATACGAAGGATGCCGGCCGCGTCGGTGCCTGCCTCGGCAAGCAAGAGAAGCAAGAAACGCAGTACCTCGGCCCGATTGCTCAGCAGCGATTGCAGAATGCGCTCGCGCCGATCGACGGGGGCGCCATCCAAGGGCAGGTTCAAGACAAAACGAGCGCTGACTTTTCGTTCGCCGTCGGCAATAGCAAGATTGAACGCGAAAAAGGATGTCAATCCTCCGAAGGAAAGTCGGGAGAACTCAGCCACGATTCCTGAGCCCGGTTTGACGGTCACGGCGGAACCTTCTGGAAGCGTGATAGGCCAGCAATAGGCAATGACTCCATCCGGCAGGCAGAACTTACGGTCGTGCGGCAAGCAAAGCTGAACCTGGAATACGTCGGCCCCTTCTGCCGAAATCACTTTCGCCTCCAGCCGCGCTTGCGCTAACGATCGACGGGCGTCATCCACCAACTGTTCCAGTCGTACCAGCTCCTTATCAATCAAGGGGGATTCCGCACTCGGGGTAAACTCCAGGGCGAAATCGTCAAATTCTCTCCAGCTTGGCTGCGCCGGCCAGCGTTTCTGCGAGAAAATCTGCATTTAGGGCGGCGGCTTTGCGCTTGCGGGCGATGCTGTCTTTGCGCGGATGCTGCTTGAGCAAGCTCAAGGCCATCTTTCGCAACAAAGCAAAGTTCTCGGCGGCATTGCGCTGTTGAATGCGACTG
>VGYC01000058.1 GCA_016873095.1 Planctomycetota bacterium | reverse complement strand
GTCCCGATTTGGGCTTGGCTGCTGGCTTCTTGTAATGCGGATGCGTGGTCGATGGCGGCTTCGACGAGTTGCTGGGATTCTTGCCGAGCTTGGCTTCGAGTTCCGCCACGCGCGCGGTCAGCACGCGAATCTGCTCCGCCTGCCACTTGATCAAAGCAAGGACTTCAGGCGGCAGCGATGCCAACACTTCTGCCGATACTGTCGGTGGAGCATCCATGCCAACCGCAACAGTACCCGAAACCACGATTCCGAGCTATATCGACCCGTGACCGGTTACGACAACGGCAAACTCGACCGCCGCCACGCCATGACGACGGCCGGCCCACGGACGACTCATTCGGGCGCCCTCATGAATTCTTGCGGGGAGGATTGGATGAACCCTAGGTCATGAATGTCGGGCCGTCAAATCGTATTATGAGAGATTATTAGAGGGCGAACTGACAGTGGTTCAGACAGCACGTTGACGGCGGGAGATTGCATCATGCCTTGCAGCTTTAGATGGCTTTGGTCATGCGTCGTGTTCGGTGCGCTGGGGGTGCCCGCCGCGGCCGGGGAACCCGAACCGGTCGGCCGCTGGCAACTCGCCGGCGACGCCCGCGATTCCTCCGGCAACAATTTGCACGGCGTCAATCACGGCGTCACTTTTGAGGGCAAGGCGGCCCGCTTCGCCGGCCGCAAAGGCTACATCGAGGTCCCGGCCAGCAAGCGCCTCCGCCTCGGCAAGAACGACTTCACCTTCTCCGTCTGGGCGCACACTGCCGACAAGCTTGACGACGTGCTTGGCGACATCCTCAGCATGTACGATCCACTCAAGCGGCGCGGCGTGACCTGGTGCATCAAGAACCATGCGGGCGCTCCGTCGAGTCAGGCGAATTACCGGCAACTGCAGTTCGGTATCGACGCCGGCACCGAGCCGAAGTGGCGCGACCGCGGCCGGCCTGGGAAGTCGATTTACACGATGGCGCTGGCGGTGCACGACGGCCAACTCTATGCCGGCACCTGCGAACCCGGCAAGGACAGCTCCAGCAAGGACGAGGCCGGCCATGTCTATCGCCTCGACGGCGAGTCGCGCTGGCTCGATTGCGGCAGTCCCGCTCCGTGCAACGCCGTCACCAGCCTGGCGGCCTATCGCGGCAAGTTGTACGCCGGTGTTGGACGGTACCGGCTCGCCGGCTCCGCGCTGCCGGAGACCACCAACGCCAACCTCGGCGGCAAGGTATACCGCTACGAGGGGGGCAAGAAGTGGATCGATTGCGGCCAGCTGCCGAAGACCGAGGCGGTCGGTGGACTCGTCGTCTATCGCGGCGACCTGTACGCTTCTTCGCTCTACAAGCCCGCTGGCTTCTTTCGCTACGCCGGCGAATCGACATGGGAAGCCTGTCCGCTTCCCAAGAACGGCGAGCGCGTCGATGCGCTCACGGTGTTCAACGGCCATCTGTACGCGACCAGCTACGACGTCTGCGCCGTGTTTCGCTTTGACGGCAAGAGCTGGGAGAACATGGGCAGACTCGAAAAATCCGGGCAGACATACTCGTTCGAGGTCCATGACGGCGAGCTATTCTGCGGCACCTGGCCCAACGGCCGGGTTTTTCGTCTCGCGGGCGGCAAGGAGTGGCGTGACGCCGGTCGGCTCGGCAAGGAATTGGAAGTGATGGGCATGGCCGGCTACAACGGCCGGCTCTACGCCGGCACGCTGCCGCTCGCCGAGGTCTATCGCTTCGACGGCGGCGACCGCTGGACGCTGACGGGTCGGCTCGATTTCTCAGCGACACGCTATCGTCGCGCCTGGTCGGTGGCCGTTTTCCAGGGGCAGCTGTTTTGCGGCACACTGCCTTCAGGGCATGTCCATTCCCTCGAAGCGGGCAAGTGTGTCACCCACGACCGTGAGCTGTCGCCCGGCTGGCATCGGCTCGCCGCTGTCCGCCAGGGCCAGCGGCTGCGGCTATACGTGGACGGCAAGCAGGTCGCGGAATCGATGCCGTTCGACGCCGATGCCTTCGACCTCGGCGACGCGCTGCCGCTCAAGATCGGCTTCGGCACGCACGACTACTTCAACGGCTCGCTACGCGATCTGCGGTTCTACGCCCGGGCCCTTACGGCCAGCGAACTCGAACGCCCGTAGGCAACGCTGCCAGCGCCCTACCAGCGTCGCCTACGACGACTTCGCCGGGATCGGCCTGCCCATTTTGGCGAGCATCAGCTTCATATCTTCCCACACGAATTTCTTGTTGTCCGGGCTGCGGAGCAAGAAGGCGGGATGATAGGTAGCCAGGACGGGGATGCCGCGATAATCGTGAAACCGGCCGCGTAGCTTGCCGATGGATATTGTCGTATTCAGAAGGTTCTGCGCGGCGCAGGCGCCAAGGGCGCAGATGAACCTGGGCCTCACGAGTTCGAGTTGCCGGTCGAGAAAGCCGCGGCACCTGGCAGCCTCATCGGGCAATGGCGTGCGATTGCCGGGCGGACGGCACTTGAGGATGTTGCAGATGTAGACGTCCTCGCGTTTGAGCCCACAGGCGACGATGATCTTGTTGAGGAGTTGCCCCGCCGCGCCGACGAACGGCACTCCCTGCGCGTCCTCGTCCGCTCCGGGCGCCTCGCCGATGAAGCACAGCTCCGCGGTGCAAGCGCCGTCGGCAAACACCGTGCGCGTGCGGCTCACTACCAGCTCCGGACATCGCTCGCACTTGCTGACCTCCTGGGCCAGGAGTTGCAAGGCGATGCGCTTGTCCTCCGGCGAGATCTCGGCGACGACGGCGGCCGCTGCCGGCGCGATTGTAGCCGGCGATTGTAGCGGTGCGGTCGCTGCTTCCGGCGACGCTGCCTCGGTCCAGCGCGGCGGGGCGGCGCCGGCTACGGGCGCCGGCAACCATTCCACCCCCGCCAGCCGAAGGCTCTCGATGTGTCCCCCTGCTTGCCGCCGAAGTTTTTCCTTGTCCATGGGTGCCTCTTCTTGCAATCGGAAGTTGTCAGGGAAATCATACTCCGCGATGCACCGTGGCAAGTCATCCGTCCAAAATGATTGTCGGATGAGAGTGTCGCACTTCGCGCAGGCAAGCTGGCGCAGATTTCTCACGGAGTCGTCGATGGCAGGTTTGGCCGCCGGGTCGGCGCTGGCGGCGACGGACAGCATAGCGTTCACGCGGAAGCGTTGAGTGACTTGCGGATGTCGGCGATGCGCCACAGTCCCAGCGATTTGTCGGCGTAACGGCCACGGGCTTCGGTGCAGCCCTCCTCGAGCCGTCGCAACGGCGGCGGCAGACGGAACGGCGCGAGTTCCAGGTTCAACGGCCGGAATTGCCCGGTCTGGATGACGCGATTACGACGCCACAAAGGAAACGTCGTCGTCAGCAGGTATGTTGCATTGCTGGCGCAAAGGTTGGCCAGCGCCTGAAAGATGTACTCGAAGGAGAAATGCACCAAACAATCGCGGCACAGAATGAGGTCGACCGCCGGCAGCACATCGTTGAGCAGGTCGATGCGCCGAAACGCGACTCCCTCCCGCGCGTGGGCCTGGTTGCGAACGATCAGGTCATCGACGATGTCGCCGCCAAGATAAGCGATATTGCCGAGATCGACATGGCGCATCCAGCTGAAATCGCCACACGGGGCGTCGAGAATGGAACGGATGCCGAAGTCGCGAAACAGTTCCGGAAGCACGGCGATCAGCCGACGGGTCTGCTCCGGATCGGAGCCGGTGCCGGAAACCGATTCCTTGCCGCGCCAGCCGTTGCGTTCATAGATGTCCGTGAAGATCTCGGCAGCGCTGGCCCGCGCCGGCACGGCTACGCGGCGACGAGCGCGAAAAAGGCCGGGCATTGGCAGATTGCGCAAGGCACTCTGGAGGGATCGCAGCATCGTCTTGTTTCCTCGGTGGCATGTATGCCCACGATCTGGCGTGCGCATCCATGGCCATGCCGTGGTACCCATTTTGGCTCGGCATGTCGAGGCGGGAAAAGCACTGGCGAAGAGCTGCGGACCAGGTAGCCAGCGCGGCGACCTTCCTGTAAGTTGGCCTGGGAACAATTGCCAAGCTGCGTAAGCTGCGGAGCGTGTCATGAGCGCGTTGCGACCACTCAAGTCGAAGATTCTGGTGGAAGGCGAGGATGGCCGGATCGACGAGCATGACCTGGCAACGATTCAGGCCGCGTTGCCGCCTGGCCCAGTTGCAGACGACGACATGAAAGTGCTCATCGAGATGCGCGGCGACGCCCGTTCGGCGTGCCCGGCCTTTGACGCCTGGTTCTTTCCCATGTTCAAAGAGTATCTGCTCGCGGACGGCCAGATCTCCTCCATGGAGCAATACCAGATTCTGCATATGCTCTATGGCGGCGGCGGCATCGACCCGGCCGAGAAAGCCTTCTTGCAAGACCTCCGCCAAGAGCTAGCCAAACTCGGCGGCCTGACGCCCCAGTTCGAGCAGCTGTTTCAGCAAGCCATGCGCGACGCTTGAAGCCGTCGCCGCGTCACAGCTTCACGACCCCAGGAAAAAAACCTCGACGACGGCGACGATGATGCCCATCAAGGCACCGCCGGCGATCAGCCCGGCGCAGATCGGCTCCTGGTTCTGCACGACAACCTGGCTGATCTTGCTTTCCGGCGAGTTCCAGCACCTACCGATCATCCAGAAAACGAAGGCGCCGAGGAACATGGTCAAGCAGGTTGTGAAGGGAATCACGAACCCCAGCCCGATGCCTATCGGAGACAGTGGAAATCGCCCGGCGCTGCGGATGCGCGCCAGCTCGAAGACGATGGCTATGAGAATGCCGATGAGCGCGGCCCACTGCGCCGATAGCGGAATGCGATGCAGGCCCTCGGCAAGCACGTCGGCCACCCCGCGCCAGATGGTGGCGGCCGGCATCGGGAACTCGCCAAAATTCAAATCAACGACTGGCATCGGCGTCGGCGCCAGCGCTCGGTCAGGACTCAGCGTGTCCCGGCCATCGCGGATGAAAACCAGGTAGAAGATCGGCACCGATAGCACGGCGCCGGCAATGGCTCCGAGCACGTGGCCCAGAGCCTGTTGCCGCGGCTTGGCGCCGAGCATGTAACCCGGCTTGATGTCGCTCAGCAGGTTGGCGGAGTTGCTGGCCACCTCGCCCGTGATGCCGGCGGTTACCAGGTTCACGGACTTGTCGCCGGGGGCTACCACGCCGAAGGTCAGCTGCGTCAACTTGCCCATCGCACCGATCGGCGTGATCGACGTCAGCCCCGTCGAGTTGATGGCGATCAGGCAGAAGAAGAACACGAGGACGATGGCCAGAACGCCGAAGAGCGGGTTGACGCCGAAGAAGGCATGCGCCATCCATATGACCAGCATGCCCACCAGCGGAATGCCCACCAGCGAGACCTTCAATGGTAATTCGATGTGGCCCAGGACATCGGATGAAGGCTCGGCGGTGTCCTTGCGGCTCCAGAACTTGCGAAACGCACCGACGAGAATCTCGGGCTTGGCGAAGAAGGCCATGACCGAGGCAACGGTCATCATGCCCACGCCGCACCACAGCGACCAGAAGGTGATCTCGCGAAAGCCCACGGCCCGGCGCGCGTTGCGCAGAATGTCACCCTGCTCGATGAAGATCGGCGCCAGGATCGCGTAATTGACGATGGCCCCGAGCAAGATCGACGCGCCGGTGCGCATGCCCATCAGGCCGCCGGCGCCAAGCATGGGGAGATCCAGTTCCGGACGCAGCGTCAGTTGCGTGACCGGTGTGCCGCGAATCTCCGGAACCCAGCCCCAGAGCCGATAGAGCCAGTCGTCCAGATACTCAGGAAGATGCCAGACCCACCCGCCCGCCTTGGCGATGGCCTCGCTCTGCAAGAATTTCACGACCGCTGCCAGCGAGCTGAAAATGACCAGCAGCTTGGCCTTCAGCAAGCCGGACATGGCGTCGCCGTGGTGAAGCGAATCCATGACCACGCCCGCGGCCCGTCCTTCGGGGAACGGTTGTTGCTCGTCGTTGATGAATCGTCTCTTGAACGGAAACGCAAATAGCACGCCGAGAATCGCCAGCGCGATGATCCAGCACAGAGTTTGCCACGCGGGCACGAGCTGGTTCTGGATGAGCATCAGGGCGGCGAGGCTGGAGATCATGGGCGACGTCATGTACCCGGCCGCTGTGGCGATCGACTGCATGGCGTTGTTTTCCAGCACAGTGAATTCTTCCGCCAATCCCAGCGATGCCAGTACCTTGAACATGGCGAAGGCCAGGATGACAGAGGTGATGCCGACACCCAGCGTCCAGCCGGTCTTGGCGCCCACGTACAGGTTGGTCAAGGACAGGATCGAGCCAAGGATCATACCCGTCGTGGCCGAACGCAATGTCAGCTGCGGCATATCGCCGCGAAAGACATTCTCCAGCCACCAGCGATCCTTCTTCTCAAGCGACCAGGTGCGGATTTCTTCGTCGTTCAACTCGTGGATGGCCAAGGGTGATTCTCCTGGATCGGCGATTGCGTTTCAGCAATGGGCCAAGGACCCCGATTCTGCCGCACCACGTGTGGCAGGATCTTTTTTGCCGTCCGGCCAGATGCTATGCATGACGATACGTAACGACGACCCCGCGGCCAGGATGACGATGTGACAGCCGAGGTCGGGTCACTGGGGAGCACGCGGATTATGGAGGCACCTGCAGCCTTGCCAGAAGCCGGCACAGCCAATGAAGTGTCATTCGCCAGTGCGCAACGGTTCGTCCAGCATCTCCAGCTCCGGGCAGTGGGCATGATGGCGGATGATGTCGCTGTCCACCAGGCCGTCGCGGATGATGATCTGCCGATCGGCGTGGGCCGCGATGGCCGCGTCGTGCGTTACCAGGATGACCGTTTGTCCCAGGGTACGGTTGAGGTCCTTGACGATGCCGAGCACTTCCGCGCCGGCCTTGGAGTCGAGATTGCCCGTCGGCTCGTCGGCAAGGAGCACATGCGGGTTGTTGACGAGCGCGCGCGCGATGGCGACGCGTTGCTGCTGCCCGCCGGAAAGCTGGCTGGGATGATGGCTGGCGCGATCCTCCAGATGAACAAGCTTGAGCTTCTCCAGCGCCCTTTCTCGGCGCTGGCGCGGTGAGACGCCAGCGTAGACCAGCGGTAGTTCGACATTGCCCAGCGCCGAGTAACGCTTGAGCAAGTTGAAACCCTGAAAGATGAAGCCGAGTTGCCGGTTGCGGATGTTGGCCAGTTCGGCGCGGCTGAGGCGATTGATGTCGCGCCCGGAAAAGCGATACGTCCCGGACGTGGGATGGTCCAGGCAGCCGATGATGTTCATGAGCGTGGATTTGCCCGATCCGCTGGCCCCCATGATGGCCACGAACTCGCCGGCAAGGACGGACAGCGATACGCCGCGCAACGCCTGCACCTGCACCTCGCCGGTGTCGTAGGTCTTGTGCACGTTGTCGAGTTCGATGACGGACATCAGTGTTCCGTGTTCAATGTTCAATGTTCCGGTCTGAACATTGAAACTTCCTAGGAGACCTTGATATTTGCTGGACGGTCGAGAAAGCCCGGAGCCTGGGCTGGCGGGGCGGCGATGATGACGCGGTGCGGTTGGCTGGTGCTTGGTATGCGGCCGGCCTCCCATTCCAGAACTTCGTTGAAACCGCCGTCCTTGATGCCCGGTTCGCCGTTCTTGTCCTGCCCGCCGACGCGAACGAAGACCGGCCACGGTTGAGACTTTTCTTCATCCCAGATCCAGATCGGCCGCCAGTGCTCTTGATCGGCGCGCTGCTTGAACTCGGCAAGGTGCGCCTTGGCGGCGGTCGACTGATACGGTTCCTCCATCTGAAAATTGAGCGCCGCGCTCGGCATCTTCCAGACGTTGTCGTGCCGGCGACGAATGACGTCCACCGCGGCGGTCATGCCCGGCCGGAGCCGCCATTCTTTTGTGTCCGGGTCACGCTGGTTGTCTACGTCAACAACGGTGTCGTAGAAGATCGCGCCCTTTACGTTCGCCGGCACCGGGCGGATCTCCTTGACCTTGCCCCGAAACTCGACATTCTCATCCGAAAAGGCACTGACCGTGAACGCCGCCAACAGGCCTTTCTTGACCTTGCCGATGTCACCTTCAGCCACCTGGGCGAGCACCTGAATGCGATCGAGATCGCGGGCCAGCGTGAACAGCGGCGGGCCACCGGGACCAACCTGCTGTCCGAGCTGAACCTTGCTCTCGACGATGAGATAATCGTGCGGCGGGAGATCGGAAGCGGCCGTATCGGCCGACGCCAGGGTATTTGCCGATGCATGCCGCGACACGCGCGGCACGATGACGCGCGCCAGATCGAAGGCGAGTTGCGCCTCCCGGCCGAGGATTTCTGCTCCCTGGCGCTGTGCCTTGGCCAGCTTCACGCCGGCTTCGGCGGCTTGCACGCCCGCCACGGCCGACTTCACCTTCACTTCCGCCTGATCACGCTCCGAGCGAAAGCCGCCCTTGGCCTCGATTTCTTTCTGGTACTTGAACGCTAACCTTGCGGCCTCGTGCAGCGCTTGGGCCTGAGCCAGCGACGCATTGGCCTGGGCCAGGGCCGCTTCCGCCGTCTTGATCCCGTTGCGTGCCTCCTCGACTTTCAGGTGCAGCTTGCGATCATCCAGTTTCAAGAGCACGTCGCCTTCCTGCACCATGTCATTGACCTTGCCGAACACGCCGACAACCGTGCCGGGCATCGTGCTGCCGACGAGCAGGAGCTTGGTCGATTCGATGTGAACAATGCCGGTGGCGCTAATGGCCTCCATCATGCGGCCGCGCTCGACCGGCGCGTAGGAGAAGATCTTCTCATTTACGGCGATCCGCCGCGGATAGTTGATCCATGCGGCGATGCCGGCCAGGGCCCCGCCCACGAGGATCAAGAATAGCAACAGTTTCTTCACGCGCGATCTCACGCCTCGGATTGTTAGGCGGCACACTCCGCGTGCCGCGTTCCGCACATGGAATGTGCGGAACCGTTGTCAGTGAGACACTCACCATGTCTCGAGAGAGGGTTCTACATTCACAAATATTGAGAACATGTGTCCGAGTAAAGCGGCGAGCGTTACACCGTCACACTGACACACTGCCGCCGCTTCGCCATTGCTCGAATCCGGCAGGCTGCACTATACTGGTGGTTCCGCCCGCGGCCCGATTGATCCGGGCGGTTGCTTCGGAGTCGATTTCATGGACGGAACCGAAACTCGCCAGCCACTTCGGCCCTCGGCTCCTGCCTCGACCGGGGCCGCCGTGCCTCGACTTTCCATCATCGTCGTCAACTATCGGCAATGGGAAAACACCGCGGCGCTGGCCGGGCAGGTTCTGTCCAGCCAGGCCGCTGCCCGCGGCGACGTGGAAATCATGGTGGTGGATAACCATTCGCCGCCCCATCGGCTGCTCCCGCAACTTCGACGGACCGAGGGTGTGTCGCTACGGCGCTGGGGACGCAACCATGGCTTTGCCCGGGCCGTCAACGAGGGCGTTCGCCTCAGCCGCGGGTCGTGGCTCTTGCTGCTCAACCCCGACATGAGCGTCACGCCTGGATTCATCGAAGGTGTCATCGGCCATGCGGACCGGCTTGCCGCATCCGCGCCGCGCGCCGGAATCGTCGGTTTCCAGGTTCGTGATGGCGATAACGGCCTGCAACCGTCGGTCGGCCGGTTTCCCACGCTGCTGCGCTGCTTGGTCGGCCTGATCATGCCGCGCTGCCGGCGGCGCTGCCAGGTTGTTGCAAGCCGGCGGCGGCGGCAGGTCGACTGGGTGAGCGGTTGTTGTCTGCTCATTCGCAAGGAGTGCTTCGACGACGTCGGCGGACTCGACAAGCATTTCTTCCTGTACTACGAGGACGTGGACCTGTGCCGCCGGGCCCGCGACCGCGGCTGGACGGTCTGGCACGAGCCGACGTTGCGCGTCGTGCACCATGAACCGCTGCATCGGCGGCGCGTGCCGCCCATGCTTCGCCTGGTGGTGCGGCATTCACTGCTGACGTACGCCGCCCGCCACTGGCCGCGCTGGCAGCTTCGCGTGCTCGGCGCGATCGTGCGTCTGGAGGCCTGGCTGCGCTGGCTGCTCGGGCACTGCCGGCGAAATCGGCACGCCGGCGGCGTGGCCGGCGAGCAGGCGGCACTGGCCGGCGAGATGGCTCGCGGCAACTTCCGCGCGGCGCGTCGACGGCTGAGTCGAGCCATTCGCCGCCAGGAAAGGACGGGCGGACTGGCGGCGCACTATAACACTCATCATCATGAACTCGAACCGCGCCTACAGCTCGGCGCTCGCTGTACTTCTGGCCGAGAAGCGCCTCAATCCCCTCGGACCGGGATCCCCCAACCGGACGATGCAGCCTGCCTTGCAAGCATTGACGGTTGAGACCGCGTTTGCGCCGCTGGTTGTCCGTGACCGGGAGATGGCCTTGTGCTGCCTGGCGGGGTTGTGGCTCTATCACGATTTTCTCGATGAAGCGCACAAGCGCGCACAGGAAATCGAGACGGCGAGCGGCAGCTTCTGGCATGCCATCATGCATCGCCGCGAGCCGGACCCGAATAACAGCAAGTACTGGTGGCGACGCGTCGGCAATCATCCGGTCCTGAAGACGCTGTCGGAGCGTGCTGCCGGTCTTCGTTTCGAGTTCACCACTCCCTTTGCTTTCGTGGATCTCGTGGAGCGCGTCCGCGGGACCGGCTCAGACCTGGAAACGCTCGCTCGCCAGGTGCAACAGGTCGAGTGGGAACTGCTCTTCGATCATTGCTATCGCTCAGCGATTTAGTTCTGGGCCCGTTTCGTTCTAACCGTAAGCGTGAGCGAGAACGAAGCGTCGCGCCTTTCATCAGCCAAGCCTTGCGCTCCATTCGTGTCAATCCAGGCCGCCCGGAGCTGGCAAGCGATCCAGTGCCAGGGGCAAGTCTTGCCCGGTCATGGTTCCCGATCGGCCCTTGAATGTGATCAAGCCGTCGAGACCGATCACATAGACACGTTGCGGCCAGGCGGCGTAGGCGGCGCCGGCGGCATTGTCCGCGCCATCACCGAGCACGGAAAGGCCGAGGTTCGTGCCGCAGGTCCTGGCGCGCTGGCAGCGCTCAGCGAAGTCGCGGGCCTCTTCAATCTTGTCGATGGCGATGATGCCGTTGCGCATGACCGGCAGCATCTTGTGTCCTTCGCGAATGTAGACGAAGTAAAATTGTGCCTGGCCCTTGTGACGCTGGGCCAACTCTGAGATCTGGCCAGACCGGCCAAGTCGCGGTGTTCAGGTCAGGCTGCCGAATATCAACACGACGGCTCTCTTGCCCCTGAAGGAAGACAGCTTCACATTGCGGCCGCTGGCGGCCTCGAGCAGTTCGAAGTCCGGCGCTGGTTGTCCGACATGCAGGTTGCCCTCGACCGCCACCAGGGCCTCCGGACGCGACTGCTCGCCGAGGCCGAAGTATGTCCCAGCCAGCAAGGCCATGCCGGTCATGCCCAGCCATGTTCTCTTGCGGAACAGGGCTCGGCACATCGGCCGCCGCTTGATCTCGTGCTGACGTGGGACCTGTGAATGATCTGGATCCATGGTTCCTTTCCAAAAAAAATCGGGGCCGGCCGTGTGAACGGATCAGCGCACCAGGTCACGGTTGTCTTCCAGGATTTCTTGCCAGTCGCGGTCATGGAGGTTGGCATTGTGCCCCTCCAGGGGCCAGGAGGGCAGCCAGGCATCGGGGTGGAACTGTTCGAGCTGTTTCAGGGAGCCGAGGAACTCGGCAATGCTCCGCCGCGCCTCGATGTCAGCAAAGAGCCGTCGCACGGCGATTTCGTTGTGGACCGGTACCGGCAGTCCACCGGAGAACAGGATCTTCTTGTCGTCGAGGACGACCTGATAAGCCACGGTGGCCAGGCCCGGCCCCAGCAGCGCGCTGGAGCGCGCCTCGAACCAGCCTTGCTCCGGCAATTCCGCGGCAGAAATGATCCGGGTGCCGGGCGGGCAGATCTCCTTCACCCTGGCCATGCCGTCGGCGGCGACCACGACCGTGGCCCCGGTTCGCTTCACCAAGTCCGCGAGCCCGGACGTTGCACGCTCACCTCCGGACGTGAGCAGGACGGCCGTTGGCGCTGCCGGCGTCGCGGATGCCTTGTCCAGCTCCCGCATGCGCGAAGACACAAAATCGGTCAGCAGCGCTCCGCCCGGCGCGTCCACGACAAAGAACCGCGACGCGGCCACAAAACCGTAGACCGGAGCGCCTTCGAGAAGACCGCAAAAATAGAGATGAGTCGAGAGCCGCTTCGGACCGCTGTCCAGAAAGCTGGGCGGATGGGCTTGCGCGCGGGCGATGAGCCGCTTCATGTCGGCAATGCCGTCATCCAGCAGCGCCTGCCAGCGCGCTTCCGACAGACGCGGGCTCTGCGGTGTGCCATCATTGCGTGGATGGCCGGGCAGCACCAGATCTGGAACGGGGAGCGCGCGCAGCCGGGTCAGCGTATCGAGGAAGGCGACGGCATCGCCACGACCACGCTGGGACAAGTATGCGGCATAGGTTCCCAGCGGCCGTTTGAGCTTGGAGATCGATAACGCGTGACCGGTCAAGGACATGATCACGTCACCGGAGAAGAACTCGCGCTTTCCGTCCATTTCCAGCAAGTAGCAGACGCTGCCCGGGCTGTGGCCGGGACTGGCCAAGGAGTGAAAGACCGCGTTGCCGATGGCGATGCGCTCGTTGCCGTGCAATTCCACGTCCACGGCGGTTGGCTGTGCCGTCCCGCGCCACAACAGCGAACCGAAGAAAGCGGAGCGCGGCTTGCCCGCGCGCAGGATCTGGGCGTCCCGGGCTCCCGCGTAGACCGTCGCCCCCGTTGCGCGGCGCAGGTGCTCGGCGCCGCCGCTGTGGTCGCCGTGCACGTGCGTCAGGAAGATGGCGCGCAGCCGCTGCCAGTCGAGGCCGAGCTTGGCCATCTGCTTCTTGAGCGCGCCGGCGTCGGCATCGAGCCCTGCATCCACCAGGACCAGCCCCGCCGAGGTGTCCACGACATACGCCGCCGCGGGCTCCAGCCCGCCCAGAAGATGAATCCCCGGCACGATCGTCAGGGCAGTGGGTCCAAGAAGAGCGGCAGGTTCAGCGGTGGCTGGAGAAGATTCGCGTGTAGCGTGCCATCCGTAAAGCAACAACGTCGCCATGAGCAGAAAAATAAAACCTCCGATCAACGTTCGCGATGGTGGCGTGGACCTTTGCATGGTGTACAACGACTTCGCTACGCGATAGTCCGAGACTACTTGATAAAGCGCCGGTTTTCCTCGATGAGTTCTTGCCAGTCATCGTCGTAAAGCAGCGCATTGAAGCCGAGCAACGACGCTGCGGGCAGCCACACGTCCGGCCTATGTGCGGCAAGCAGATCGAGCGCGGCCCGCAGCGCGAAATCATTCTGCCGGGCGTCGCGTTCCCCAACCAGGCGCTTGATGGCGAGCCGATTGTTGAGCGGCGCTGGAGCGCGCCCCGAGAATAGCACCTGCTTTTTGTCGCAGCGAACGAGATAGGCAATCGATGCCGGCCCCGGCGCCGGCAACGCAATCGCCGTGACCGCCGACCATTCGTCGCCACGTAATTCCTCCGCCGCCTGGATAACCGTCTTGCGCGGGCAGAGGCCCTTGACTGTCTCGATGCCGGCCTTGCCAACCACCACAGACGAACCGCCCTGTGCCAGCAGTTCTCCGAGGCCGGCCATGGCCTCCGGCGCGCATGAAGTCAACATCACGACGTCGGGTAATTCCGGGCTGGCTCCCAGCTGGGCCAGCCGCGATCGGACGAAGTCTCCCAGACCCGGGCCGCCCGGTGCATCAATCAGGTGCAGTCGTGAGCCGGCAAACCAGGTGGGGACGGGATGGCCATGGAAATCACCGAGGTAGTACATGCCGGGCAAGACCTGTCTCGGAGCGCCGTCAAGAAACAGGGCGCCGTCCCGGGAAAGGCGGGCTAGCAAGCGGTCCATCTCGCGAATGCCGTCATCGAGCAAGGCGCGCCAGCGCTCCTGCGACATGGCCGGACGGCGGTACGTCTGGTCCATCCGGGGGTGTCCCGGCAGAACCAAGTCGGGAGGTGGCAGCGCTGCCAGCTTCCGGAACGTGTTCAGGAACCCCTGGGCACTGCCGCCCAAGAAGGGTGACAGGTAAGCGGTATACGTCCCCAGAGGTCTCGTCAACTTGGATTTCGAGACTTTGGGGCCACCGAGCGTCATGATGACGTCGCCGGAAAAAAGGATCCGCAGCTGGCCTCGTTCCACGAGGTAGCACATGCTCCCTGGGCTGTGGCCGGGTGTGGTCAGGGCATGAATGCGCACGCCACCGATAACGATGGTCTGGTCCTGGCGCAGTCGCACATTTACCTTGGTCGAATGTGACGGCCAATGCGCGATCAGCTGCTCGTCCGGAGTATGCAGCGGCGGCGAAAGCAGAACATCGACGTCGCCGCCGCCCGCATGGATGATGGCGCCGGTAAGCTCGCGGAGGTGTTCGGCGCCGCCCGAGTGATCCGGGTGCATGTGCGTGAGGAAGATCGCTTGCAAACGCTTCCAGTCCAGGCCCAGGGCCGCCAACTGGGCCTTCAAGACAGACGCGTCGCGTTCCAGTCCGGCGTCGATCAGGATGAGGCCTCTGCTGGATTCAATGACATAGGCAGCGGCGGGAGCCAATCCCCCAAGCAGGTGCACCCCCGGCACGACCGTCACCGGAACGGGCCCCAGGGCGGGGACGCTCGCCAGGAGGTCAGGATCTCCTAGCCGCTCCTTGAACCACAGGTAGCAAAGCACCGGGACAAATGTCAGCAGGACGATGCCGACGATGAGTCGCCGCTTCGCTCGGGACAGTGGCAGAAAACGCTCTTCATTCATGGTCTTGTCCGCCGCTGCTTGCACATCACCTTGTTGCGGCCGGTTCGACGATGCGATGCAGGCGATTGATCTCCGGCGCGTCGATCACTTGCCGCAAGCCGCTGGGCCATTGAATCTCGAGGCGATCCACGTGGCGCTGATCGCCGAGCCCGAAATGCAGCGTGCGCGACGAGTGCGACAGATAGCCGCCGGCCGCATGGACCTGACGAACGACAGTCTTGTCTCCAAGGCGCAGCCGCGCTACGGCGCCGATGGCGTCGCGGTTGCTCTTGCTGCCGCGCAGTCGGAGTGAAAGGTAGTTCCTCTGCGGAAACTGGTTCTTGAAGTAATAAGGGGCGTCGTTGAAGTTGTTGGTGACGATGTCGAGTCCCCCATTATTGCGAAAATCGGCGACGGCCGCGCAGCGTGAGCTTCGCGTTGCCGGCACATTGCCGATTTTCTCTGGAAGGTGCTGGCCCCCCGCCGGCGGTTCGATTCCCTCCTTGGCTGCACTCTCCGCGAAAGTGCCGTCGCCCTGATTCATCAGCAAGCGATTGGGCCAGTAGAAGTAGGGATAGCCCATGCCCGAAGGCAGGAACACGTCCTCGAAGCCGTCGTTGTCAAAGTCGCCCGTGGCGATTCCCCAGGGCCAAAACGTTTCCAGACCGGCCTCGTCGGCAACTTCCTTGAAGCGCCCGCCGCCAAGGTTCTTGAACAGCGTGTTGCCAAAAATCACACGGTCGTACTTGATCTGAAACTGGGCGGCAATCATTCGTTCCGCGTCCTGCGCCTTGAGATTCTTTTGGAGCACGGACGGTCCGGTGACCCCGGGATAACGGACCTTCTCGTTCTTCTTCATGAATTCGGCGACCTGCTGACTGGCCAGCACATCGGCAGGCAGCCACATATCGGAGTGCATGTCGACAATGAGCAAGTCGAGTTTGCCGTCGTTATCGAAATCGAAGGCCTTGGAGCCGATCGCGCCCCATGAGGTACGTCCCAGAGCTTTGTCCGTCACGTCGGCAAATGAGCCATCGCCATTGTTGCGGTACAGCTGCGAACGCCCGAACATGTTCGTCACGAGCAGGTCGATGTAGCCGTCCTCGTCGAAATCGAAAACGCTGGTGTCTCCCCCCCAGCCGACTCCCTTCAAGCCAGCCTTGACAGTGACGTCGCTGAATGTGCCATTGCCGTTGTTGCGGTAGAGCACATTGAATTCGCGTGGACTCCCGGCCAGGTTCACAAGATCGGCCGCGCCTCGGTAATATCCCGCGGCACGGTCGAAACTGGTCGTCCATTTGGCCGTGCACGTCACGAATAGGTCGAGAAAACCGTCGCCGTCGTAGTCGAAAAACACTGCCGTCTGACAGTGTGCCACCAGATCGACGCCGGCCTCCTTGGTGACATCCCGGAACTTGCCGTTGCCCAAATTCTTGAAAAGAACATTGCCGCCGCGCGTGCTGGTAACGTACAGGTCCGCGTGCCCATCGTTATCGTAGTCCGCAAAGGTAGCACCGACGCAGATACGGTCCCCGAGGCCGACTCCGGCGTAGCGGGTCGCATCCTCAAACGATCCGTCACCGCGATTTCGGTACAGGGCGTTTGTGCCGAGCTGATTCACGAAGTAGATGTCTTCGTAACCATCACCGTCGTAATCTCCGACGGCAACGCCGCAACCGTGATCGTACAGGTTGATTTTGAAGTCCTCGCCCTGCTCGCCTGGCAGGCATTTCATGCGAAATGCAATGCCCGCCTGCCGCGCAGACTCCTTGAACCCGCCGCCAGCGCCCAGTTCATTCCAGTCGCGCGGTTCTTCCGGGCTCCGGTGTGGATCGATGAAAAAGGCAAGTGCCAGGGCTGCGAAGAGAAACGCGGCCAGCAAGCCAAGCAAAACGTTGCCGCGCATGGATCGCTCCGTTCCTGACGCGCTTGCTCGCGGAATGCGGGCATCGCTGCTGCATTCATAGAGGATAGCTGAACAACGATGAGAATTTGGTGAACGGCAGCGGATTGCGCCGTGAACGTATTAACGAGTGCCGTCGCGCATCAATTCTGTCACGCGTCAATTCTTCTGGTCCGGTTCGACCATGCTGTGCAAGCGGTTGATGGCCGGCGCGTTCATCACTTGTCGCACGCCGCTGGGCCAGTGAATCTCGACGCGATCCACGTGTGCGTGATCGCCGAGGCCGAAGTGCAGCGTGCGCGACGACTGCGACAGATAGCCGCCGGCGGCATGGACCTGGCGAATCATGGTCTTATCGCCAAGGCGCAGCCTGGCCACGGCGCCGATGGCGTCCCGGTTGCTCTTGGTGCCGCGCAGTCGGAAGGAGATGTAGTTCTTCTGCGGAAACTGGTTCTGATAGTAGTAGGGGATGTCGTTGAAGTTATTGGTGACGATGTCGAGTCGTCCGACGTTGCGAAAATCGGCAACGGCGGCACAGCGCGAACTGCGCGTGGCTGGCTTGTCGCCGATCTTCTTTTCCTGAAGAATGCCACCCAGAGGCGGTTCCAGCCCTTGCTCTGCCGATTGTTCTGCAAACGTGCCCTTGCCCTGATTCATGAGTAGACGATTGGGCCAGTAGAAGTAAGGAAATCCCATGCCGGACGGCAGGAAGACATCCTCAAAGCCGTCGTTGTTGAAATCGCCGGTGGCGATGCCCCAGGGCCAGAACGTTTCTACCCCGGCCTGATCCGCGACCTCCTTGAACCGGCCGTTGCCCAGGTTCTTGAAAAGCGTGTTGCCGAAAATCACACGCTTGTAATCGATCTGAAACGTGTCTGCCAGCTTGCTCTCGTGCAAGACCTTGCGCTTGTCCAGTTCGACCAGGGGGCCACTGACGCGTTCATAGCGCATCTTCTCGTGCTTGCGAATGTATTCCAGCAATGTATCGTCGGTTTGCTGGTGCAGCGGCAGCCACATATCGGAATGCATGTCAACGATCATCAGGTCGAGCTTGCCGTCGTTATCGTAATCGAAAGCCTTGGAGCCGATCGCGCCCCACGAGGTGCGCCCGAGCGCCTGCTCTGTCACGTCCGAAAAGGTGCCGTTGCCATTGTTGCGATACAGCAGCGAGCGGCCGAACATGTTCGTGACGAGCAAGTCGATGCGGCCGTCTTCGTCGAAATCGAAAACGCTGGTGTCACCCCCCCAGCCGACACCCTTCAGACCGGCCTTGACCGTGACGTCGCTGAACGTGCCGTTGCCGTTGTTGCGGTAAAGTACGTTGTACTCGCGGGGGCTGGTGGCCACTTCCAGAAGGTCGCCCAGGCCCGGATAATAACCCGCCGCACGATCGAAACTCGTCGTCCATTTAGCCGTGCACGTCACGAACAGGTCGAGAAAGCCGTCGTTGTCGTAGTCGAAAAACACCGCCGTCTGACAGTGTGCCACCAGATCGACGCCGGCCTCCTTGGTGACATCCCGGAACTTGCCATTGCCCAGGTTCTTGAAAAGAACATTGCCGCCGCGCGTGCTGGTTACGTACAGGTCCGGATGGCCATCGTTGTCATAGTCCGCAAACGTGGCGCCAACGCAGATCCGGTCTCCGAGCCCAACGCCGGCTGCTTGCGTCACGTCCTTGAAAGTTCCGTCCCCCTTGTTCCGGTACAGGGCATTGGCGCCGAGCTGATTGAGGAAATACAAATCCTCGAAACCATCGCCATCGATATCGGCGACAGCGACGCCGCAGCCGTGGTCGTAGAGATTGATCTTGAAATTCTCTCCTTGCTCATTCGGCAAGAACGACATGTGAAATGTGATGCCCGAGGCGCGGGCAACATCCTTGAATCCGCCCGCGCGTTGCTTCGCGTTCGATTTCTCGTTGGGATCGGGCTTTTCTGCAGAGAAGAAAAGCCACCAGCCAAGCAGCACGGCACTGGACAGGGCCACGGCAAGGAAAGCAAGGCGGCCAAGCAAGCTGTTCGCTGTGTTCATCGACCATCCAGTTTGAGTGCGGTCACGGGGAAGGCGAGATTAATGCAGCCAGGTTTCAGGGTGCTTCCGTCAGATCATGCCGGCGATTGATCGCAGGATTGGCGATGACGGTAACAATGCCGCTGGGCCAGCGAATTCGGACCTGATCGACATGGCTACGATCCCCCAGGCCAAAGTGCACGTCGTGCGACGACTGTGACAGGAAGCCGCCGGCCGGCGCGACCTGCCGGACCATGATTTCCTTGCCCAGGTGCAAGGTGACCACCGCGCCGATCGCATCACGATTGCTCTTGGTGCCGCGCAAGCGAAACGCAAGATAGTTTCGAGCCGGCAGCTTGTTCCGAAAGTAATACGGCTGGTCATTGAAATTGTTCGTGACGATATCGAGGCGTCCATCGCCGTCGAAATCCGCCACGGCCGCGCTCCGCGAACTGCGGCAAGCCCGGTCTCCGCCGATGCGCTCGTCCAGATACATGCCGCGTACGGGGGGTTCGATCCCCAGTTCCCGACCGCGCTCGCGGAACGTCTCGTTGCCGTTGTTCATCATCAGTTGATTGGGCCAGTAATAGAATGGGTAGCCCATGCCGGAAGGCATGAACACGTCCTCGTGGCCGTCGTTGTCGAAATCTCCCGTGGCCACGCCCCACGGCCAGAAGGTTTCCATGTTAGCCGAACCGGATACCTCCTCGAACTTGCCATTGCCGCGATTCTTGAAAAGCGTGTTGCCGTAGACTACTTCCTCCACTCGATAGCCTAGCAGGTCCGCATTGACCTGGTCCTGTTTCTTGTATTCCGGATGGTCGATGACATTCGGTCCAACCAGGTTTGGAAAGCGCGTGCGCTGATGAGTCTTGGCCTGGCGTAGCGAGGCGTGGTCCCTGTCCAGCCCCATCCACATGTCCGAGTGCATGTCGGCCAGAAAGAGATCCAGCTTGCCGTCGTTGTTGAAATCGAATGCCTTGACGCCGCAGCAGCCGAACGAGGTCGGCCCAAGAGCCTCGCGCGTGACGTTGGTGAAGGTGCCGTCGCCGTTGTTGCGATACAGCTGCGACGGGCCGAACATGTTGCCCACCATGAGATCAAGCCGGCCGTCCTGATTGTAATCAAGGACCACGGCATCGCCGCTCCAGCCGCGCCCGGAAAGACCAGCTTGCTTGGTCACATCGCTGAAAGTGCCGTCGCCGTTGTTGCGATAGAGGATGTTGGACTCCTTCGGACTGCTCGTGAACTCATCTCCAACAGCGATGGACTTGCCGGGATAATAGCGGTGTGCGGCATCGTAGGTCGCCAGCGTCCAGCGCGCCGTGTTGGTCACGAACAGGTCGAGGCGGCCGTCGCCGTCGTAATCAAAAAACGTGGCGGACTGGGAATGTCCGACGTGCATCAGGCCGGCTTCGCGAGTAACGTCCTTGAAAGTTCCGTTGCCTTGATTGCGGAACAGCACGTTGCCGCCGCGCGTGCTCAGCACGTACAGGTCCTTGTGGCCGTCATTGTCGTAGTCGGCAAACGTTGCCGACACGCATACACGATCACCAAGCGCCACGCCGGCCTGAGGAGTGACATCGATGAAGGTGCCATCGCCTCGATTGCGGTAGAGAGCATTGGGACCGAGTTGATTGACGAAGTAGATATCGTCGTGGCCGTCACCGTCATAATCGGCGATCGCCACTCCCGACCCGTGATCGTACAGGTTGATCTTGAATTTCTCGCCCTGCTCCTTGGGCAAGAAAGCCATGCGAAAATTCAAGCCGCACTGCAGAGCACATTCCCGAAAGCCGCGGTCCGGTTCGCCTTTCGAGTCATCTTGCACGGGCTCAGGCAGCATCAGCCACCGGAACACGAGCGTGGCAGATGCCGCCACGATTAGCGTCCCGATAGCCGTGAGAAACAGAGTGCCGAACCTTGAGGAACTCGTCATTTCACGGCCGTCTTGACGAAGTCAACTTGCCTGCTTGCCGTTTCACCCAGCCCGCAGATTATCCGCCAAGGTCGTCAACCTTATTTACGCTCATCCTCCCCACCAGCCTGCCTCTAGCCGGATAAACGACTTGGCGGGATCGTGCGGGTGACTTACACGTCGCGCAACGCAACGCAAGGAGGAAGTGGTCCGTGCACGGATGCTTTCACGGAAAAACGGCGGAAATACTGCCGACAACTCACTTTATGTGATTCTATCCAGCCCGGGTATTCCGTCAATGTCAGTGGTTTCGCGAGAAGCAGCCGCTCGGCAGAGCAGAAAGCCGCGACAGTTGGCGGTCACCGGTTTCAAGCGACACTCGACGTGGCAAGCTTCCTTCTGTTCTTGACAGTCTTGGCGACCGGCCAGCCAGGATGTGCTCGATTTCCTCCTTGTGTCGCGTTTCATCCGCGATCTGATTCTCGAGATCCCCCTTCAGTCCGACGTCTCCAAAGGATTCTGCTTGTTTGCTGCGCTCGTTGCAATCCGCGATGGCCAGTCTTTCCGCGGCAAGCGCTTGCTCGAGCATCTCGCGGGCAGTGTTGGCGCTGGCAACCGCGCGCGGCTGGGTGGTCCGGTCAGGCGCACTGATACACGCGATTGCGAGCCTTCCACAGCATGTTCTCCAACTCGATCAATAACAACTCGCGGTGGAAGTCGCGACCCACCTTGGTTTCATGTTCGTCGCTGGCAGCCAGCATCATCGCCCAGGTGCCCAGGTCCTCGCTGAAGCCAAAGGCCAGTTCTTCGAGACCGTTCTCCTTCAACTCGCGGCGGACGCAAGCCACCATGAGTTGACCCTTGGGATTCGCGAAGACGGGCTCGTTGCTGAAGATTCCGATGATGATTGGCCCGGATTCGATCGCTCTGGGCAGCACGGCTTCATCCTGAAAGTGCACGGCAATGGCGCCACGTGACTTGAACTGTCGTATCCAGGCGACAGTGCGTGCCAGTTGGTGCGCCGGTTCGTTCCACGGATTCCAGGAATTCAACGACATTTCGCCTCCTCTTTTGATGGCTCGGATCCTGGGCGTTTCACCAAAGTAGCGGGTGCAAAATCCGTGCCCGGTAGGCGGCTACTCTTCGCCCGTCGGCATAGGTGAGTGACTAGCCGGCCTTGCGTCGCTTCGCCGGTATCCTGGCGCCCTTCTTGCGTGCCTTCGACAAGCCGATGGCGATAGCGGTCAGCCTCTTAATGTCGCCTTATGCCGTGCCTCGCCGCGCGCCGACTGCTACTAGGATGATGCCGCCGACCAGGGCGACGCCGCTCAGGATTGGACCGAGCGGGATGGGATGGTCTCGCTGCGTTTGCACCTCGACGGGGCCGACACGGGCCACGGTGTCCCGCGTCGTGATGTAAGTCACGCCCTGGTAGCCGAGGAAAAGCACGCTCGCCACAATCAAAATGACGCCAATCATCATTGCCATGCGCATGGGATGCTCCTTGTCGAATCGTGGTGATCGAACCGTTTCGGAATTGAAAGGGCAAATGATCGCTGTTGGCGTTGCCTCGACCCATTCCTTCCCGGGTCGTCTGCCTGTCATGTATGAACCAAGACCCGGCTGCGGGAATGCCCGCGGTCGAGCGTCGGCCGTTCGTCTCTGGCGAATGGCTCCAGCTCTTCACGCAGAATCGTCATCTCGGGGGGCGCATCGATGCCGATGCGGACCTGGTTGCCCGTGACCGCGATGATGGTGACGAGCACGTCATTGCCGATCTTGATCTTTTCGCCGACGCGCCTTGACAGAACGAGCATGATGTCTCCTTCCCTAGCTGCGATCACGCGTGGGCAAGATGATGCGCAATTGCGAGCAACAATCTGCCCAAACATGAGTGGTGAGGATGCCGCGAGTTTGTTTCCGCACAAAAACACACGCTTTTGCCGAACTCGCTGTGATGGACTAAGCAAAGGTCGTGCCGGCCTTTTTCCCTTTTGCGAAAGCAGGTACAGCGGCAAAAAAAGAGGCGACGGTCCCGGACTAGAACCGTCGCCTCTCAACCGATTGGCGTCCAAAGTCACTACTCATCGAGGCCGAGACGCTTGCGGGCCTCTTCGACCTTGGCCTTGGACTCTGTGCACCATACCGGCTGCAACTCGTAGCTGGCTTCCTCGGTCGAAAGCACTTTGCCTTCCACCGTTCGCGACCCCTTGGGCGCGATGACAATCGTGCCCTGAAAGGTCGACAGCAGAATACAGCCCTTGCCGGCCGCATCGCGCAGGACGATCGCACGAGGCTTCGAGACTCGGCGGGCTTGAAAACTGGCTTGCATGGGAAAGGTTCCTTTCTACTTCTTCTTGACATTGAAGGTAACGTCCACATAGCTGGGGCCGCCGCTCTCGGGAGTTGCGGTCACACGTATGTTGCGCTTGCCGACGGTGGCGTTGTTGTCCGCCGTCACGGTCAACTTGATCTCGCGGTTTTCGCCGTTGAGCTTCACTGATCGGTCCTGGATTTCGCACTTGATGCCGTCCTCGAGTGGCTTGGCCTCGAGCTTGACAGTCTGCTTGAACTCCCGTGATGGCCGCAGCATCACGGTGGCGGTACTGCTGTCCCCCTGGGTGACGTTGGTGGAGGTGAGCGGGCCGGTTATCTCAAACTTGTCTTCGCGCTTGCGCTCGACATTGACGTCGAGATCGAAAGTGGTGGGGTCGCCTTTTTCGGGCGTGGCCGTCACGCGGATGCCGTACTTGCCAGCCGCGGCGCTATCGACGGCTGCCACGGTCAGCTTGATGTCGCGGTTGCTGCCATCCACGGTGACTTCCTTCTCTTCAAGGCTTGGCTTGACGCCATCCTGCAACGGCTTGGCCTCCAGCTTCACGGTCTGCTTGAATCGGCGCGAGGGCCGAATCGTCAGCGTGACATTCTCTCGTGCTCCCGGCGTGACCGTTGTGGCATTGGCCGAGGGACTGATGGTGAAGGTCTCTTTACCTTCGCCGCCCGGCTCGCTCTTCTTCGTGCAGTCCGAGGTGCTGGCTGCACGAGCGCACACAGCAGGTCGCGCGCACAGTCACCGGCCAAAGGACCCAGCGCCCTTGCGGGCGTCAACACTCCCGGAGATGGACGATCAAGCCCGTTGCACCGGCCCATGGTCGTCGCAGTGGTCGCCGTGCGGATGGTGCAGGTGGCCGTCCACGAGGTAGTCGATGTGGTCGCCGTGCGGAATGGCGGCGTGGCCGCAGTTGGGGCCGTGCTTGTGTCCCTTCTCATGCCCGGCGCAGCTGTGATGCGGCGTGCAGACGGCGGGGTTGATTCCGCTTACCTCCAGGCAATGTTCTTCGACCGTGCCACCGTTCTGGTGATGCAGATGGCCGTCGTGCAGGTAGTCGACGTGTCCCTTGTGCATGATGCCGGTGTGCCCACAATTAGGGCCGTGCTTGTGCTCGTGATTCCCGTGATGACAGGCCATGTTCATTCCTCCCTTGTTCCCCAGATTTGCCGAATTGCCGCCGGCGCCGCCAAGGCGTGGCGTAATGGTCCTAGCGTAATGCATCGGCAGTGCGGCCGGCTGGAATAACGAAATGTCGGGCGTGTGTCAATCGCTTGTCTCGATGGGGCGTCTTTGCCGCGCCGTGTACCACCTCCTAGATCAATTGCACAGCCCGACGCAGAGGCAAGGGCGTTTCCAGGCAGAGGAGAGGCATCATGATCGCGATAAGGCCAGTGTTCACGCTAACCGCCTTTGTGCTTTTCATAGCGCCGGTGACGGCCGCGGATGTCGTGCTGATCCAGGATGGCCGGCCGCAGGCGGCGATTCGTGTAGCCGCAGATGGGATGGCAGGCGACAAGGATGTCAACAAGCTCAAGGGCCCGGCCCTGGAGGCGGAGCGGCAACGGCAACGGCTTCGCGAGTCGGTCAAGGACCTCGCGCTGTACCTGGGCAAGATCTCCGGCGCGAAAGTCGAGATCGCGACCACGCCAGCCACGGACGGCAAGCAACTCGCCATACTCATCGGCGCGCTGGCCGAAAAGACCTTCGGTCCCGGCAAGATCAAGGCTCCCTTCAGGCAGGGCTTCCGCGTCGTCGTCTCGCCGAGAGGCGTGGGACTGCTGGGCGAGTCCGATCTGGCCGCCAGCTACGCTGTTTATGAATTGCTGGATCGGCTCGGCTGCCGCTGGTACATGCCCAGCGACCTGGGTGAAGTGGTTCCACAAACCAAGACCATCGCGCTACCGGAGCTGGACTTCTCCTCGGCGCCCGGCACGACATATCGCGGCATCTGGTACGCCGATGATGCCTTCAAGCGGCGCAACCGACATGGCGGCTTGCTGCTGTCCGCCGGCCACGCGCTCGAAATGT
This sequence comes from Planctomycetota bacterium, assembly GCA_016873095.1. Classification (GTDB taxonomy): domain Bacteria; phylum Planctomycetota; class Planctomycetia; order Gemmatales; family Gemmataceae; genus VGYC01. The sequence goes on along the minus strand of VGYC01000058.1, from coordinate 12,317 downwards.
ACGTCAGCAAGGAAGATCGTAAAAAGCACCCGGAGTGGGTCGGCGTGGTGGGTGGCAAGCCAAACCCCGTGCGCTTGAAGTGGAGCAGCGCCACCCTGGCCGATCACATTGCGAAAAGCATCCTGGACCGGCATGCCACTGCCCCCGAGCCTACGTACTCACTTTCGCCCAACGACGGCATGGATTTCGACGAATCCAAGGAGGACAAGGCCCTGGACGCCGGCGACTTCGACCCAACCTCGCAAGTCGTGTCGCTCACCGATCGGCTCATGGTGCTGTGCAACCGCATCGCCACCAAGGTGGCTGCCAAGCAGCCGGACGTGCTCTTCGGCATGCTCGCCTACGCGCAGTACATCCGTCCGCCAGTGCGCGAGAAGCTGCATCCGAACATCGTGCCGCAGATCGCGCCCATCGCGCTGTGCCGCTATCATTCGATGACGGATGACTCGGCGCACGGCGCCAAGGAACTGCGCTACCTGGTCGAGGGCTGGGCCAAGGCGTCGAAGGAGATCTCGATGTACTGCTACGCCGACAACCTTGCCGAGACTTCGGCGCCGATGCCGATGCTCAAGCGCTGGAGCCTGGACATCCCGTTCGTGATGAAGAACAAGTGCAAGTTCTGGCAGCCGGAAACGACGCCGAACTTCGAGACGCACATGCACGCCAACTGGATGGGTTGCCGCCTCGCCTGGGACCCGAGCCTGAAGCCGGCCGCCATCATCGACGAGATCAACACGCGATTCTACGGCGCCGCTGCCAAGCCGATGGCCGCCTACTGGAGTTTCGTGGACGACGTCTGGACCACGACGCCGGAGTACTCCGGCTGCGGCTTTGCCTACATGCGCTTCTGGTCGCGCGAACGGCTCAAGAAGGCCCGGCAACTGCTGAACGACGCCATCGCCGCTTGCAAGTCGCCGATCGAGAAGCAGCGCGTCGCCCTGGCCAACGAGTCTCTGTCGCTCTTCGAACTGTTCATGAAGCTTCGCTACGACCAGGCGGAAGGGCGTTTCGACAAGCTGGCCGGCGAGGCGGCCGCGTGGCGCAAGCGGGTCTCGGCCCTCGGCAAGAAGTACAAGCACCAGCATTGCTTCACAAACGCATCCTGGGCCGGCGATGACACGGTGAATGGTCGATACTTCGGCGAGTTCTATCAGAAGACGTACGACGATGCCAATCGCATTGCCTCGAAGTTTCAGCTGTTGACTGCCAAGCCGCTCCGCGAGTTTCGCTACCAGGCGGACAAGGACAAGAAGGGCGAGTCGCTCGGCTGGGCCAGGGCTGACTTCGACGACAAGGCATGGAAGACCACAGACGTGTGCCTGGAAACCTGGTCCACGATCGGCTATCACGATTGGTTCAAGTCGATGTGGTACCGCACGCAGGTCAATGTCCCTGCCGTCCCGGCCGGCAAGAAGGTCTACCTCTGGCTGGGTGCGACGGACGGTACGGCCAAGGTGTTCATCAATGGCAAGCATGTGCCCTTCGTGGATGCCAAGAACAAATCGAGCGCGGACTTCGACGGCTATTGCCAGCCCGTGTCCTTCGACATCACCACGGCTCTCCAGCCGGGAGCGAACAAGATCGCCATCCTGTGCACGCGCACCTTCTTCAACGAACTGGGGACTGGCGGCATGCTGGCGCCGGCGCTGCTGTACCGGGAGAAATGACCGTCAGCCCCGTCAGCTGCATTCCTTCTTCAGATGTCCCACGAAGCGCTCCACGGCCAGTCCCGTGGAGCGATACTTGCGGCGGATGACGGCGATGGTGCGCGTCGGCTGGGCGCCCCATAGGCGGCGATATGGCAACTGGCGGCTCACGTCCGCCTTGCGGGCCATGTCCGGCAGCAGTGACACGCCCTGGCCCAGCGCGATCAGGTTCTGAATGGTCGAAATCTGCGCGCTCCGGCAGCCGACGCGCGGATGGCACTCGTTGGCCCGGCAAAAACTCACCACCTGTTCGCCCAGGCAATGCATCTCGTTGAGCAAGATAAAGCGCTCCGTCCGCAGGTCATTGAGCCCGATGCGGCGCCGCCTGAGCAGCCGATGTCTGGGCGGCAACGCCAGCAGCAGCGGTTCGGTCAGCAGCGGTTCGACGTGCAGCCGTTCGTCGGGGACGGGCAGCGCGATCAGTGCCAGATCAAGGTCGCCGGCAGTGATGCCTTCCAGGAGATGCTTGGTCACGTCCTCGTGCACCGTGATCTCGACTCCGGGAAAGCGGGTCATGAATTTCTTGAGGACGCGCGGCAGCAAATAGGGCGCGATGGTCGGCAAGGCGCCAAGCGTGACCTGGCCGCCCGCCAGTGTGTCGCTCTCGCGCAGCTTGCGCTCCGCGTCTTCGACGGCGGCGAGGATGGCCTCGGCACTCGCCAGAAGGAGTCGGCCAGCATCGGTGAGCAACACCTGCCGGCCGGTGCGGTCGAAGAGTCGTTGCCGCAGACCGCCTTCCAGCCTTGCGATCTGCTGGCTCAACGACGGCTGCGTCACCTGGCAGCGCTCCGCTGCACGGCTGAAGCTCCCGGTGCCCGCCACCGCCACGAAGTAGCGCAGTTGCTGCAGCTCCATAGCGACATTTCCATAGGCGGATCCTGCCATAGGCGGATCCTATCGAAAGAATAGCAATTATATATTTCACTTATAGAAGATGCATGGCTAGAAGGACATCTGCACCGCGTGCCGACGCGCCGATGCGCGCCAGGACGCGAGCGGCCATTTTTACAGGAGGCTCTCCATGCGACACTCGAGAATTCGTAATCCTCGGCTGTGGTTGGCCGGAATTGTTGGTGCCGGGCTGGCCCTCGTGCTGGCCGGGCAATCGCTGACCCAGCCGAACAACGACGCGCCGCCTCCCAAGCGTGAGGTCGGCAAGACCAGCTACGACCAGATCTCGCCCGTGCTGATCGGCAAACAGACCTTTGCCGACATGATGGCCAAGGACAAGGCCGGCAAGGCCGAGGTCATGGCCCGGCAGAAGGCGCTGCTCGAAGAGCGTTACGACCTCGCGCGCAAGGTCAGCAAGCGTACCAAGATGACACGTGGCAAGCCTGTACCCGTCGGCCCGACCGCCCGGCTGCCCGCTGGCGTCACCTGGCAGGAACTTGCGAAGATGTCGCCCGAAGACATCCGCGACAAGGGACTGTTCCCCAAGGGTTACCTGCCTTTGCCGCACCCCAATCATCCAGTCGGCGGCATGGTATTTCCACAGCACCAGATCAAGCAGTTCAAACGCCTCGAGCGCTTCGATCTCGACTTCGATCTGCCGGAGCATTTTCTGCCCGAGTTTCCGCCGGCAATGTTCCTGACGACACGTCCGGACCTCGGCGACGTGTCACAAGGCAAGGTCGTCACCATCGAGAATTTCCAGGACCTGTTCCAGGGCATCTTGAACGCCAAGGACCTGGAAGGCATGCGCTTGCTGGTGACGCAGTTCCCACAACAGCAATTCAACGCCACGCACGATCGCAAGACGGAAATCGCCAGCCAGGGCGTGGCCTGCTTCGATTGCCACGTCAACGGCCACACCTCGTCGGCGACGCACCTGGTCGGCGACATACGCCCGCAGTCGCACCGGCGCCGCATCGATACCGTCAGCTTGCGCGGCGTCAACGTGCAGCGCATCTTCGGCTCGCAGCGCGCCATGAAGAGCGTGGAGGACTTCACCGAGTTCGAGCAGCTTGCCGCCTACTTCGACGGCGATCCGCTCACCGCCATCGCCAAGGGCATCAATTTCCTGAACCGCTCGACACAGGTGCACTTCATGGCCGAGGTTCAGGACCTGCTCGATTTCCCGCCGGCGCCCAATCTCGGACTGGACGGCAAGCTGAATCCAAAGAAGCTTTCGGCCGACTCGCCGGAGATGCGTGGCCAGGCGTTGTTCTTCGGCAAGGCCAAGTGCGCCATGTGCCACCCGGCGCCGTATTACACCGATAACTCGATGCACAATCTGCGCGTGGAACGCTTCTACAAGCCACAGCGGATCAATGGCATGGTCGCCACCGCCCAGGGGCCGATCAAGACATTTACGCTGCGTGGCATCAAGGAGTCGCCGCCGTACCTCCACGATGGCCGGCTGCTCACGCTCGAAGACGTGGTCGAGTTCTTCAACCTGATCCTCGAAACGCAGCTAACCCAGGCGGAGAAGCGCGACCTGGTCGCGTTTCTCGATCAGCTTTGATGGCGTTTTTCCTCTTGTCGGGTTGAGTAGGCGGGTCTCCTGGCATCGGGAGACCCGCCCTTGGCGCAGGGTCAGCGATTCAGCAGCGACACGTTCGTAGTTCCGCCTCAGGCGGTTCTTGTGCCGTGACCTGGCTTGCGGCTCCGTGTTTCGCGGCCTCATTCGCCCTGAACCGCCGGGCGGAAGCGAATGCGCCCCGGTTGCGTGCGTCTCGCCGCCGCGAAGCGCGTTCGCTATAGTAGCGAGATAGAACTATAGCCTGCTTGCCTGATTCGCTTGACAAGATTGACTCGCGATGGCTTTTCAGCCGGCCGACACTCTCCGGAACCGCACCTTCAGCGGCTTGATCGTGGCCCAGTTCCTGGCCGGGTTCAACGACCAGGCCATTCACGCTGCCTCGATGTTCTACGCCATTCATCAGGGCATCCTGACGGAGGCACAGGCCATCTCGCTGATGCCGATTCTGTTCTACGCGCCCTGGGCGCTGTTCTGCACCTTGGCGGGCTATTTCGCCGACCGATTCAGCAAGACCACCGCGCTGGTGCTCTGGAAGATGGCCGAGATCGCCATCGCTGTGGTGGCCCTGGGCGGCTTTTATCTTGGGTCGGTGCTGCATGAGCCAGTCGGAGCGTGGCTCGTGCTTTCCGCCGTCTTCTTGATGGGCACGCATGCCGCGTTTTTTGCCCCGGCCAAGTACGGCGCCATGCCGGAGATGCTGCAAGCGCACGTGCTGTCGCGTGGCAACGGCATCCTGGAATCCACCACGTTTCTGGCTGCGATTCTTGGCACGGTCTCGGGAGGGCTGCTATCCGAGTGGTTTCGGGATCGCGAGTGGGTCATCGGCGGCATCCTCTTGCTGCTGGCCATCATCGGCGCGATTGCCAGCCTCATGATCGAACGCTTGCCAGCCGCCAATCCCGAGCGCTTGTTTCCGCGCAATCTGCTGAAGCCCTTGTTCCAGAACCTGGGCACGCTGTTGCGGTCCAAGCCGCTGATCCTGGCGGTGCTGGGAATCGCGTTCTTCATATTCATGGTGTCGTACATGCGCGCGGCGATGTACATGCATGGCGAGACGCGCAACCCCCGCTGGAGCGAGTTCAAGACCAGCCTGGTGGTGGCGACGGTCGCGCTGGGCGTTGGGCTGGGCACGCCTCTGGCCGGGTTTCTCTCGGGCGGCAAGGTGGAACTGGGGCTGGTGCCTCTCGGGACGCTGGGCATGGCAGTCGCGCTCAGCATCGCCGCGGCGGTCATGGACTGGACGAGCGGGCTGGTCGTGATCCTGATCATCCTTGGGTTCTGCAGCGGTTTCTACATGGTGCCGCTCTACACGTTGCTGCAGCACCGCGCGCCGAAGACCAGCAAGGGAGACCTGATCGCCACCAGCAACTTCATCAATGTCACCGGGGCCATGGCAGCATCGCTGCTCTTCTTTGTCCTGGTCCTTGGCAGTCAGCGGGTCGGACTAACGCCCCAGGTGCCGCAGAAGGACAACGTGGCCGCCGGCATCCTGGTCAAGCTCGGCTACAACAAGGAGGGCCGCCCTGCCGTGATCCTCATTGAGGAAGCCAGGACCGGCGTCCTCATGCCATTTCGAGCCAAGAGCGTCAAGCAGGCCGACGACGAGGAGATGGAGGCGATCATCGTCGATGTGCCGACATCCTTTGAGGACGGCTTGTTCGAGCTGGCCGGGGGCGGGCTCAGCAAGGGAGACGAGGTCGTCATCAGCAGCTACGATCTGCACGATGCCCGTCATTACCGGATTCGCCGGGCCGGAACGCCGCTCAAGGAGGTATACGATAACGAGAAATTGCCGCGCTACCTGTTCCTCGGCGCCGCCTTGATGGCACTGGGGATTCTACTGCTATTGTGCCGTCAGTTGCCGGATTTCATCACACGTTCGGCGTTCTGGCTGCGGTCGCTGGGCCGGTTTCGCATTCGCGTGGCCGGAATGCAACACTTGCCGACGCGCGGTCCAGTGATCCTGGCGAGCAACTGCGCGACCATCGATAGTGCTCTGCAGGTCGTGTCCGCCACGGACCGCTGCACACGTTTCATTCTTGTGGAGAACGAGCACGAGCGGGCGGCCGCGCCGGTAGTGCGCCTCGTCTCGGGTACGTCATTCCACGTGCTCAAGCCCGGGCCCATCGATGAGACAACCCTCGCCGGCCTTCTCGAAGCGGGCCGCCAGGCCGTGCAGCGCGACGATCTGCTGGCTGTCGGCGCTCCTGATGCTGCCGTCACGGAAAACATCCAAAGGCTGCTTGCCGACTTGACCAGCAATGGCCAGACGACCATTCTCCCGGTCTACTGCGGTCCGGTGGGCGGCGACGATTCCACAGAGCGACGCACACGCGGTCGTGTCATCCACGTCATCTTCGGCCCGCAACTGAAATCACCCGCCAGCGCCGCGGAAATCGCCCGCCATATCGAGGAACTTGCCGCGCACGGCTGGCACAATGAATCAAATGCGACGCCCCATTGATGCCACTCCGCTTGCGGGATATCGGCCTCCGCTCGGTTGAGACTGGACGACTTGGAGACTGGTAGGCAGTTGCAATCTCCCCGACCGCTCCGCTACAATCAGCAATGCAGGCGCTCCTTCCCGGCACGAGCCTGCGGCTGCCCGGCGAACCTTCATTTCCCTGCCGCACGAGGCGAGGAGATTGAGTCCGTGAACATCACGCTGGCGCCGACCGGCCTGGGCCACGATGCTCAGACCCTGTACCACTATTTGACGACGTATCTCATCAACGACGACGTCGCCATCGATGCCGGCAGCCTCGGCTTCGCGGGCAGTCCCGCCGAGCAGACGCGTGTGCGGCACGTATTCCTATCGCACAGCCACATCGACCATGTTGCGTCGTTGCCCATCTTTCTCGAGAACGTCTTCGACCAAGGTGCGGCGCCGGTGACAGTTTACGGCAGCGCCGAGGTCCTTGATTCGCTGCAACGTGACGTGTTCAACGACCGTTTGTGGCCGGATTTCATCGGCATGTCGCGCAAGGGAGAATCGCTGTTGCGCTTGCACCCGCTGGTCGCAGGGCAGGCGGTGTCTTGCGGCGGATTGAGCATCACTCCCGTACCGGTGCATCACTCGGTGCCGACGTTCGGTTTCATCGTGGAGGATGCCGCCGCGGCGGTCGTCATGCCCGGCGACACGGGCCCGACCGAGGAAATCTGGCATCGCGCCAACCGGCTAGCCAACCTGAAGGCAATCTTTCTCGAAGCGACATTTCCTGACGAACAAGCACGACTCGCCGACATAGCCGGTCACTTGACTCCCAAGCTGTTCGCCGGCGAGGTTCGCAAGGTCAACAGGCCTGCCAGGTTCATTGCCGTGCACATCAAGGCGCGCTTTCAAGCGCAGGTCATCGCCGAGTTGCAGGCTCTCGCCCTGACCGGATTCGAAACCGTCAGGCCTGGCAGCGTGTACCGCTTCTGATTGCGGTTTCTGGTAAAGGCAGGGCAGCCCTAATTAGACTTCTTGGAAGTGGCGTCGTTCGACTTGTTGAACAGCCCCTTGGTGCTGTTGGCAACGCTTTGCACGCCCGCGATGAGCACGACCAGTATCAACGAGATGACGAACAGATACTCCAGTGCGGTGGCACCCTTGCGTACGGGCGTCCGGCGATTGCTTGCCGTCGGCGCGACGGCCATGCGACACAGGGCTGTCAACCACTTCAGGAGGGAGAAGATCATGAAGCCGTCCCGTCAAGTAATCCGTCAAGTAGCCAGGTGATGCTCATGCCGTCTGTTGTTGCTGATCCGCGGGGTCGTTCGGCTTCAAGACCGGTACGCCCTGTTTCTGCAGTGTTTCAAGCATGCGGTTGAAATCGTCGCGAAACTCGGTGAGGTAGTCGCGTTGCCGCAACTTGACGGGGCGGACCGGCTCGCCGTCGGCGATGCTTTGCACCGTCTTGCGAATGCGATAAACGGGCCCAAGCAGCCGATGCGAGAACTTGACCGCGTCCCAGGCCATCAGCAGCAGCATCATCGCCAGGCATGCGAGCACCGGCGCGTAGTCGGTCAGGAACTGAACATACTGCTCCAGCGCGTTGCCCGGCCCCTCGGACAGCAGCCGCCAGGCAAACAGCAGGTTCATGAACGTGACCACGAAAATCAGCCAGTACAAGCCGAAGCGTATCAGCAGCCTGGTCTGAAACTCGTGAATCCAGACTTTCTTGCGGTCTTCTCGCATCGTGGATCGCCTCGTGGCTCGAAACACCGCCGCGCGGACAAGGGAACGGCCTGTCATCGCAGGGGCTTGCGGAAATATAGGTCAGGATTCCAGTGATGGCAAATGGCGTGACGCGACCAGTGATCAATTGTCCTGGCCGGCGCTGTGGATAAGATTGCAGTTTCGCGACGCCTTCCTGTCACAATTCCCAAACGAGGTTTTGCAATGGCCAAGAAGTCCGTGAAGAAAGCACGATCCACCGGCCGCATCGTTCTGCGCACCGGCGAGGCGCTCGTCGAGGCGGAGCCGGGCTGGTCGGCAGCGGAGCCGGAGGTCGTGATCGGCGAACTGGATGGCCCCGTCGGCTACGCCATCGCCAACCTGCTGGGCGACCAGGTCAAGGGGCATTCGCGCGTGTTTGCCATTCTCAATTGTGATGTGCAGGTCCGGCCGGTCACTCTCATGGTCAGCAAGGTCACGGTCACCACGTCGCGTTACACCAATATTCTCATGGGCACCGTGCAGGCGGCCATCGCCAACGGCGTGCTCGATGCCGTCCGCGCCGGCGGCATCCCGAAGAACAAGGTCAATGATCTCGGCATCATTGCCTCCGTCTGGCTCGATCCCGCCGTGCTCGACGAGAAGGTCGATTACAACATCCTCTTCGGGACACACCGCGAGGCGACCGCCAAGGCCATCCACAAGGCGATGCGCAACGAGCCGGACATCGACTGGCTCTTGAAGAACCAGGACAAGGTGACGCACTTCTTCCATCAAATGGCGGTGGAGGCGAGCCAGTAGCTTGGGACAACGACGAGCGATTGCCGGCGCGCGGCTGCTGATCACCGGGGCCTCGCAGGGCATTGGCAGGGCACTGGCACTGCTCGCGGCGAAGCGCGGCGGGCATGTGCTGGCGATGGCGCGGTCGGCAGAGTTGCTGGACGATCTTGCGGCCGAGGCGCGCCGTCAGGGCCGGCCTCTTGAGGTCCTGCGCGCCGACGTCACCAGCGCGAGCGATCGGAACTTGATGGTCGCCACGGCGCGGGAGCGATTCGGCGGGCTGGACGTGCTCATCAACAACGCCGGCGTCGGTGCCACCGGGCACTTTGCCGACGCCGACAGCGAACGGCTGCGCAAAGTGTTTGAGGTCAACTTTTTCGGCCTGACGGAGACGACACGCGTCTGCCTGCCCCTTCTCAGGTGCGGCAACAGGCCGGCCATCGTCAATATCTCATCCATCGTTGGCAAGCGGGCGTTGCCGGCACGCGCCGAGTACTCGGCCAGCAAGTTCGCGGTGCAAGGATTCAGCGAGGCCCTGCGCGCCGAGCTGGCCTGCGACGGCATCGACGTCCTGGTCGTCTGTCCCGGCCTGACCCGCTCGAATTTCGGCAAGAACCTGCTCGAAAGCCGGGCCCTCATGCCGCTGCAGCACATGCAAGGCATGACTTCAGAGAAGGTCGCCTGGAGCACACTGAAATCGCTGGAACGCGGCAAGCACGAAACGTGCTTGACCTGGCAAGGTCAGCTGATCGTCCTCGTCAATCGGCTATGGCCCAGCCTTGCCGACTGGATCGTCGCCCGCAAGGTACGCTCGTTGTTTCGAGAGGCGAGCAAGACCGCCGGCAGGCCACATGAGCGGTACTCGGATCAAGACAACTAGCGCTGCGCATACTACGCTATCCAGCGGAGGACACAGCAATGCTGACGCGTGAAACCATGACCGGCCCCTGGGCGGGATTACCAGTGGCATGGACCGATACCGATCAGTTCGACGAGGCAATCTACCGTGGCGACATCGCCCGCTGTTGCAAGGCAGGCATGCCGGGTATTTACACCGGCGGCACAACGGGCGAATTCTACGCCATGGAGATGGACGAATTCCGAGCAGTAGCCCGCGCGACCGTCGAGGAGGCACACGCCGGCGGCAAGCCCGTCATGATAGGTGTCAGCTCGACGTATACCCTCGGCGCCTGCCGGCGCGCGGCCTACGCTGCCGAGATCGGCGCCGACGCCGTTCAGGTGACTCTGCCGTTCTGGATGGAGGTCGCGGACAAGGAAGTGACACCCTTCTTCCGCGAGGTCAGCCGGGCCTCCGGCGGCTTGCCGCTATCCATCTACGAAACGCGGCGTTGCAAGAAATCACTGACGCTCGACCAGCACCGCGCGATCAAGGACGCAGTCCCCGGTTACATCATGGTGAAAGCGAATGAGTCCACGCTGGGCTCTACACCGCTGGGATGCGCCCAGCTTTCAGAATTCACGAACGTGTTCGTCGGCGAGAACCTGTGGGGACCGCTCGGCCCGCACGGCGCCCGCGGCGGCTGCAGCTCCGTCGTCTACTGGAATCCGAGCTTCATCCTGCCCCTGTGGCAGGAAGCCGAGCAACGCAACTGGGCCGCCGTCAACGTCGGCTGCGCCAAGCTGCAAGCCCTGTTCGAGTTCCTGGAGACGTTCAGCCCCAAGGGCTTCACCGACTCCGCCTTCGACCGGCTGGGCGGCGTTGCCAGCGGCTTCCTCAAGACCAGCCTGCGCTGCCGTGGCCCGTATCCCTCGCCGACCCAGGAAGACGTCAAGATACTGCGCCAGTGGTACCGCGAGAAGTTCCCGGAGATGCTGGAAACGTGAGGCGGCTGGGAGCGTAGCCGACGCTGCCAGCGTCGGCAATTTTGCCTTGGCGACGGGTAGGCGACGCTGGCAGGTAGGCGACGCTGGCAGCGTCGCCTACGGCTTGCGTTCCACCGTGATCGTCGAATGGAAGCCGTCCTCGCGGAAGCGCAGGTCCACGCGCAGGGTCGGGAACTGGTCGAGCAGGCCGGCCAGCGGCGAGTCGGCGGCGATGGTGTCGTGCAGCTTCGGTTGCCGCAGCGAGCCGTGGCGGAGGTTTACGACCTCGCCGCGGGCGGCATCGTAGCGGTACGCGGCATCATCGGGGCTGACGGGGAGGAAGCCGAGGAAACGCAGCGCGGCTTGCCGTTTCGCGCTCGCCGGCGACTTCTCATCCAGCAGGTTCGCGCGGTAGAGGATGCCCCACAAGGCATTGTTCGGCAACGCCCGCTTGTGCGTCTCCCATTCCAGGTACTGCCGCAGCGCCGCCGCCGACTGCTTCGCCGCTTTCGGAGCAATGTACAGCGACGCGTTGATGGGGACAGTCTCGGCCCTCGCCTTCTTCTGCTTGCGCTCGATGGCGCGATCGATGATGTCGTGGAGCGCTTGCTTGTCGAAGGAAACGTACCAGCCGTTGTCAAAGATCATCTGATAGAATTCCACGTGCGTCAGCTTGAGATTCTCATGAATTTGGTTCAAGTAAGTTAAGAGGAAGCTCTCCTTTCCGAGGCGGGACCACAAGATCGGTGTCTTCTTGTAGTCGAGGGATTTCGACGAATCTGCTCGGAGAAAGCTAGCAATTGACCGCATCAGTTCCAATTTGTCGGCCTGCACAATTTGTGGGTCTCGGATGCCGACTCCGGCAGTAAGCGGAAGCAAGGGAATCTTGGCAATTGAACCGTTGCGCAGCTCGTCCTGCGATCTCGGGACAAGGTCGTTCTTCACCCACCATTCCGACAAGTTCGCAAGCCCCTCACCGTCGTCGATCCGAACGAGGGCCCAGTCGCCAAGGGCCCGGAACCAACCTTGCGGATTAAATGCAATTGTGAAGTGCGCCAGCGAGCGCGGCGAGATCCACTTTGGATCGAACTGATGCGTGTCACGGCCGGAAAGCCGGAAAAGCTGGTTGTAATACTCGTTGCTTATCATCGGCAGCACATACACCTCTGCCTTCACGCGCTTCTTGTCCAGCGCCAGCCGGATGCCGACCGGATCGAAGAACTGCCGCCAGAGTTGCATGTACTCCGAGCGAAAGCGGACATAAGTCGTATTGGTTCACGGCGCGGGCAATAGAGATATTGCCCTTTGTTGATTGTGGTGGGCTTGGACTGCCTCGACAAGCCAGTCGAAGACGTTGCAGGATTGG